>NZ_JBHXSY010000006.1:0-4204 GCF_042715295.1 Streptomyces sp. NPDC058701 | reverse complement strand
ACCAACTGCTCCACAGGTCCTTGCATAGTGCGAGAACAAGTCTCGCACATGGTGTTGCGTACCCCCAACGGGATTCGAACCCGTGCTACCGCCTTGAAAGGGCGGCGTCCTGGGCCACTAGACGATGAGGGCTAAAGGCCCGCCGGGCGCTTCTCAGCGCGTCGGGGACGTGAGAAGCATATGGGATCCGGGGAGCTATCGCCAAAACGGTTTCCCCCGGAGGGACAATGGCCCGGTGCTGGAGATGACGCGCGAGGAGTTCGAAGAGCTCGTCGCAGAGGCCCTGGACCGCATCCCGCCGGAGCTCACGCGGCTGATGGACAACGTGGCGGTGTTCGTCGAGGACGAACCTCCCGCCGACGACCCCGAGCTGCTGGGGCTCTACGAGGGCACCCCGCTGACGGACCGCGGCGAGTGGTACGCCGGGGTGCTGCCCGACCGGATCACCATCTACCGCAACCCCACGTTGCGGATGTGCGAGGACCGGGAGAGCGTGGTCGCCGAGACGGAGGTCACCGTGGTGCACGAGATCGCCCACCACTTCGGCATCGACGACGACCGCCTGCACGAGCTGGGCTACGGGTGACCCGGCCGGTCCCCGGCGGCGACGGCCACGACGGCGGCCCGGTCGATCCCGACGTCGACCTGCACGTGCCGGCCCAGCGCGCGGAGCCGCAGGGCCGGGTCCTCGCGGCCGTGGCGGCGGGCGGGGCGGTCGGGGCGTCGGCGCGGTACGGCGTCGCGCTGCATTGGCCGGCCGGGCCCGGGGCCTTCCCGTGGGCGACCTTCTGGATCAACGCGGCCGGCTGCGCGCTGATCGGCGTACTGATGGTGCTGATCGCCGAGGGCGGCCGCACGGCGCACCCGCTCGTGCGGCCCTTCGCCGGGGCCGGGGTGCTCGGGGGCTTCACCACCTTCTCCGCCTACGCCCTGGACTTCTCCCGGCTGCTGGACGAGGGGGAGACGGGGACCGCGCTGGCGTACGCCGGGGTCACCGTCGTGGCGGCGCTGGGCGCCGTGTGGGGGGCGGCCGCGCTGACCCGGTGGGCCGTCGGGGGGTCCCGGTGAACTGGCTGCTGGTGATGGCGGGCGCGGTCGTCGGCGCGCCGCTGCGGTACCTGACCGACCGGGCGGTGCAGGCGCGGCACGACACGCCGTTCCCCTGGGGCACCATCACGGTCAACGCCGTCGCCTGCCTGGTGCTCGGCGCCCTGGCCGGGGCGGCGCTGGCCGGAGCCTCCTCCTCGCGGCTGGACCTGCTGCTGGGCACCGGGCTGTGCGGGGCGCTGAGCACGTACTCGACGTTCTCGTACGAGACGCTGCGGCTGGCCGAGCGCGGCCGGACCTTCCTGGCCGCGGCGAACGTGGGTGCTTCGGTGCTGGTGGGGCTGGGCGCCGTCCACCTCGGGTCGCAGGTGGCGCGGCAGCTGTTCGCCTGAGGCCGCCGGGGCCCGCGCGCAGCGGGTGTGCGCGCGGGCGTGTCCCCCGCGGGTCAAAGGGAGTTGGGCACATTGACCCGCACATGCGGACTGTTCATCACCTCATCACCCATGCCCCGGAGGTGCCCCGTGCGCCATTTGTCCGCATCCGTCCGCCTGGCCGCCGCCGCGCTCGCGGTCGCGGCCTCGGCGGGCTGCATGAGCGTCGGCGAGGACGCCGCCAAGCCCGGCCCCTCCTCCTCGGCCGACCGCGGTGCAGCGTCGGGCGGATCCTCCGGCGCCGGCCGCGGTTCGGGCGTCCAGGGCAACGGGCAGGGCGTCAAGGGCGGTACGGGGGCCCGCGACGGCAAGGCCAAGGAGGACGGGAAGGCCTCCGGCGCGACCGGGGCCACCCCCAGCCCGGGCGCCCCGAGCGGCGCGCCCGGGGCGCCCACCCCGTCGGCGGGACCCGGCGGCGGCGCGGGCGGCCAGGGCCCCCAGCAGCCCCCGCCCGGCGGCTCGGGCGGATCCGGGGGTTCGGGCGGCGGCCAGCCGCCGGCGAGCCCGACCCCGGAGCCCCCGCTGCCGACGCCCCCTGTGACGGAACCCACTCCGTCGCCGCCGCCCCAGCCGACCCCGGAACCGGAGCCCAGCACCCAGCCCCAGCCCCAGGTGTAGCCGCTCCCGATCCCCTGCCGCCGGGTCGGCGAGCCCCTCACGGAAGCGGGATCGCCGCAGGTCAGAGCATCACTCGGAGGAGTGACTTGCCAGACCCGGGGGAGGGTGCGTATGGTTATAGATCGTTTGATCCCATTGCCCGGCGCCGACTCCGAAGAGCGCCGTGTGGCGCGTACTCTCCCCAACCGTGGCTGACCGCATTGAGGCGGTCGATTTGCGATTCACGGAGTTTGGGCGCGTGCCGAGACTCCGGAAGGTTTCGCATTTCGCATGTCCATTTCCAGTTCTGACCGTTCCGTCATGCCCGAGAACGACTCCAACGAGATCGTCGACGCCGAGGCCCTTGTGGTCACCGAAGCCATTGAGGCCATCGAGGCGGACGAGATCATCGAGGCCCTTGAGGCCGACGTGAACGACACCGACCTGAACACCGACGACGAGTCCCTCGAGGACTCCGCCGCCGACGACGACGCCGACGCCGAGCCCACGCTCACCTTCAGCGACCTCGGTCTGCCGGACGGCATCGTGCGCAAGCTCGCCCAGAACGGCGTCACCGCCCCCTTCCCGATCCAGGCAGCGACCATTCCGGACGCCCTGGCCGGCAAGGACATCCTCGGCCGCGGCCGCACCGGCTCCGGCAAGACCCTCTCCTTCGGTCTGCCGACCCTGGCCTCGCTGGCCGGCGGTCACACGGAGAAGAAGAAGCCCCGCGCGATCATCCTCACGCCGACGCGTGAGCTGGCCATGCAGGTGGCGGACGCCCTCCAGCCCTACGGCGACGTCCTCGGCCTGAAGATGAAGGTCGTCTGCGGCGGTACGTCGATGAGCAACCAGATCTTCGCGCTGGAGCGCGGTGTCGACGTCCTCGTCGCCACCCCGGGCCGTCTGCGCGACATCATCAACCGCGGTGCCTGCTCCCTGGCGAACGTCCAGGTCGCGGTCCTCGACGAGGCCGACCAGATGGCGGACCTGGGCTTCCTGCCCGAGGTCACCGAGCTGCTCGACCAGATCCCCGGCGGCGGCCAGCGCATGCTCTTCTCCGCCACCATGGAGAACGAGATCGGCACCCTGGTCAAGCGCTACCTGACCAACCCCGTCACGCACGAGGTCGACAGCGCCCAGGGCAACGTCACGACCATGACGCACCACGTCCTCGTCGTGAAGCCGAAGGACAAGGCGCCGGTCACGGCCGCCATCGCCGCCCGCAAGGGCCGCACGATCATCTTCGTCCGCACCCAGCTGGGCGCCGACCGCATCGCCGAGCAGCTCGTCGAGTCCGGCGTGAAGGCCGACGCGCTGCACGGCGGCATGACGCAGGGTGCCCGTACCCGCGTCCTCGCCGACTTCAAGGACGGCTACGTCAACGCGCTCGTCGCCACCGACGTCGCCGCCCGCGGCATCCACGTCGACGGCATCGACCTCGTCCTGAACGTGGACCCGGCCGGCGACCACAAGGACTACCTGCACCGCTCGGGCCGCACCGCCCGCGCCGGCAAGTCCGGTGTCGTCGTGTCGCTGGCGCTCCCGCACCAGCGCCGCCAGATCTTCCGCCTGATGGAGGACGCGGGCGTCGACGCCACGCGCCACATCGTCCAGGGCGTCGGCGCCTTCGACCCGGAGGTCGCCGAGATCACCGGTGCGCGTTCGCTGACCGAGGTCCAGGCCGACTCCGCGAACAACGCCGCCAAGCAGGCCGAGCGCGAGGTGGCCGAGCTCACCAAGCAGCTCGAGCGCCTGTCGCGCCGTGCCGTGGAGCTGCGCGAGGAGGCCGACCGCCTGGTCGCCCGCTCCGCCCGTGAGCGCGGCGAGGACCCCGAGGCCGCTGTCGCCGAGGTGGCCGAGGCCGCCGAGGCCGAGGTCGCGGCTGCTGCCGCTGCCGCTGCCGCCGAACTGGCCGCGCAGGAGCGCCGCGAGGAGCAGCGCGTCCAGCGTGACGACCGCGGCAACTTCGAGCGCCGTGACAACCGCGGCGGCGACCGCGGTGGTGACCGCGGCGGCTTCCGCGGTGGTGACCGTGGCGGCTTCCGCGGCGGTGACCGTGACAACCGCGGTGGCCGTCCGTCCGGTGGCTTCAACCGTGACGACCGTGGCGGCGACCGTCCGTCCGG
>NZ_JBHXSY010000005.1:175897-313723 GCF_042715295.1 Streptomyces sp. NPDC058701 | reverse complement strand
CTTTTCGTTTTTGCCCCCGGCCGTAACACCCCCCGCGGCGGGGGGTCCCGGTGTTCGCGGAACGCCCACTTCGCTGGTCGCACCCGGATGGCCGCGGCCGCACCCCTTCCTAAGGGGTGCGGCCGGCGCCATGTCGTCGTGTACCGGAAAACGGCATCACGACCACGGATTTCGATCCGACGTGTGTGGGGGAGGAAATGCGGGGCACGCGGATCTCAGGCGGAGGACACGAACCGCCGCGCACGACGCAAGGAACAGGGAGGACGTGGCCGGGAATTCATTTCCGTGCCGCCCCCCGATGTACCGGAGGAGTTGTTTTCGCGTGACTGAGCATGTGTGGAGCTACACGTCGACCGCCGGCCACCTGGCCGGTACGGACCTGACCGGTTACAAGGTCGAGGCGACCGACGGCAGCATCGGCAAGGTCGACAAGCACTCCGACGAGGTCGGTGACGCCTATCTGGTCGTGGACACCGGCGTATGGATCTTCGGCAAGGAAGTCCTCCTGCCGGCGAGCACCGTCGTGCGGATCGACGCGGAGGACAAGAAGGTCTACGTCGACCGCACCAAGGAGCAGATCAAGGACGCCCCGGAGTTCCACCGGGACCAGCACCTCGGCAATGCCGGCTACCGTGAGGAGCTGGGCACGTACTACGGCACCGGCGCCCCCTTCGGCGGCCGCCCCGCCTGACCCCGTCCCACGACGCCGGTCCCGGCACCCCCTGGGGTGCCGGGACCGGCGTCGTGTTGCGTGCGGCAGCCGGCACGGACCGCCGGACAGCGGACCGGCGGGCAACCGGCGCGGGCTCAGCGGCTTTCGAACTCCAGGGCCCCGGCCAGCGCGGCTTCCATCTCCGCCACGTCCCCGGCGCTCCGCGCGATCACCGCGTACCGCCAGGAGCGGCCGTCGGGCGGCGCGTCCGCGTAGAGGACCACGCCCTCGCCGCGCGCCGGGTCGAAGGCGAGGTGGTGCTCCCTCAGCCGGCCGAGGGCCCCTTCGAAGTCGAACGGGCGCCCGGTCCACCCCTTCGCCACCGACCAGGCCGCGGGGGCG
Organism: Streptomyces sp. NPDC058701; assembly: GCF_042715295.1. Taxonomy (NCBI): domain Bacteria; kingdom Bacillati; phylum Actinomycetota; class Actinomycetes; order Kitasatosporales; family Streptomycetaceae; genus Streptomyces; species Streptomyces sp. NPDC058701. Next base: position 312,669 of record NZ_JBHXSY010000005.1, on the reverse strand, counting down.
CCGCCCGACGCGGCCGTCAGCCGGGTCACCATGGCGTGGGGCGTGGTGGTGGCCGTACGGCGGATGTTGCTCTCGCTCGCGTACGCCTCTCCCTCCGCGTTCACCAGCGCGTCGAGCCCGAACGGTCCGGCGAAGCCGTGACCGGCGAGGTGGCCGCCCAGGGCCCTCCCCCACTCCTCCAGCTCTCCGGCCACATGGGCGCAGGACGGCGGCAGCGGGGAGGTGTACCCCGTGAAGGACCCGTGGGCCGTGCGCATCGCCCCGCTGAACAGGACGCGCGTTCCGTCGGCGGCCGTGGTGTCCAACTGGACGCTGACCGACTCGGCCACGTCGAGGCGTTCCTCCACGACCCACGTGCCGTGGGGCCCGCCGACGGTGTCCAGGTCCAGGGACGCCCCGTCGTCCAGGTCGCCGCGGGAGACGAAGCGCATGCCGTGGCCTCCCGCCGAGCGGTCGGGCTTGACCACCACTCCCCCGTGGCCGTGCAGGAGTTCGCGCACCACGTCGTCCACCTCGGGGCGTCGGCACACCCGTCCGAGGGGCAGCCGCATCCCCAGGTGCCCGGCCGTCTCGCGGAACCCGGCCTTCGTGTTCAGCAGCATCGTCGTCGCGAGCGCCGCTTCGGCGGCCTCGGCCGTCGGGTACGGGTGCACGGTGATGCCGAGCTCCCGGGCGAACGCGATCGCCGAGGCGTCCAGCGCGGTCGGCAGCAGCGCAGCGCCCCGGTCACCGGCGAGGGCCCGGACGTGCGCGGCGAGTCCGGCCTCGCGCACCGCCAGCGCCAGGGGGACGGCTCCGGCCGGGGGCACCTCGACGACGGTCACCGCGTCCGCGGGCACCCCGGTCAGGTCGTACACGTACCGCAGGAAATCCCGGCCCAGCGGCACGGGCGTGACCAGCACGTCCCCCGGCCGCAGGAGCCACGCCTTCCGCGGCGCCTGCTGGGCCCACTGCTCCAGCACCCGGCCCTCGTTGAGGTCGACCGCCAGGTCGGAGAGGAAGTTGGCGAACACCACGAACGAACCCGTACCACTCACCGCTGCTCCCCTCGCCGCCGACCGCCGCCCCGCGGCCGCGCGCGGCCTGGGACGGGATCCCACCACGCTGCGCCTGCCCCGCCCCGCCGCCCGGAACCCACCTTGCCGCGTCATCCCACCACGCCGGTGGGGAACCTGCCCGCCTCGACACCCGGGTTCCGCATCTCTTCGCCAGCGGCGCCGCGGGCCACTCCGTGGGGTGACGCGCCGCGCGCGCTCCCCCGGCGAAGCCCGCAGAACGCACGAGAACCCTGCCTCACCGAAGTGAGACAGGGCTCTGTTCTGCGACTACGAGGCGAACCTCTAGTCGGGACGACAGGATTTGAACCTGCGACCCCTTGACCCCCAGTCAAGTGCGCTACCAAGCTGCGCCACGTCCCGTTGTGCTTCCGACCTGGGGTTTCCCTCGTCCCGGCGGCACATGCAGAACATTACCCCACGGCGAGGGGTGTGCATGCACGGGTAATCGGCGGCGGCGAGGATGGACGGATGAACACAAGGGATCGGGACGACGGGGGCCGGGCGCGGAGCGCGCGGCCCAGGGACGGGCTGGGGCGGCCGCTGGCGTACGGGGCCGACGGCGTCGGACGGCAGCCGGAGGGCGTGGTGCGCTCGCCGGCGCAGACGGTCCGGGAGGCGCAGCGGCTGCTGGACGCCGGGATGCCGTTCCACGCGCACGAGGTGTTCGAGGACGCCTGGAAGTCCGGGCCGGGGGAGGCGGCCCCGCTGTGGCGGGGGCTCGCGCAGCTCGCCGTAGGGCTGACGCACGCCGCGCGGGGGAACGCGGTCGGCGGGGCGCGGCTGCTGCGGCGTGGGGCCGCGGGCATCGAGGGGCTGGACGGGGCGGCGTACGGGGTCGACGTACCGGGTCTGGTCCGGTGGGCCGGTGAGCTGGCCCACCGGGTGGACGGCGGCGCGGAGGTGGACGCCGCCGCCGAGGCGCCGGGGCTACGCGGCGGGCTGGAGTAGGTCCCAGCGGTTGCCGTACAGGTCCTGGAAGACGGCGACGGAGCCGTACGCCTCGTGGCGCGGCTCCTCCAGGAAGCGGACGCCCTCGGCCGTCATCCGGGCGTGGTCGCGCGCGAAGTCGTCGGTGTGGAGGAAGAAGCCGACGCGGCCGCCGGTCTGGTCGCCGACCCGGGAGCGCTGGGCGTCGTCCTTGGCGCGGGCGAGCAGCAGCGCGCTCTCCCGGGCGCCGGGCGGGCGGACCACGACCCAGCGGGAGCCGTCCGGGCGTGCGGTGTCCTCGGCGAGGTCGAAGCCGAGGGCACGCGTGTAGAAGTCGATGGCCTCGTCGTAGTCGTGGACGACGAGGGCGGTGAGGGCGATGTGGGAGGGCATGGGCCTATTGTGCGCCGAGCAGGACGACCTCCAGGGTGCGGGGGCCGTGGACGCCCTCCACCCGGTCGAGCTCGATGTCGCTGGTGGCGGAGGGGCCGGAGATCCAGGTCAGCGGGCGGGCCGGGTCCAGCAGGGCCACGGCCTGCGGTACGGAATCCACCACCTGTCCGGGGACGCGGACCACACAGACGTGGTGGTCGGGGATCAGCGTGATCCGGCGCCTGCCCTGGTCGGGGCCGCCGTCGAGGACGAGGGTGCCGGTCTCGGCGACGGCCAGGGCGCAGCCGGTCACCACGCTGTCCACGGCGTCCAGTTGCCGCGCGGTGTGCTCGGCGCGGTCCTGGACCTGCTCCGCGTCCGCCGCCGCGAGCCAGTGGGCGGGCAGGCCGGGCGGGACGAGCACCGTCCGGGCACCGCGCCGCGCGAGCAGGCGTGCCAGCAGTGCGGCGAGGCCGTCCTCGTCGGTGCGGTGGACCGTCGCCCGGTACTCGGCGAGGTGCGCGGCGAGGAGGTCGACGCTCTCGCCGGGGGTTCGCGCGCCGTGCACCGCGAGGTAGTCCCGCGGGACCGCCGGGACGGCGCCCGGCCCGGGATCCCGGTCCCGCTCCCCCACCGCCCGGCGGATGCGGCCGAGGACGACGTCCTTCGAGGTCACTGCGGGGTCCCCCGTTCGCGGGTCCACCAGTCGCGGAAGGATTGCGCGGGGAGCTCCGGCAGCTCCCGGGTGTCGGTCCAGGCCCGCCCGGGACCCGGCAGGCGGCGCGGGCGCAGCCTGCGGGAGCGGGCCAGCAGGCGTTCACCCGCGCGCAGCGCGCCCGGGTGGTCCAGGAGCAGCCGGGCGGCGCGCATCGCGGCCCGTTCGGCGGTGCGGCCGTCCGCGGGCAGCAGGCGTACGCGGATGCCGTCGCGGGTGACCGGGCCGCCCTGGGCGACCCGTTCGCGGAGGTGGACGAGGACTTCGGGGATGTCGATGGCGACCGGGCAGACCTCGTAGCAGGCCCCGCACAGGGTCGAGGCGTACGGCAGGGAGGCGTCGATCTCGCTGCCGGTGCCGCGCAGTTGGGGGCTGAGGATGGCGCCGATGGGGCCCGGGTAGACGGAACCGTAGGCGTGGCCGCCGGCGCGTTCGTAGACGGGGCAGACGTTCAGGCAGGCGGAGCAGCGGATGCAGCGCAGGGCCTGGCGGCCGACCTCGTCGGCGAGGGTGTCGGTGCGGCCGTTGTCGAGGAGGACGAGGTGGAAGGCGGTGGGCCCGTCGCCTTCGGTGGTCCCGGTCCACATGGTCGTGTAGGGGTTCATCCGCTCCGCCGTCGAGGAGCGCGGCAGCGTCTGGAGGAAGATCTCCAGGTCGCGGAAGGTGGGGACGACCTTCTCGATGCCGACGACCGAGATCAGGGTCTCCGGCAGGGTCAGGCACATGCGGCCGTTGCCCTCGGATTCGAGGACGACCATGGTCCCGGTCTCGGCGACCATGAAGTTGGCACCGGACACGGCGACCCTGGCGCGCAGGAACTTCTCCCGCAGGTGCAGCCGTGCGGCCTCGGCGAGTTCGCGCGGGTCGTCGCCGAGTCCTTCGGGCGCGGGGCGGCCCCATCCGCCCATCTCGGTGCGGAAGACGTCGCGGATCTCGGCGCGGTTGCGGTGGATGGCGGGGACCAGGATGTGGGAGGGCCGGTCGTGGCCCAGCTGGACGATGAGCTCGGCCAGGTCGGTCTCGTACGCGGCGATCCCCGCGGCCTCCAGGGCCTCGTTGAGGCCGATCTCCTGGGTGGCCATGGACTTGACCTTGACGAGCTCCCGTTCCCCGGTGGCGAGCACCAGGTCCGTCACGATGCGGTTGGCCTCGTCGGCGTCGGCCGCCCAGCGGACGGTGCCGCCGGCGGCGGTGACCGCCTCCTCCAGCTGGAGGAGGTAGTGGTCGAGGTGGCGCAGGGTGTGGTCCTTGACGGCCTTCCCGGCGTCGCGCAGGCGGTCCCAGTCGGCCAGCTCGGCGACGGCGCGGGCCCGTTTGTCGCGGATGGTGTGCGTGGCGTGCCGGAGGTTGGCGCGCAGGACCTCGTCCCGTACGGCTTCCCGCGCGGCGGACGGGAACGCGGGGAAGGCGGGCATGCCCAGGTGCGTGGCGGTCATCGCAGGGGCTCCTCCTCGGTCGCGGCGAGGATCTCGGCCAGGTGCACGACCCGTACCGGGGAGCCGGCGCGGCGCAGCAGGCCCTCCAGGTGGGCGAGGCAGGAGTTGTCGGCGCCGCACAGCACTCCGGCGCCGGTGGCGGCCGCGGCGGCGGTCTTGTCGGTGCCCATGGCGGCGGACACGTCCGGGTTCTTGACGGCGAAGGGGCCGCCGAAGCCGCAGCACTCCTCGGCTCCGGGAAGTTCGACGAGGTCCAGGCCCTTGACGGCGGCCAGCAGCCGCCGCGGGCGGTCCCCCAGGCCGAGGGCCCGCAGGCCGTGGCAGGAGGGGTGGTAGGTGACCGTGTGCGGGAAGTGGGCGCCGACGTCGCTCACCCCGAGCACGTCGACCAGGAACTCGGTCAGCTCGTACACGCGGGGCGCGAGGTCCGCGGCCAGGTCCGCCAGCGCCGTCCCGCGGCCTTCGGCGGCGGCCTTGCGGCCGATGCGCGGGTAGTGCTCGCGGATCATCGCGGCGCAGGAGCCGGAGGGGGTGACGACGTACTCGTACCCGGCGAAGGCCTCCGCGGTGCGCCGCACCAGCGGTTCCGTCTCGTACCGGTAGCCCGTGTTGTACTGCGGCTGCCCGCAGCAGCTCTGGGCGGCCGGGAAGTCGACGGTGACGCCGAGGCGCTCCAGGAGGCGGACGACGGCGATGCCGGTGCGCGGGTACAGCGCGTCGTTGACGCAGGTGACGAACAGGGCGGCACGCATGACGGGCAGAATAGCGGGGTGAAGAAGTTCTCAGTGATCGGCATAGGCGCGGGCGACCCGGACCATCTGACCCTCCAGGCGGTCAAGGCGATCAGGGCGGCGGACGCGTTCCTCATCCTGGAGAAGGGCGAGGACAAGGCGGACCTGACCGGGCTGCGGCGGGCGATGCTCGATGAGCACGCCCGCCCGGGGCACCGGCTGGTGGAGGGCCGCGACCCGGACCGGGACCGCACCCCGGCGGACTACGCCCCGACGGTGGACGGCTGGCGCAGCGCGCGGGCCGAACTGTTCGAGCGGTTCATCGCGGAGGACCTGGCCGAGGGCGAGACCGGGGCGTTCCTGGTGTGGGGCGATCCCTCGCTGTACGACTCCACGCTGGCGATCCTCGACGAGGTGCTGGAGAAGGGCCGGGTGGCGTTCGAGCACGAGGTGGTGCCGGGCATCAGCAGCGTGTCCTCGCTGCTGGCCCGGCACCGCACGAACCTGAACCGGGTGGGCCGCCCGGTCCAGATCACCACCGGCCGGCGGCTGGCCGAGGGCTGGCCGGAGGGGGTGGACGACGTGGTGGTGATGCTCGACGCCCGGCACGCCTTCACCGCCCACCTGGACCAGGACCTGTTCATCTACTGGGGGGCCTACGTCGGCACCCCGGACGAGATCCTCGTGTCGGGGAAGCTCGGTGAGGTCGCGGGGCGGATCGAGGAGCTGCGCACCGAGGCCCGCGCCCGCAAGGGCTGGATCATGGACACCTACCTGCTCAGGCGCGGCTGAGGCGGGCGGGCCCGCGCCCCTCGGGCGCGCCGGGGTACGCGGACCCCCGCCCCCTCAGGCGCGGCTGAGGTACGCGGGCAGCCCGGCGGCGAGGCGCTCGTACTCCTCGGGCCGGTTGTAGACCTGCCCGCAGACGCGGATGCCGCCGCCGCCCGGCCGGGGCCAGACCAGGACCCGGACGCGGAGGCGTGCCGCGATCTCCTCGCGCAGGGCCACGGCGTCCTCGGGGGTCTCGGCGGTGCCGGGCGGCAGGCGCAGGGACCGCATGGCGAGGCCCTCGGTGTGCGGGAGCGGGGTGAGCCCGGGGATCTCGGCGAGCAGGGACGCGCCGTGGGCGGCCAGGGCGCTGTTGTGGGCCCGTACCCGGGGCGCGTCGAGGCGCTGGAGGAGGTCCAGGCCCTCGGGCGCGGCGAGCCAGCCGGTGTAGTCGGCGGTGGCGCGGTACTCGACCGAGCGGGGGAACCCGTGCTGGTCCTCCCAGGAGGGGACGAGTGCGCGGACGCGGTGGCGGTGCTCCGGGGCGACGGCGAGGACCGCGCTGCCGGACGGGGCGTACCCCCACTTGTGGAGGTTGCCGAACCAGAAGTCGGCGCGGCCGGCGAGGGGGTCGGCGAGCATGCCGGGGGCGTGGGCGCCGTCGACCACGGTGGTGACGCCGCGTTCCCGGAGGTCGGCGAGGAGCCGGGGGGAGGCGATGAGGCGGGCGGTGGGCGAGCTTACGTGGTCGAGCACCGCCGCCTTGGTACGGGGTGTCAGACCGGCCAGCACGGCCTCGCGGACGGCGTCCTCGTCGGGCAGGAGGGGGTCGAGGGCGACGGTGGTGACCGCGGCGCGGCGGGCGGCGGCCGCGACGACGGTGCCGTAGCCGTGGTCGGTGACCAGGATCTCGTCGCCGTCGGCGAAGGGGATCGCGTCGAGGGCGAGGTTGGCGCCCTCGGTGGCGTTGGCGATGAAGGCGAGCCCGTCGGGGTCGGCGCCGAGGTGCGCGGCGATCCGGGCGCGGGCCCCGGCGAGCCGGTCGCAGACGCCGAGGAAGAAGGCGTCGGGGTCGGCGTGGGCCAGGGCCCGGAGGGCGGCCTGCGCCTCCTGTACGGGTACGGGGACCGCGCCGAAGGAGCCGTGGTTCAGGTGCGCGACGGAGGGGTCGAGGCGGAACAGCCCCTCGGTGCCCGGGAAGACCCGTGCCGGGACGTCGGTGCGGCCGTCGGGCCGTCCCGGGGCGCGCCCTCCGGAGGGCGCCGCCGGCTCCCCGCCGGACGGCCGGCCGCCGGTCTGCCGCGCGGTGGCGGTCGGGGGCCCGGCCGGGGGCCCCTCGGGACGGTCGCGGTCGGGCACGGGGCCTCCCAGGGCGGGGTCGGGGCTGTCGTGGTGATCCTCTCCCGCCACGACGGCGACCGGTAGCCCGCGTGGGGGCCTCAGGGGGTGTCGTCGAACTCGCTCCCGCCGTGCGGTGTCCGGCACGCGCCCGCCGGCCGCGTGGTCGGACCGCCCGTGCTCCGGTGCGCGGGCGGCCTCCGCCGTGCGAGCACACGCACCGGACACCGCACGGCCCGCCCCCGGGCGTACGGAACGACTCCGACGCCGCCCCCCTACGGCTCCCGGCCGCTGGTCGCCGCGTAGTACTGGAGGTCCTGTACCTCCACGGTGCGGTCCGCCGGGTAGGGCAGTTCCACCCCGGTCGCGACCTTTCCGCCCCGGACCACCTCGGCGGAGCTCGTGCCCGGCTTCAGGGGCAGCAGCTCGGAGTGGACCCCGGCCGGGGCCTCGTGCGAGTCCTTCGCGGATCCGACGGCCGTGCGGACGACGGCGGGTGCGGCGAGGAAGCTGAGTACCTCCACCGTGTCGCGGGGTGCGGCGCTGCCCCTGCGCAGGGACATCACCAGCGACTGGTCGCCGGTCGGATCGGCCTGGGCGAACTGGGTGCGCGCGGTGAGGTAGACGGTGTCCCGGACGATGTCGGGCCAGCTGCCCGTCTTGAACCGGGTCAGGTAGTAGGAGGTCAGGTCCAGGTAGGTGTGACCGTTGTGCAGGGAGGGGGCGAACTGGCTGCCCTCGGAGTAGTCGTTCCAGGTGGTGAGCTGGACCCAGTCGGCGCCGTCGTCGATGGCGTGCTTCCAGGTGGCGCGCAGGGTGGCGGTGTTGCCGGCCTCGTCATAGATGCCCTGGTTGGGGCGGGCGTCCTGGACGGACACGGGCTGCATCCAGATCTTGCCCAGGTCGTGCGCCCGCTTGACGTCACGGGTGTTGCCCTCCTGGCCGACGTAACTGCGGCTGCCCCACTCCGAGAAGCCGTAGCTGATGGGGGCGAAGTCGCCGTTGTGGGCGCCGAAGTCGAGGAAGAGCGGGACGAACGCGGTGCGGATGCCGTGCTTCGACGTGAGGATGCCCAGCACCTCGGTCCACCAGGACGCGCTCTTCGCCTCGGCCTTGAAGGGCGAGACGACGAGCCTGCCGTCGGGGAGCCGGTGCGCGGCGGGGGCCGCGCCGAGTGCGGCGATCGCGTCGGCGAGCACGCGGGGGTCGTCGGTCTTCAGCGAGGTCATGTCCGGCATCAGCATGACCTTGAAGGCCGGGTCCACCGAACGGGCCGCCGCCATCAGCTGGTTGGAGCGCTCCCAGTTCTTGCCGGACAGGGAGAGCATGTCGAGGGTGAACCCGTCGATGCCGGCCGCTCGGGCCGTGCGCACCTCCTGCTGGAGGTTGGCGTACTCCCAGTCGCCGCCCTTCGGCTGTACGGGCAGCGGCCGGTCGCGCAGCAGGCCGCCGTACCGCTCGTGCTTGCCGCTCTCGCCGTCCGGGTTCAGGTAGTTGCGGGTGTAGTAGTCGGCGTCCGCGCTCGCGTTGTCGAGGGAGAGCGGGTACGGGGTGAAGTAGTGGGCGAACACCAGCTTCTTGCCCGCGGCGCCCGACCGGAGGGCCGCCGGCTGGGGCAGGTCGAAGGGCAGGGCTCCTGCGGGGCGGACGCCCCCGGTGCCGGCGCTCGCGCCTCCGGGGGTGCCCGTGCCGCCGGGGGACGTGTCCGGGGTGGGGCTCTGGTCGGGTCCCGGGGCGGTGGGCACCGGTGTGCCGGGGGCGGCGTCGGGGCCGGTCGACCAGGGGACACCGATGACGGGGGCCGAACTGCCGCGCACGCCGGCCGCCGAGGAGGGGTCCCAGGCTATTCCGGTGGCCGCGCAGACGCCGACGAGGAGGAAGCCGGAGACGAGGGCGACCAGCGGGCCGCGTCTCCTGAGCGCCGGTCTGCGGCGGTGCGAGACGGGCTGCGCCGCCCGCTGCGCCCGCCGGCCCGTCCGTCGCCCTGCTCGCCGGTCCGCTCGCCGGTCCGCTGTCATCGTGGCCCCTCCCCGGGAATATGCCCCGAGTGGGGGCTGCACAGCAGTAGAGCCCATTACCGTCGCCCGGACAACCGTTCCAGGCGCCGGGGCGGGGACACGTACGTCACGGGGCGCACGGGAACTACGCCGACCGCTTTGCCGGGGCTAATCCGGCCGGTGCGGCAACGGCCTCGACACGGCGTCGCGCAGGACTCCTTCCCGGCGTCGCACCCACGCAGGCGCAACTCCTTCCGCTTCGCACCCGGCGCCCACCGGCCGGGGGCGGGCCACCGCGCCCTGCCCAGGGGCCTTCCCCGGCCGCGGGGGCGGCGGGCCCGGCCCGGCGCCGTGCGTCGTCTACGCCCCCTCCACCATCCGGCGGACTCGGCTCACGTCCGGGACGGACCGCTCCGACGTGGCGGCCATCGGCCCCAACAGCACTGTCCGGCAACGCCGTTGACCGTATCGAGGCCCCGGCGGGCGGCCACCCTGCGGGGCCCTTCGGCGGAATGCGACGTTCCCCTGGCCTTCCGGCTCAACTGGCGCATAATCGTCGACACGCGGCTCGAACCAGCACGCTTGCCGCGCTTGGTCACGCATGCAATGGGGGGCATCGTGCCGATGGGGGAATCCGGATCCACGGGGACGTCGGCAGCCACGTCCGCCGAGCTGTCCCGGCTGCTCACCGCCGTCCGGACGGGGCGGGTGGTGACCGTGACCGGTGGGTTCCGCGAACCGCGGAGCCTGCTGGTGCGGGAGATCGCACGGCGGATCGCGTCCAACTTCTACGACGGGGTGTCCGTCGTCGCCTTCGAGCCGTCGGTCGGGGTCCACGGCACCCGGGAGCTCACGGCCGCGCTCTGCCGCGTTCCCGAAACGCCCGCGCCACCGTGCGGGACGGCGAACACCGCGTCCTGGCTGGCCGAACGCGACATGCTGCTCGTGCTGGACGGCGCCGACCTGCTCGGACCGCAGGCGCGCGCCTGGCTGCGGGACCTCCTCTCCGTGGCCCCCGGGCTGCGGATCCTCGCCGCGGGACGGTCCCCGCTCGGCATCGGACAGGAGCGGGTGCACCGGCTCTGACGGCCGGCCGGCGACGTATCCATGAGCGAGTCCGAGCACCCCGACGCGCCCGGAACGGCCGGTACGGCCCCCCGTGTCCCGCCCCGGCGGCGTCGGCCGCCCGATGCGCCGCCTGCCCGCCGCCGGCCTCAGCCCAGCTGTCGGCTGAGCTCGCGCCACACCTCGGGCGGGCAGGGCCCCTGGGGTCGGGACGTGAGGAACAGGCCGTACTCCACCCGGCGCGGCTCCCGGCCGGCCTCCACCCAGTGGTCCCGGCCGGACGTGGTGTCCCAGCCGTCGTTCGGCAACCAGATGTGGTCGGACCGGCCGTCCTTGTCCTTGCTGGTGATCTGGGCCACCTCCGCGTGACCGGCGTGGGCGGCCAGCACCACGCAGTAGTGGCGCAGCTGCCGTTCGGGGTCCTCGCGCAGCGGCACCATGGCGAGCCAGATCTCGCCCGCGGCGGGCCTGCGGTCACCGCCCCGGCCGGGACGCCGGAGCCGGAAGCCGCCCCAGGGCCGGCCGCCCAGCCAGCGGGAGCCGCCCCACCGGCGGATCACGCCCACGAACGCGAGCGCCACCAGCCCGGCGGCGCCGCTCTCGGCGGCCGCCCGTACGTTCCAGGCGGGGACGTCCCCGACCCGGCCCTCGACCCACCACAGGACGGGGGCGACCACGGCGAGCAGGGCGGCCGCCCGCGCCGGGGCCGGCCACCACACGGACACGCGGCCGCCGCGGCTCCGGCCCCGGCTCCGGCCCGCGTAGAGCGCGAGGGCCAGGGCGGTGACGACCGGGAACGCGTGGACGAGCAGGTACGGTCCGAAGCCGTGCAGCCGCTGCGGCGGCGTCTGCTCGGCCAGCAGGTCGGGCAGGACCAGCGGGAGCGCCAGCAGGTACCCGACGGTCGGCACGACGACCACCAGCAGCAGGAAGCCCGCGCAGCCGATGCCCGCGCAGGACGTGTTGGAACCCCGTGCCACAGAACCCCCCTGGATCACCGGTGGCGAACGCTAGCGCACGGTCCGGCACTCGGCCAGCCGTCCCAGGACGATCTCGTCGACGAAGGTCCCGTACACCCGGGCCGAGCGGCGCGGGGTGCCCTCGGCGGCGAAGCGGGCCTCGCCGCGGAGGGGCCGGACGGATCGTACGGGGCGTGGCCGCCGCCGGAGTGCGGACACACGTCCGCCCCGGCCGGGCACGGGGCCGGCCGGGGCGGAGCGCGTCACTGGCGTGCGGGCACGGCCACCGGCGTCAGCCGAGGGTGGCGATGGCCTGGTTGAAGGTCTCGGAGGGGCGCATGACCTTCGCGGCCTTGGCGGCGTCGGGCTGGTAGTAGCCGCCGATGTCGGCCGGCGAGCCCTGGACCGCGTTCAGCTCGTCGACGATGGTCTGCTCCGACTCGGCCAGGGTCTTGGCGAGCGGGTCGAAGGCGGCGGCCAGCTTCGGGTCGTCGATCTGCCGGGACAGCTCCTGCGCCCAGTACAGGGCGAGGTAGAAGTGGCTGCCGCGGTTGTCGATGCCGCCGAGCTTGCGGCTCGGCGACTTGTCCTCGGCCAGGAAGGTGCCGGTCGCGCGGTCCAGGGTGTCGGCCAGCACCTGGGCGCGGGCGTTGCCGGTGGTGGTCGCGAGGTGCTCGAAGGAGACGGCCAGCGCGAGGAACTCGCCGAGCGAGTCCCAGCGCAGGTAGTTCTCCTTGACGAGCTGCTGCACGTGCTTGGGGGCGGAGCCGCCGGCGCCGGTCTCGAAGAGGCCGCCGCCGTTCATCAGCGGGACCACCGACAGCATCTTGGCGCTGGTGCCCAGCTCCAGGATCGGGAACAGGTCGGTGAGGTAGTCGCGGAGCACGTTGCCGGTCACCGAGATGGTGTCCTCGCCGCGGCGGATGCGCTCCAGGGAGAAGGCGGTGGCCTCGACCGGGGAGAGGATCTTGAGGGTCAGGCCCTCGGTGTCGTGGTCGGCGAGGTACGTCTTGACCTTGGCGATCAGCTGCGCGTCGTGCGCACGGTCCTCGTCGAGCCAGAAGACGGCCGGGTTGCCGGTGGCGCGGGCGCGGGTGACGGCGAGCTTGACCCAGTCCTGGATCGGCGCGTCCTTGGTCTGGCAGGCGCGGAAGATGTCGCCGGCGGCGACCTCCTGCTCCAGGACCGTGGTGCCCTCGGCGTCGACGAGGCGGACGGTGCCCGCGGCGGCGATCTCGAAGGTCTTGTCGTGGCTGCCGTACTCCTCGGCCTTCTGGGCCATGAGGCCGACGTTCGGCACCGAGCCCATGGTGGACGGGTCGAAGGCGCCGTGCGCGCGGCAGTCGTCGATGACGACCTGGTAGACACCGGCGTAGCTGCTGTCCGGCAGGACGGCCAGGGTGTCGGCCTCGGCGCCGTCCGGGCCCCACATGTGGCCGGAGGTGCGGATCATGGCCGGCATGGAGGCGTCGACGATGACGTCGCTCGGTACGTGCAGGTTGGTGATGCCCTTGTCCGAGTCGACCATCGCGAGGGCGGGACCCTCGGCGATCTCCGCGTCGAAGGAGGCCTTGATCGCGTCGGCGTCGGGCAGCGCGCCCAGGCCGTTCAGGATGGCGCCCAGGCCGTCGTTCGGGGAGAGGCCGGCGGCGGCCAGGGTCTCGCCGTGGCGGGCGAAGGTCTTCGGGAAGAAGGCGCGGACCACGTGGCCGAAGACGATGGGGTCGGAGACCTTCATCATCGTGGCCTTCAGGTGCACGGAGAACAGGATGTCCTCGGCCTTGGCGCGCTCGATCTGGTCGTTCAGGAAGGTGCGCAGCGCGTCCACGTGCAGCACGGAGGCGTCCACGACCTCGCCGGCCAGGACCGGTACGGACTCGCGCAGGACGGTGGTGGAGCCGTCGGCGGCGACGTGCTCGATGCGCAGCGTGCCGGCCTCGGTGATCACGGTGGACTTCTCGGTGGAGCGGAAGTCGTTCGCGCCCATGGTGGCCACGTTGGTCTTCGACTCTGCGGTCCAGGCACCCATGCGGTGCGGGTGGGCCTTCGCGTAGTTCTTGACCGAGGCGGGGGCACGGCGGTCGGAGTTGCCCTCGCGCAGGACCGGGTTGACGGCGCTGCCCTTGATCTTGTCGTAGCGGGCGCGGGTCTCGCGCTCCTCGTCGGTCTTCGGGTCGTCCGGGTAGTCCGGAAGCGCGTATCCCTGGCCCTGGAGCTCGGCGACCGCGGCCTTGAGCTGCGGGATCGAGGCCGAGACGTTGGGCAGCTTGATGATGTTCGCGCCCGGGGTCTTCGCCAGCTCGCCGAGCTCGGCGAGGGCGTCGGCGATGCGCTGGCCCTCTTCCAGGTGCTCGGGGAAGCTGGCGATGATCCGACCGGCCAGGGAGATGTCACGGGTCTCGACGCTCACTCCGGCCGTCGACGCGTACGCCTGGATCACAGGCAGGAACGAATACGTCGCCAGGGCCGGGGCCTCGTCGGTGTGCGTGTAGATGATGGTCGAGTCAGTCACCGGATGCTCCGCTCCACAGTCTGCGTCTCTCGTCTGCAACATTGCTCGACATCAAGATATCTCGTGATCGGGCCGGTCCGGACAGCCCCCTGCCGTGAAGCGCGGGAGACGCGCGTCACGCGGGCCCCGGAACGGCGAGAGCGCCGCCGCGGCTGTTTCCGGCCACGGCGGCGCTCAGGCACGACGGCCCGCGGGCCGGGTGGGTCAGGCGTGGACGGCCTTCGGGTTCTCGCCGTACTGGTTCGCCTGCGGCTGGCCCTCGGAGGCCGTCAGGACCAGCAGCCAGATGCCGCCGATGAGCGGGACCAGGGCGATGAGGAACCAGGCGCCGGACTTGCCGAGGTCGTGCAGGCGGCGGACGGTGACCGCCAGGCCCGGCAGGAAGACGCCGAGGGCGTAGATGCCGACCAGGATCGGGGCAGTGCCGAGCACGGCGTCGAGGATCGCGAGGACGACGATGATGCCCACGTTGAAGAGGGCGTACATCCAGTACTCCTGGCGGCGGGCGCGGCCGGAGAACACGGCGTACTTCTTCAGAACGTCGAGGTAGTGGTTCATGGGTCCCCCAGAGGACGGTGGTTCGGGCCCGTCCTGCTGGATCAAGCCGGGGCAGAACTTATGCTCGGCTTACATCGCGGTCAAGCCAGTTCTGGAGGGCGCCAATTCACCCACGGGGCCTGATTTCCGGCGCTGGCCGGGAAACGCGGATGGCCGAAGTGCCGCTGTGTCCGCGGAAGTCCGGAAAGTCCGCGGCCCGCACCTGCCGTCGAGTCCGCGGCCAGCACCGATCGTTGGCCACATCGTTACTCCGCCGCGACACCGCGGGCCGGATCCGGGAGGGACGGGAACCGGGCCGCGGCGCACCTTCGCGGGTCAGCCGATGCGGAAGGGGTCGCCGTAGACCTTCCAGTCGAGCGGGGTGTCGAGGTTCAGGTTTCCCTTCTTCAGGAAGACCCGCTGGGCGGTGTCGACGCGGCTGGTGTCGCTGTGCGCCTCTTCCTGCTTCATCGCCCAGACGCGGGCGTCGAGGAAGGCGTTCAGCCAGGTGGTCTCGTTGCCGCCCTGAGCCGGGGGCTTGGCCTTCGCGAGGGCGCGCCCCCGGATGTTGCGGAAGCTGGTGGAGTCGGTGCCGTCGCCGTGCATGACGATGGCGTCGTAGTAGATGAACTGGCCGAGCGTACCGACGCCGTCGGACTTGCCCTGCCGGACCGAGGGGTTGAAGTAGACCCGGTCGCGCTCGTGGTCCTGGGCCTTCTTGAACGCGGTGTCCTGGGCCGCCTTCGCCCAGTCCCGGGTGAAGTTCGGGTCGAGGCCGGCGTGCGAGTCGCTGCCGTCGACGCGGCGCAGGGCGGGGAGGTACTTGGCCAGTACGTTCCCCGGCTTGACCTGGGTGTAGTGCTCGACGAGGTCGAGCATGTCCCCGGTGCCGGAGCAGAAGCCGATGATCCCGGCCGTGTAGCCGCGGCCGTCACCGATGTCCTCTATGTACTTGTACTGCGCCTTCCAGTCCAGGGAGGAGTTCTCCGCGCTGGAGACGATCCGCATGGCGATGTCCTTCTTCGCCGGATCGTCGAGCCCCGCGGCCGCGGCGACCGGCGCCCCGGAGACGGCCGACCTGGATGCGGGGGCGGTGGCGTGCGCGGTGACCGGTACGGCGAGGAGCGTGCTGCCGAGGACGACAGCGATCGCCAGTGACGTGCGTTGGGGGGTGAACACAAGGCCTCCGTACGGTAGTTGAGGCATTCCCAGTTGTGTTAGGAAACTTTACTACCAGATCGGTCGGTCTCTCAAGACCCCCGGAATGACTTCCGCCGAATCCTTTCCGCCGCTGACCAATCCGGCAGGCCGCGGGCTCCGAAGCAAGGGTGTCCGCCGCGCGCGCCCGCGTCCGCCGGCCCGCTGTCCGCCCGTCCGCCTGTCCGCCCGCCCGCCGCTCGGCCGCCCGCCCGCAGCACCGCCCGCAGTGAAGGAACACCCATGACGCATACGCGTATCCGCCCGCCGGCCGGCCCGGGGACGGCGGCGTGAGGCAGCAGACGGCCTTCGGCGTGCCGGACCAATCCGGCGCCCCCGACCTCCCCGCGCTCATGGAACGCGTCGCCCGCGGCGACGAGGACGCCTTCGCCGCGCTCTACGACGTGGTCGCGGGCCCCGTCTTCGGCATCGCCGTCAAGGTCCTGCGCGACCGTGCCCAGTCGGAGGAGGTCGCCCAGGAGGTCATGATCGACGTATGGCGCCAGGCACCGCGCTACCGGTCCGACAAGGGCTCCGTCATGACGTGGGTGATGACCATCGCCCACCGCCGCGCCGTGGACCGGGTCCGCTCGGCCCAGGCCGCCGCGGCCCGCGAACAGGACACCGCAGCCCGCGAGCACAAGCGCCCGTACGACGAGGTCAGCGAGCAGGTCGAGATCCGGCTGGAGAGCGAGCAGGTACGCCGCTGCGTGCGCGGCCTGACCGAGCTGCAGCGTCAGGCCGTCACCCTCGCCTACTACGGCGGCCTCACCTACCGCGAGGTCGCCGAGACCCTGGACGCCCCCTTGCCCACGATCAAGACCCGCCTGCGCGACGGACTCATCCGGCTGCGCGACTGCATGGGGGTGACCGCATGACGACCGACTCCGACCACCTCCACGCCCTGTCGGGCGCGTACGCCGTGAACGCACTCGAACCCGGCGAGCGGGACGCGTTCGCCCACCACCTGACGCGGTGTCCCGCGTGCGCGCAGGACGTACGGGAGTTCTCGGCGACCGCGGCCCGGCTGGGTTCGGCGGTCGCGCTGGCCCCGCCGCCGGCGATGCGGACCGAGGTGCTGGCCCGCATCGACACGGTGCGCCAGCTCGCCCCGCCCCGGCGCGGCATGGTCGCGCTGCGGCGGCGGGCGCTCCCGCTGGCCCTCGCGGCGTGCCTGGCCGGGGGCCTGGCCGGCGGTCTCGCCCTGGGCGGCGCGGCGTTGTGGTCCGGCGAGGAGTCCCCGCAGCCGGACCGGGCCCTCCGGGATCTGGCGGCGGTGATCACGGCCCCCGATGCCCGTACGGTGTCGGGCCGCTCACCGGGCGGTGCGACGGCGACGGTGGTGCTCTCCGCACGGCAGGACCGGGCCGTGTTCCTCGGCTCGGGGCTGCCGCCCGCGCCGGAGGGCAAGACGTACCAGCTGTGGTTCGCGGACGGCCCGGAGATGCGGCCGGCCGGGCTGCTCGCCGGGGACGGAGGCACCCTGATGACGGGCTCCCCCGGCCGGGCGTCGGCGGTCGGCCTGACGCTGGAGCCGGCGGGCGGATCGGAGCAGCCGACTTCGGCCCCCGTGATGCTGATGGCCCTGACCGCCTGACGTGGCGGGCGGCCGACGGCCGGCGGTCATGACCGCCCGCCGGGGGTCAGAGCCAGCCGTTGCGCCGGAAGCCCCGGTGGATGACGAAGCAGGCGAGCGCCATGACCCCGAGGACGAGCGGGTACCCGTACGTCCAGCGCAGCTCCGGCATGTGGTCGAAGTTCATGCCGTAGACCCCGCAGACCATCGTCGGCACGGCCACGATCGCCGCCCAGGCCGTGATCTTGCGCATGTCCTCGTTCTGCGCGACGGTCACCTGCGCGAGGTGCGCCTGGAGGATGGAGTCGAGCAGGTTGTCGTACGCGCCGATCTGATCGGTGGCCCGGGTCAGGTGGTCGGCCACGTCCCGGAAGTACGTGCGGACCTCCGGCGGGATGACCGGTATCGGCTGCGTGGCCAGTTGGGTGAGCGGTCGGCCGAGCGGCGCCACCGCCCGCCGCAGCTCCAGCAGTTCGCGCTTGAGCTGGTAGATCCGGCCGGCGTCGCCCCGGCCCCCGTACTCGCTGAACACGGCGGTCTCGACGGCGTCGATGTCGTTCTGCACGGCGTCCGTCACGGCCAGGTAGTCGTCGACGACGTGGTCGGCCATGGCGTGCAGGACGGCCGCCGGCCCCTTGGAGAGCAGCTCCGGGGAGGCTTCCAGCGCCTCGCGGACCGGGCCGAGGGTGCCGCGGCCGCCGTGCCGGATGGTGATGACGAAGTCGTCGCCGGTGAAGGCCATCAGCTCGCCGGTCTCCACCACCTCGCTGGTGGAGGTCAGTTCCTCGTGTTCGACGTAGCGCACGGTCTTGAAGACGGAGAACAGGGTGTCGTCGTACCGTTCCACCTTGGGGCGCTGGTGGGCGTTGACGGCGTCCTCGACGGCGAGCGGGTGCAGGCCGAACAGCTCCGCGAGGCCCGCGAGCTCCTCCTGCGCCGGCTCGTGCAGGCCGATCCACACGAAGCCGTGGCCCGTCTTGCGGACCCGGCGCAGCGCCTCCTCGGCTTCCGAACAGCCGTCCTGGCGTACGCCGTCCTGGTAGACGACGCAGTTGACGACCGCGCTGCCGAGCGGGGAGCGGGCGGGGTGGCTGAGGTCGACGGCCCGCCGGTAGCCGCGGCGAACGGCCCGGCGCAGGCTGCTGAACATGGACAACGGCTTTCTCCCCTTCGGCGGATCACCGGCAAGTGTGCCACCGCGGCCGCACCCCTCCGGCCACCGCGACCGGGCGTTCCCGCGGCCGCAGCCCCGCGGCCGGGCCTGCCGGGGGGCGGGCCGGCCGGGGGGGGCGCCGGCCGGGGGGCGAGCCTGCCGGGGGCGGGCCGGCCTCGCCCGACGGCCCCGCGCCGGGACGCCCCGCGCCACCTTCGTGCCCGACGTCACGGCGGCGGTGGGTTACGCCCGGTCGATGAAGACGCTCGTGGACTTCACGCGGGCCGTGGCCCGCGCGCCGACCTCCAGCCCGAGTTCCTCCACCGCCTCCCGGGTCAGCAGCGACACGACCCGGTGCGGTCCCGCCTGGATCTCGACCTGTGCGTCGACCGTTCCGAGCTTCACTCCGGTGACGATCCCCGGGAAGGCGTTGCGCGCCGAGGTGTACGGGGCTTCGTCGCCGCCCTCGGCACCCTCCTGTGCGACCTCCACGCAGAACGCCGCCAGGTCCGGCCCCTCCACCATCCTGCGGGTGCCGTCCCGGCGGGTGGGGAACCGCTCCGCGTCCGCCCAGCGCCGCGCCGTGTCGACGCTCACACCGAGCAGCCGCGCCGCCTGACCGATCGTGTAGGACTCCATGGCCCGCAGCTTAGGTCCTGCCCGGCGAGGGCCCCCGCAGCGCCTGCGCCGCCGCTTCCGCGATCACCCCGGCCACCATCGACAGCACCGGCGAGTCGAGTTTCCACTGCTGCCAGTACAGCGGCACGTCCATCGGCCGGCGCGGCGCCAGCAGCACCAGCTGCCCCGTCCGTACCAGCGGCCGGGCCTGGGTCTCCGGTACCAGCCCCCACCCGAGTCCGGCGACGACGGCGTCGCGGAACCCCTCCGACGTCGGCATGTAGTGCCGTACGTGTCCTGCTCCGGCCGTCGCGTCCCCGGTGAGCAACCGTACGAACGCGTCCTGGAGGACGTCCTTCCGGTCGAACACGATCGTCGGCGCCTCCCGCAGGTCCCGGTCCAGCGCCCCCGTCAGGTGCCGGGCCGCGAACCCCGGGTGCGCCACCGGGAGGTACCTCATCTGGCCCAGCCGCCGCACGGTGCATCCCGCCACCGGGTCCGGCGAAGAGGTCAACGCCGCCATCACCTGTCCCTCCCGCAGCAGGGCCGTCGTGTGCGACTCGTCCTCGCGGTGCAGTTCGAAGCAGACCGGCGGGTCCTGCGGGACCCGGGCCAGGGCGGGCAGGAACCAGGTGGCGAGGGAGTCCGCGTTCACCGCGATCGGCAGCCGGACCGGGCCCGCCCCGTCGGAGATGCCCAGCTCGGCCCGCGCGTCCCGCTCCAGGCGGGACAGCTGCCGCGCGAAGCGGACGACCACTTCCCCGGACTCCGTCGCCCGCACCGGCTTCGTCCGCATCAGCAGCACCCGGCCCGTCCGCTGCTCCAGCGCCTTGACCCGCTGGCTCACCGCGGACGGCGTCACGTGCAGGGCCGCAGCCGCCGCGTCGAAGGTGCCCTCGTCCACCACGGCGAGCAGCGTCCGGACCTGGTCCAGGGGAAGCTCTTCCATCACAAGGGCTAATGATACGTAAAAATCTTTAGCTGTACTGAAACGAAGGCGCTGCCTACGGTCGGTGTCATGACCTACGGCATCACCACGGCGGTCCTCGCCGGCTTCGGCACCGGACTCTCCCTCATCGTGGCCATCGGCGCCCAGAACGCCTTCGTCCTCCGCCAGGGGGCCCGCCGCCACGCGGTGCTCGCGGTGGTCGCCATCTGCGCGGTGTCCGACGCCCTGCTGATCGCCCTCGGCGTCGCCGGGGTCGGCGCCTTCGTCACCGCCTGGCCCGCCGCGCTGACCGTCGTGGGCCTGGCCGGCGGAACGTTCCTCGTCGGGTACGGGGTTCTCGCCGCCCGCCGCGCCGTGCGACCGGTCCCGGGCGCCGCCCTGACCGCCGACGGGGCCGCCCCCGCTCCCGGTTCCGTACGCCGCGCCGTGCTGACCTGCCTGGCCATGACCTGGCTCAACCCGCACGTGTACCTGGACACCGTGCTGCTCGTGGGCTCCCTCGCGGCCGACCGGGGAGACCTGCGCTGGGCGTTCGGCATCGGGGCCGTCGTGGCCAGTCTGGCCTGGTTCGCCGCCCTGGGGTACGGGGCCCGGCTCCTCAGCGGGCTGTTGTCCCGCCCCGCGGCCTGGCGGGTGCTGGACGGGCTCGTCGCGGCGATGATGGTCACCATGGGCGGCCTCCTCCTGGCGCGCGCCTGAGCCGGCGCGGCGCGTGTCTGCGCCGGTGGGCGGGCCGCGTGCCGGGCACGGTGCCTGCCTGCCCACCCCTCCTAGGAGTCCTGTGACCATCACGCCCCACCGCCGCCCGCACCCCGCCGGTCCCTCCCTCTCGTCCCCCGGCGCGGTCCGGGCGGAGCACGGCGCCCGGCACGCGCCGCTCGTGACCGCGGCCGCCGTCGTGCTGGACGCGCGCGGACGGGTCTTCGTACCGTCCGCCGCGGACCCGTCCGCCACGGACCCGTCGGAAGGGGGCCCGTCGGCAGGGGGCCCGGTGCTGCCGGGCGGGCCGGTCGGGGAGCGCGAGACGCCCGAGGGAGGACTCGCGCGGCACCTGGCGCGGGAGCTGGGACTGCGCGCACCGGTCGGGCGGCTGCTGGCCGTCGACTCCCGGCCGGGCGGCCCGGACGCCCGCTCCGTCGTCGTCCACGTCCACCTCGTCGGCCCGCTCGGCGCCGAGGAGGCCGCGGCGCTCCCGGCCGCGGCCGGCGGGCCCTGCCGGGCCCGGTGGCTGGCGCCGGACGAGGCGTACGGGGTCCTCCCCACCCGGAGCGCGTCCCGGCTGCGCGCCGGGCTGGCCGCCCTGCACAACGGGTCGTTCGCGCACCTCGCCGACGGCGTGCCCCAGCCCGGTTCCCCGGCCGGCCTGGATCCGGACCGGCGGGCGGCGCTGGAACACTCCGGCGCGCTGGACTCCGCGAGCCACCGGGCCAACCGACCCAAGGCCCTCACCGCGGCGAGCGTCCTGTTCACCGGCCCGGACGGCGGGGTGCTGCTCGTACGGCCCGCGTACGGCAAGCCCGGCCGGCACCAGCTGCCGGGCGGCGGGGTCGACAGCGACACCGGCGAGACCCCGCGCGCCGCGGCCCGGCGGGAGGTGCTGGAGGAACTCGGCCTGGACCTCGCCCCGGGCCGCCTCCTCGCCGTCAACTGGTCGCACAAGGCGGGCCGTCCGGCCCGCATCCGGTTCCTGTACGACGGCGGCGTCCTCAGCGCTCCCGTGCTCGACCGCATCCGGCTGCCCCCCGCCGAACTCCTCGACTGGCGCACGGCCTCCCCGGGGGAGCTGCGCGGCCTGGTCGCCCCCTCGCTGCGACGCCAGATCAAGGCCTGCCTCGCCGCCCGCAAGGCCGGCTCGGGGCCCCTCGAACTGCACGCGGGACGCCCGGCCGGGAGCGCGGAGGAGGCGTCCGCGGACCGCTGACATGCGGCGCACGCTCCGGCGGGGCCCTCCTGGACATCCCGCTGCCCCTGCCCCGCCCGGTGCCGTCGGCATGGCCCGGCGCTCCCGCCGTGCGGCCGACCGGGCCCACCACCGGCTCCGCGACGCCGTACGCCGCACCCTCCGCGCGCCCGGGGACCCCACCGCATGACCTGGGCCCGAGCCGGGACGGGGCAACGTGCGCGCCCCGTACGGACGTGTCACGCTGGTCCGAACGCGTGAAGGCATGGACGGAGAACGGGGCGTGCCGTGGTGCGAGACGAGCGATCTGCCCCGACTCCCCCGCGCTCGGGCTCCGGCGCCGGCTCCCTCCGGCGACGCCTGGCCGGGTGTCTCTGCGCCGTGTTGCTCGTGACCGTGGCGCTGACGCCGGGTACGGCCGTCGGCGCGACGCCGTCACCCGCCGACGAGGCCGGACCCGACGGGCTCGACCCGCGGATCACGGAGATCATGCGGAAGCCGGAGTACCGCAACGCCCAGTGGGGTCTGCTCCAGAGCGACCCGGCGAACGGGCGCGTGACGCACAGCCGCTTCCCCGAGCAGTTCTTCATCCCCGGCTCGACGGCCAAGCTGTTCAGCGTGTCCGGGACGTGGAAGACCCTCGGCGGCGGCCACCGCTTCGAAACGCCGGTCTTCGCGGTGGGAGAGCGCAGCGGGAGCACCCTGGACGGCGACCTCGCCCTGGTCGCGCAGGGCGACCTCACCATGGGCGGCCGCACCCGCCCCGACGGCACGGTCGCCTTCACCGACCTCGACCACACCTACGCCAACGACTTCCCGGGCGCCACGCTGACCCCGGAGAACCCGCTGGCCGGGATCGACCGGATCGCGCAACAGGTGAGCCGTTCCGGCATCACCCGCGTCGACGGCGACGTGATCGTGGACGACCGGCTCTTCCAGCCCCAGCCGGTCCTCGACCCCACCCCGACCCCGCTGATCATCAACGACAACCTCATCGACCTCATGACGACCCCGGGCGACCGCGCCGGAGCCCCCGTACGGCTGGACTGGCGGCCGAAGGTCGCCCCGTACCAGGTCACTTCCACCGTCGAGACGGTGGCGGCGGGGAAGCCGACCGCCATCGAGGTGACGGCGTCGGCCGACGGCACCCGGATCAGCCTGTCCGGCACGATCGCGGCGGGCTCCGCCCCCCTGCTGCGCGTGTCCCCGATCGCCGACCCCGCGGCCTTCGGGCGCACCGCCCTGATCGAGGCGCTCGCACGGGCCGGGGTCGAGGTCACCGCGGGGCCGACGGGCCCCAACCCGGTGGCGCGGCTGCCCCGTTCGTACGGGGACGACGACCGCGTGGCCGTGTACACCTCCCCGCCCTACGCCGAGTACGCCGAGCTCATCTTCAAGGTCAGCCACAACCTGGGGGCCAACCTCGGCATCTGCCTGATGGCGGTGGAGGCGGGCGGCAAGCAGTGCATGGACGGCTTCCCCGTACTGGCCGGCTTCCTGGACCGCGCGGGCGTCGACCGCAAGCAGGCGGAACTCCTGGACGGCCGGGGCGGCAACCCCGTCGACCGAGCCACGCCGCGGGCCGAGGTGCAGTTGCTGACGTACTGGACGCGCACGCCCGAGGCGGAGCGCTTCCGCGAGGCACTGCCGATCCTCGGCGTCGACGGCCTGCTGGCCGACAACTGCCGCGACTGCCCGGCCCGGGGCAAGGTGTTCGCGAAGACCGGCGCCGCGGTGGGGCTGGACGCCCTCAACAACCGTCTGGGCGCGGGCGCCATGACCCTCGCCGGCTACCTGGACCGGGGCGACGGCCGCTACGACGCGTTCTACGTCGGCGTCAACGGCGCCTCCACCCCGACGGCCGACACGGCCGGCGTCCTGGCCATCGCCGACGACCTGGCCGTGATCGCCGCCCACCTCCAGGAATCGACTGCCGGGCGAACGGCTCGCGAAGGATAGCGCGGACGCACGGACGGCTCCCCCGTGGGGGAGCCGTCCTCGGGCGGGCCCGGGATGGGGGTGTCCGGGGTCAGGGGGCCATCTCGTACGTGCCCGCCAGGGCTTGCACGCGGTCCCAGACGCGGGCCGAGCGGTCGGCGTCGACAACCGGGCGCCGGACCGCGCCGAGCGCCCAGCTCTGCTGGTCCGCCGTGGCGGAGTCCTTGCCGTGGAGCTCGACCGCGTGCGCCGAGAAGTCGCGTACGAGCACGGAGAACAGCTCGTCCAGCACGTCCTCGTCCAGGCCCGTCAGGCGCGCCTGCTCCAGGATCAGCTGGCCGTGGACGACGAGCGCGAAGAGCTGGCCCACGGCCAGGAGCAGGTCCAGGTCGCGGCTCTGCTCCTCGTCGGGGGCGGCGGTCGTGACGAACGCGCACAGGGCGTCGGCCTGCTCGCGGAAGCGGCCCACGTTGGGGAGGGAGGCGTACGCGTCGAAGGCGGGGCGCCAGTCGTGGAAGCGTACGGAGCCGAGACCGCGGGCCGGCCCCTGGCGGAAGAGGAAGGCGTCGTCGGCCGCGTCGAGGCGGGTCGGCACGGGGGCGTAGTCCGCCGGGTCCAGGAGGTGGTTGCGCATGAACTTGAGGATCAGCGCGAGGTTGACGTGGACCGTGCCCTCCAGCTTGGGCAGTCCGCGGATCTCGACGGCGGCCTGCGCGAAGTAGGTGTCCTTCTCGAAGCCCTTGGCCGCGATGACGTCCCACAGGAGGTCGATGACCTTCTCGCCCTCCGTGGTGACCTTCATCTTCGTCATCGGGTTGAACAGCAGGTAGCGGCGGTCGTCGGGCGCGGCGGAGCGGAAGTAGTCGACGGCGCGGTCGCTGAACAGCTTCATCCCGACGAGGCGGACGTACGCGTCGGCCAGCTCGCGGCGCACGTGCGGGAAGGCGGTGACGGGACGGCCGTAGAGGACGCGGCCGTGGGCGTGGGTGACGGCCTCGTACATCGCGTGCTCGCAGATGCCGATCGAGGCGGTGCAGAGGTTGAACTTGCCGACGTTGACGGTGTTGAGCGCCGCGTCGAAGGCGGCGCGGCCGGTGTGCAGCACGTCGTCGGGACCGACCGGGTAGTCCTCCAGGCGGAACTCGCTGACGTACTTGGAGGAGTCGACGACGTTCTGCACGAGCCGGTACGCCGGGTGGCGGCTGTCGGCGGCGAAGAAGACGTAACCGTCGGGGCCCTCGACGTCGGTGCGGCGGCCGAAGACGGAGACCAGGCCGGCGGCGTTGCCGTTGCCGATGTAGTACTTGGAGCCGGTGGCGCGGAAACCGCCGGCGGCGTCGGGTTCCAGCAGCATGTCGGTGGAGTAGATGTCGGCGCCGTGGGTCTTCTCGGACAGGCCGAAGGCGAACACCTCGCCCTGCGCCAGGAGTTCGGCGGCGCGGTCGCGGGCGGCGGCGTTGTCGCTCTGCCAGACCGGGCCGAGTCCGAGGATGGTGACCTGCCACGCGTACCAGTAGTCGAGGCCGTA
Source organism: Streptomyces sp. NPDC058701 (assembly GCF_042715295.1). Lineage (NCBI taxonomy): Bacteria > Bacillati > Actinomycetota > Actinomycetes > Kitasatosporales > Streptomycetaceae > Streptomyces > Streptomyces sp. NPDC058701. The sequence goes on along the minus strand of NZ_JBHXSY010000005.1, from coordinate 287,395 downwards.
GAAGCCGAAGATCTCGTTCAGGGCGGCGATCCGCGCGGTGTCCCAGCGCTTGTCCGGCTCGTCCTCGCCGGCGGCGGCGGCCGGGGTCAGGAACGTGGCGAAGAGACCTTCCTTCGCCGAGAACGCGAGGAAGTCGGCCAGCCAGGCGCGGGAGCGGTAGTCCTCGATCAGCCGACGCTTGCCGCGGGCCTCGAACCAGTCGACGGTGGCGCGCAGCAGCCTGCGGGTCTCGGGGTCGAAGTGGGCGGGGTCGTAGGTGCGCGGGTTGAACAGCAGGGCGTCGGTCATGGGCGTTCGCCTTTCGGGTCGGGGCCGGGAGGGTGCCGAGTGGCGCCGGAGGGGGGATGCGGATGCGGATCGTGGCAGGGGTTGTCGTACGGGGGGTGGGCCCGGGTCGGGTACGGGTGCCCGGGTCGGGTACGGGTGCCCGGCCGACGGCCGCTCAGTGCTCGGCCAGGCGGTGGAGCGTGTCGAGTACGTCCTGGAGCCAGGCCAGCGTCATCCGCTCGTAGGCGATGCCGCCGCGGAGCACCACGTGCTGGAGCTCCCGTCCGGCGTCGGGTGCCGCGGGCGCGTCCGGACCGGTGAAGTCGCGCAGCTCCCCGGCGAGGTAGTGCGTGAGCCGGTCGGCGTGGGCGCGGTGGTGCCGTTCGACCTCGCGGATCAGCGCCGCCGGATCGTCGAAGGCCGCACCGCGGATCTTCACGGCGAGCTCGTGCCGGACGCTGTCGGGCTGGATCGGCTCGTGGAGCCAGGCGGAGAGCGCCGTGCGGCCGGATTCGGTGACGGAGTGCTCCCGCTTGTCCGGCCGCGCCTGCTGCGCCACTTCCCGGACCTCGACCCAGCCGTCGGCCTCCATGCGCTTGAGGACGCGGTAGATCTGCTGGTGGGTGGCGGTCCAGAAGTAGCCGATGGACCGGTCGAACCGGCGGGCCAGCTCGTAGCCGGAGCCCGGCTGCTCCAGCAGGGAGACGAGGATCGCGTGCTCAATCGCCATGCCCCGATCCTTCTATGCAACTCGGTGCATAGACAAGCGCCACCGCCCCGGTGAGACGCGGCTCACCCGGGACGGGTGGCGTCCGGGGCAGCGCGGACGCGAGGGGAACGGGAGGGCCGGGGGGAACCGACGTGATCAGGTTCTCGGGGGCGCCGCGGGCGGGCCCCGTCGCGGAGGGGCGATGCCCGCCCGGTCTGACGGGGGATGCAAACCGGGCGGGAGCTCTCAACTCGCGCTGTGGAGCTTACTGTAGGCGGTCGCCACTCGGGTGAGCCAGGCCACTTCCGCGGTGAAATTGTCCGTATCGCGGTCCTCGAAGTCGCCGGCGTCCTGGCTGCCGTGCGGGATGCGGCCGGTTCGTTTGGCGACCAGGGCCCGTTTGATCCGGACCGCTTCCGCGAACGCCTGCCGCGACTCCCCGCTCGGCTCCCGGCGGCCCGCGCCGTCTCCCCCGCGCGGCTCCCCGCCGCCCTCGGCCGTGCGGTCGATGTACGGGCGCAGGTCCCGCCAGCCGTCCCGTATCTCGACGATCCGCCGGTGGAGCCGGTAGTCGAGGTCGGAGAACGAAGCGCCCGGCGGCTCCAGCGCGATGTCCGGGCAGGACTCGTACAGGTCCCGCCACAACGGGTAGAGCGCCCGGTAGGACCGGTACGTGCGGACCCACCCCAGGAGCCGGGCGGCGGACGGCGCCCAGGACGGCATCGCCAGGCTCAGCGAGAGGGTGACGATGCCCAGCGCGTTGAGCACCGAGGCGACGGTCTCCTTGCGCGCCCCGATCTCGACCCCGGCGGCGATGGTGAGCACATTGACCGTCCTGACCAGGCCGTACAGGAGCAGGATCGCCGCCGCGAGGGACAGCACGCGCAGGGCCCGCCGCAGCGGTGCGTTCGCCGTCATCCGGATGCAGGGGCCGCACTGGCGGAACATCGAGACGCACGGGACGGCTTGCGAGGCGATGAAGGCCAGGAGGTACGCGAGGAGCAGCGGATCGCCGCTGCCGTCGAAGTCCAGCGGGGCCCGGCCGGGGCCGTCGGCCAGGAAGAACAGGGCGGTCAGGAGCACTTCGAGGACGATGCCCGTGAGGACCCAGAACCGCGTCTTGCGCACCGCCTCCTCGCCGACGGCCGCCCACCGCAGCAGGATGATCTGCGCGCTGACGCAGAACGCGACCGCCGCGAGGTGCATGAGGAGGATGGCGAGGTTCCCGACGCCGAGCAGGCGCGCGTCCTGCATCGCGACGGCGCCCATCGTGAAGGTGAGGCACTGGAACAGCAGGGTGGTGATCAGGGTGCGGTAGCCGATGTCCCGCCAGCTGCGCCGTCCCTGACACAGCCGGTAGGCGAGTGCGGCGTACGACGAGAGTGCCGCGATGACGAAGCAGAGGGTTCTGGTGGTGTTCAACGTCCTGGTTTCCTACGGGTACAGCACGAGCGGCGAAGCGAGCGGCGAACGGTCGGGCGGGCGGGCCGGAGCGGCCGGACGGGGCGGCGGTGACGGACATGGGCAAGGTCGAAGGCGGAAACGGGGGCGACACCAACATGGAAGTATGACTGATGCCGTTTCCCGACCCTCCGGAATCGGCGCGCTGACCGATGTCTTCGACGCCGCGTACCGCGGCGAGAGCCCCTTGGCGGAGACGCCGGCGCTGCTCTCCGCGGCGATCGAGGGCATCCCCGCGCACCGGCCCGACGGCGACCGAGCGGCCCGCGAACGTGCGCGCCGCCCCCTGCGCACCGTCCCCTGCGCGCCGCCCCCCGCGCACCGGACGCGTCCCCGCAACCGGACGGCCCGCCTCGCGAGCCGGCGGGCACCGGCCTACGCTGGTTGCCGTTGCCCGGGTCCGCGGACCACAGGAGGCCATGCCGTGAAGCCAGCTCCCCTCCGACTGCGCCGGGCCTGCACGGCCGCCGCCGCAGCAGGCGTACTGCTCGCTCCCGCGATCGCGGGTTCCGCGTACGGAGCGTCTCCCGCGACGCTGTCCGCTCCCGCGTCCACCACGCCGTCCCCGACCACCACGCCCTCACCGGCGGCCGACACCGAATTCGTGCGGCTCACGCCGGCCGTCGCGGCGCGGCTGGACGCGGCCGTGCTGCGCGTCATGCGCGAGGCCCGGGTTCCGGGCGTCACCGTGGGGCTGTGGGCTCCCGGCAAGGGGAGCTACGTGAAGTCCTTCGGCGTGGCGGACAAGGCGACCGGCGCTCCGATGACGACCCCGCTCCACGTGCGCATCGGCAGCGAGACCAAGACGTTCACGGTCACCGCCCTGCTCCAGCTCGTGGACCAGGGAAAGGTCGGCTTGGACGACCCGATCGGCCGGTACGTCACGGGAGTTCCGAACGGGGACCGCATCACCCTGCGGCAGCTGGCGGGCATGCGCAGCGGTCTCTTCAACTACAGCATGGACGACGGGTTCATCAAGACGTTCGAGGCCGATCCGCACCAGACCTTCGCGCCGCGGCAGTTGCTCGACTACTCGTTCAAGCACCCGGTGCAGTTCCAGCCGGGCGCGGAGTTCGACTACTCCAACACCAACCTGATCCTGCTCGGCCTGGTGGTCGAGAAGGTCACCGGCCGGCCGCTCCACGAGGTCGTGACGCGGGACGTCGTGGAGCGGGCCGGGCTCCGCAACACGGTCTTCCCCACGAGCCCGGACCTGCCCGCCCCGTACGCCCAGGGCTACACGGACCAGACGGCCTCCGGCAGGACCGAGGACTCGACCCGCTGGAACCCCTCGTGGGCCTGGGCCGCCGGAGAGATGGTCTCCGACCTCCAGGACCTGCGCAGCTGGGCCCGCACCCTGGCCACCGGCACCCTGCTGACGCCCGCGACGCAGGCCGAGCGCCTGAAGACCGCGCCGATGAACATCCCGGGGACCGGCTACGGCCTCGGCATCTTCGACGTACAGGGCTGGATCGGCCACAACGGCTCGATCCCCGGCTACGAGGTCCTGCCGGTCTACCTCCCCGAGGCACAGGCGACCATGGTCATCCTCCTCAACACCGACACCCAGTACGAGGGCCAGGAGCCCAGCACCCTCTTCGGCGAGGCGGTCACGAGCATCGTGTCCCCCGACCACGTGTACCCGGGCCACAAGCCGCTGGCCCCCGCGAAGTAGCGGCCAGACAGCCCGGCCCGGGCCCGCCCGACCGCGGAAACGACCGAGGGGCCGTTTCAGATTGCTCTGAAACGGCCCCGCGATCTGCGACTCTTTCGAGTCGGGACGACAGGATTTGAACCTGCGACCCCTTGACCCCCAGTCAAGTGCGCTACCAAGCTGCGCCACGTCCCGATGCCCGTTGACCTGGGGTTTTCCCCTGGTTGAACGTGCAGGAGAACAATACCGCACTTCACGGGGTGATCGCGCTCCCCTTTCACCTTTCCCACCGCACCGGAGGGACGGGCTTGACCTCAAGTTGACTTGAGGTTGCACGATCGGTGCATGACGCAGGCGACCGCGGACACCGAGTTCCGCCACGAGGACCTGGGCCGGCTGATCGGCCTCATGACCGGGGCCGAGAAGCACGGGCCCGCCGCCACCTCCACGCTCGACGTGCTGTGGGTGCTCTACGACCGCGTGCTGCGGGTGGCGCCCGGCACCGCCCGGGACGCCGGGCGGGACCGGTTCCTGCTGTCCAAGGGGCACGGGCCCATGGCGTACTACGCCGTGCTCGCCGCGAAGGGGTTCTTCCCCGTCGGCTGGCTCGGAGGTTTCGGCTCCTACGACTCGCCGCTCGGCCACCACCCGGACCGCACCCTGATCCCCGGCGTGGAGATCGGCAGCGGCTCGCTCGGGCACGGCCTGCCCCTCGCCGTGGGCAGCGCGCTCGGGCTGCGCGCGCAGGGGCTCACCGAGCCGGCCGTGTGGGTGCTGATCGGCGACGCGGAACTGGACGAGGGCAGCAACCACGAGGCGCTCGCGTACGCCGGTTCGGCCGGTCTGGAGCGGCTGCACACCGTGGTGATCGACAACGACTCCGCCACTCACGGCTGGCCCGGCGGCATCGCCGCCCGCTTCGAGGCGGCCGGCTGGTCCGCGGCGACCGTGGACGGGCGGGACCACGCGGCCCTGCTGGCGGCCTTCACCGCGCCGCACCCCGGGCGGCCGCACGTCGTGGTCGCCCGCGTCGAGAAGAAGCAGTAGCAGGGGCAGTGGCAGTGGCAGTGGCAGTGGCAGTGGCAGTGCAGAGCGTCAAAGGGGCAGGGACAACCATGGACACCATGCGGGAACGTTTCATCTCGGTCACGTCGCGCCTGCTCGACGAGGATCCCCGGCTGGCCGTCGTGCTGGCCGAGGTCACCATGGACGGGTTCCGGCCCGCCCAGCGGCGCCACCCGGACCGGGTGATCAACGTCGGCATCAGGGAACAGCTCCTGGTCGGCGTCGGCGGCGGGCTGGCCCTGACGGGGCTGCGGCCCGTCCTGCACACCTTCGCCAGCTTCCTCGTGGAGCGGCCGTTCGAGCAGGTCAAGCTGGACTTCGGCCACCAGGGCACCGGCGGCGTCCTCGTCAGCGCGAGCGCCAGCTACGACTGGCCCGCCGGCGGGTTCACCCACATGGCACCGGGCGACGTGGCGCTGCTGGACACCCTGGACGGGTGGACGGTCCACGTCCCGGGCCACCCCGACGAGGCCGAGGCGCTGCTGCGCCACGCCTACGCCGCCGGGGACGACAAGGTGTACGTACGCCTGTCGCAGCAGTCGAACGCGGCAGCCCGACCGGTGCACGGCCCGGGCCTGCGGACGGTACGGGAGGGCCGCGCGGGCGTGGTGGTCGCCGTGGGGCCGCTGCTCGACAACGTGCTGGCCGCCACCGAGGGGCTCGACCTGACGGTGCTGTACGCGGCCACGGTGCGGCCCTTCGACGACGCGGCGCTGCGGGAGGCCGTCGGGCGGGCCGCGCCCGCCGTGGTCCTCGTCGAGCCCTACCTCGCCGGCACCTCCGCGGCCGCCGCGGGCGGAGCCCTGGCCGACGTGCCCCACCGGGTGCTGGGGCTGGGCGTGGGCCGGGCGGAGCTGCGGCGCTACGGCACGATGGAGGAGCACACCGCCGCCCACGGCCTGGACCCGCACGCCCTGCGCGAGCGGATCAGCGGCTTCCTGACACCGGCCGCGGCGGCGCGCTAGGCCGCGCGTCGCGTACGCCCGGCCCGGCGCGCGCAGCGGGTACGGCGACGACGCGGGCACGGCCGGACGGCGTCAGCCGGGGTGCGGCCGGGGCCCGACCGGGTCCCGGCCCCTCAGCCCTCGCCTCCGCGCAGTTCCGGATGGGCCGCGGCCAGCCGCTTCGGCGCCGCCTGGAGCCAGGAGTCCGTGAGGATCGTGCGCAGCTCGGCCGCGTCCGCCACGGCCGCGAGGCGCACCCGGAGCCACGCGTAGTTGTCGTCGTGGCCCTCGCGGAGGAAGAACTTCTCCGGCTCCGCCGCGATCAGCTCGGCCCGGTCCTCCTTGGGGCACTTGATCCCGATCGAGGTGTCGTCGTCCGCCAGGGCGGCGAAGACCTTGCCGCCCACCCGGAAGGTGGGCATGCCCCAGGCGAGCTTCTCGCTGCTGTCCGGGAGCGACAGTGCGATCGTACGGACGTGCTCGGCGGTCGTGGCCATCCCCGCGGCTCCTCTCCAGGTCCGGTTCCGGACGCCCGGGGCGCTCCGTACCGGCTTCCAGGCGGGGGACGCCGGAGTCCGGCATCGGGTGGAACCCGGCCCACCGACGGTAGACCCCGGCACTGACAACCGCACGCAACCGCCCGCATCGCCCGCGTCGGCCCCGCATCGGCCTCGCGCCGGCCCCGCGGCGCGCGCCTCAGACCCGCCGGTCCTCCCGTTCGTGCACCAGCGCCACCAGTTCGGCCGCCAGCTCCTTGACCGCGGCGAGCCCCTCGGTCCCCCAGCGCCGCGGCACCACGTCCACCGCGCAGACCGTGCCGAGCACGATCCCGCGCCGGTCGGTCAGCGGCGCGCCCAGGTAGGTGCGCACCCCGCTCTCGTCGACGACCGCGTTGCCCGCGAAGCGCGCGAAGTCCCGTACGTCCTCCAGCACCAGCGCCCGGCGGCGCACCACCACGTGCGGGCAGTAGCCCTGGTCGCGGGCCAGGACGCGCGCCGGGTACCCGCTCTGCGGGGCGTCGGGCGCGTGGTGCAGCCCGGCGAAGAACTGCCGTTCCTCACCGACGAAGTTGACCCCCGCGAACGGCACCTCCAGGTCGTCGGCGACCCGCCGGGCGAAGGCGTCCAGTTCGGCGTCCGTCCGCTCTCCCAGGCCGAGTTCGCGCAGCCGGACGGCGCGCGCGGGCGCTTCCCGGTCCACGGGCGTGAGCAGCAGGTGTCCGGTCGATTCGTAGTACGTCATGACGGTTCCCCCGACTCCGAAGACGATGATCTGGCCGTGGACGTGCACAGGAGGTGGCGGACGAGGGCGGCCAGCGTCCCCGTCCCGGAACTCGTCAGCCGGGCGTCGCAGCGCACGACCGGCACGTCGGGCCCGAGCCCCACGGCTTCCCGCACCTCGTGCGGCGCGTAGCGGTGCCCGCCGTCGAACTCGTTGACGGCGACGACGAAGCCGATCCCCCGCCGCTCGAAGAAGTCCACGGCCGGGAAGCAGTCGGCCAGGCGGCGGGTGTCGGCGAGGACCACCGCCCCGAGGGCGCCCGCGCACAGTTCCTCCCACAGGAACCAGAAGCGCTGCTGCCCGGGGGTGCCGAAGAGGTAGAGGACGTTGCCCCCGTCGAGGGTGATCCGCCCGAAGTCCAGCGCGACGGTCGTCGCCGTCTTCGCCTCGACCCCGTCCAGCGGGTCGGCGGACTCGCCGAGGTCGCTGAGCAGCTCCTCCGTGCTCAGCGGCTCGATCTCGCTCACCGCGCCCACGAAGGTGGTCTTGCCCGCCCCGAAGCCCCCCGCGACCAGGATCTTGAGGGTCGCGGGTGCGGGCGCGGGACGGGTGGTGTCACAGACGCGTACGGAGGCCATTGAGCACCGCTCGCAGAAGGGACTGGTCGTCGGCGGCGAGCGGGCCGTCGCGGCCCGGGAACCGGGGCGCGCGGGCCACGAGGGCGCCGTGGTGCATCAGGTCGGACAGCAGCACCTTCACGACCACTGCAGGCAGCCGCAGCTGGCCCGCCACCTCGGCGACCGTGACCGCGGCGGCGCCGGCGCACAGGCGCAGCGCGAGGGCGTGCTCGGGCCCGAGCGCGACGCGCGGGCGCACGCCGGTCGCGGTGACCAGCGACAGCAGGTCGAGCGCGGTGCCGGGCCTGGTGCGCCCGCCGCTGGCGGTGTACGGGCGCATCACCCGGCCCGCCGAGTCGTCGAGCCAGGGTGCGTCGCGCGCGGCGCCACTGCCGTACGGGCGTCCCGGCGCGCACGCCCCCGTCGTGCGGGTGCTCATCGCCCCGGTTCGGCGACGGGCCGCCGGGGCGAAACCGCCAGGTACGGCCGTACGCTCTTGACGAGCATCGCCATCTCGTAGCCGAGCACCCCCGCGTCGGCCTCGCGGTCGGCGAGGACCGCCAGGCAGGTGCCCGCGCCGGCCGCCGACACGAAGACGAGCGCGGTGTCGAGCTCGACCACCACCTGCCGGACCTCCGCGCCGTCCCCGAAGCGGGAACCGGCGCTGCGGCCCAGCGAGTACAGCCCGGACGCGAGCGCCGCCATGTGGTCGGCGCTGTCGGGGTCGAGGCCGTGAACGCAGCTCACGAGCCCGTCGGCGGTGAGCAGTACGGCGCTGCGCGTGTAGGGCACGCGCTGCACCAGGCCGCTGAGCAGCCAGTCCAGGTCCGAGAGCCGGCCGCCGGTCTGCGTCGCCACTTCGCCTCCCATGGGGGTGCGCTCCTTGCTGGGGTGAGGGGTCGGGATCATGCCTGGTCCTCCGACTGGGCCTCGCCGAAGCCCCGTTGGAAGGCGGCCATCAGGCCGGGGTCGTGCAGGGGCTGTTCGGTGGCGTCGTCCCGGCGCGCGGCCGGGGCCTCGCGCAGCTGGTGGACGAGGTGCTGCTGGGCGCGGCGCCGGGGCAGTGACGGCCGGTCGCCGCCGTCGCGCGCGGCGGGCACGGTCTGCGCGGCGGGCACGGTCCGTACGCCCGGGCCGCCGGTCGCCTCCGGCGGCCCGGCGGGCCCGTACGGCGGCTCGGGCAGCGTTCCGGGCAGGTACGCTCCCACCTCCTCGGCCCGCCCGTAGGGCGCTTGGGCCGCGACCCCGGCGAGGGGCTCACCCGGCGAGCGCGACCCCGCGGAGCCGGACTTCCACAGCGCGGAGCCGGAGTCCCCCGGCCCGGGACCGGCCGGGCCCCACGGCGCCGGCTGCTCCGCCACCCACGGGTCCGGTGCGGCCGCGCCCCACGCCCCGGCCCGGTCCGCCTCCCACACCTCCGGCCCGGCCGCGGCCCACCGCTCGGGCTCGGGCGCGGCCCACCGCTCGGGCCCGGCCGCACCCCGCGGCTCGGCCTCCCGCACCGGCTGCGCCCGCACCGCGTCCGGGGGCTCCCGGCGCGGCGGCGCCAGCCGTACGGGCTCCAGGGGAGGCTTTCCCGTACCCTCGCCGGTCCCCCAGGAGGTGGCGCGGGAACCGCCCGCCGCGTCGGCGGCGCTCGGCGCCTCCGCGCCCAGCAACTCCTGCGGCAGCACCAGGACGGCCAGCACGCCGCCGTAGATGTTGGACTTGAGCTCGACGGCGATGCCGTGCCGCCGGGCCAGGGCCGCGACCACGAACAGGCCGATCCGGCCGTCGGCGAGCAGGTTGCGGACGCTGATCTGGTCGGGGTCGCCGAGCAGGGCGTTCATCCGGTGCTGCTCCGCGGCCGGCATGCCGAGGCCCCGGTCCTCCACCTCGACCGCGATCCCGGCGGTGACTCGTTCGGCCCGCAGCACCACGTCGGTGTCCGGGGCGGAGAACACGGTGGCGTTCTCGACCAGTTCGGCCAGCAGGTGCACCACGTCGGCTACGGCGTGGCCGCGTACGCTGCCGCCCGCGGGCGGCACCACCTTGACCCGGGTGTACTGCTCGACCTCCGCCACGGCGGAGCGCAGGACCTCGCTCAGGTCGATGGGCCGGGTCCACTGGCGGCGTGAGGCGGCCCCGCCGAGGACGGCCAGGTTCTCGGCATGACGGCGGATGCGGGTGGCGAGGTGGTCGACGTGGAAGAGCTCCTTGAGCAGGTCCGGGTCCTCGACCGTGTCCTCCAGGTCGTCCAGCAGCGAGATCTCCCGGTGGACGAGGGACTGCAGCCGGCGGGCGAGGTTGACGAAGACCTCCACCTTCCGCTCGCTGTCGGACGGGGCGACCGGTCGGGCCAGCCGTACGAGGGTGCTGTGCGCCTGTTCGCGGGCGCCGCGCAGCTCCTGCGAGAGCAGCCAGAACTCGTCCACGCCCCCCGGATCGCCGCCGGGCGGCGATCCGGTGGTGCCGCCGCGCACCGGCCGCGCCGGGGCCTCGCCGCGCTCCAGCCGGTCGGCGGCCGCCCGCAGTTCCTGCCGGCCGCGCACGCTGGAGCGGCGCAGCGCCTCGCAGCGGTCGCGGACCGCCTTGGCGGAGCGCTGGGCGCCGAGCAGGGCCGCTGCGAGGGCGCCCACGACGAGCAGCGCGCATCCGGTCAGTACGGGCCACAGCCGCGCGTCCCGCTCGCCCGCGCCCCCGCCGAGCTGAAGGGTGAAGATCACCGCGGCGGCGCCGCTGAGCCCGGCGGCGAGCGCGGGCAGGAGGGCGGCGCGGAGCAGCTGGGGCCTTATCTGCCGTGCCGGACCGGTGACGGCGTGTCTCGACGGGGAGTGACGGGCGGCGCGGGGTCCGGACATCTGGGTCCTCGGTACGTGGGGCCCGGCCCCCAGCGTTCCCGGGGTCCGGTGTTGATCACCGGTTACCCACGCTAGACCGCACCGTCACACCCCGGACGGCGAGTTGGGGAACTTGGGCGGGGTGCTTCCCGCTCCCGGTGGAGCGCTCGCACACCCGCCCGAATCCCCCGGACCGCCCCACGGCCGCCCGCGCCGGGCACCCGCCCCCGGACGCCCGGCATCCCTCGCGCGCACCCGCCCCCGGACGCCCCGGCCGGGGCCGGGACGGCCGAGGGCTGTCGCTCGACTCCGCCCGCTACGTCCCCACCCGCTCCTGCTTCTCCTGCCCGCCCGCGGTCGCGGACCCCTTCCGCGCCGCCACCCCGGCCACGCCCCCCGCCTCGGCCGCAGCCACGGTGGAGGGGCCTTCGACGGGACCGGCCGTCAGACCCCGGGCGACGAACGGCCTCCACCAGGGTGCGGAGGGAACCCCGTCCGCGCCGGGCTCGAAGGGCTCGCCCGGGACGGGGAGGGCGATGGCGGCTCCCGCCTTCGCCGCGGCGGCGACGGTGCCCTCGCCCGGCTCGTCCCACGGGTGCGGGGCCAGGTTGAAGGTGCCCCAGTGGATCGGCAGCATCGTGCCGTGCGGGATGCCGCCCTGGAGGTCGAGGTGGGCCTGCATGCCCTCCTCGGGTGTCATGTGGATGTCCGGCCAGTACTCGGAGTAGGCGCCGATCTGGATCATCGTGGCGTCGAACGGCCCGTGCTCGGCCCCGATCTCCCGGAAGCCGGGGAAGTACCCGGTGTCACCGCTGTGGTAGATCCGGTGGTCGTCGCCCGCTACCACCCAGGAGGCCCACAGGGTGTGCTGCTGGTTGCGCAGGCCGCGCCCGCAGAAGTGCCGGGCGGGGGTCGCCGTGAGCGTGAGCCCGGCCACCTCGGTGCTCTCGTTCCAGTCGAGTTCGCGCAGCCGGTCGGCCGGAACGCCCCAGCGCTCCAGGTGCGCGCCGACGCCCAGCGGGACCGCGAAGAGGGTGTCCGTCCCGGCCAGGCTCTTGATCGTCGGGAGGTCGAGGTGGTCGTAGTGGTCGTGCGAGATCACCACGACGTCGACGTCGCCCAGTGAGGCCAGCGGCACCGGCACCGGGTGCAGCCGCTTCGGTCCGGCGAACGGGAAGGGGGAGCACCGGTCGCCCCAGACCGGGTCGAACAGCACCCGGCGCCCGTCGATCTCCGCGAGCACGCTGGAGTGGCCCATCCAGGTCACGCGCAGGCCGCTCGCGGGCGGCTTGGCCAGTTCCGCGAGGGTGGTCGGGTACACGGGGATCGGGGCGCCGGGGTTACGGCGGAGCCGCTGCTCCTTGCGGAAGTAGATCTTGGCGAACTCCCGCATCGATCCGGACGGCCTGGTCCGGGCGCCGACCGGGTTCTGGAAGATGCCGTCGGCGAAGTTCGGCGAGCGGCGGATGCGCTCCAGCCGGGCGCCGGACGGGTCCGCGCCGAAGGCTTCGGGACGCAGGGCGCGCAGCCGTGGACGCAGGGGACGGGAGCCGGTCAAAGCGCCTCCTGGGAGGATGGGTCACGCGGTTCGTGGACGTCTACCCCCATCCCAACGCACACGGGCCCCGAAGGATTCCACTCCCGGCCGGGTGGTCCCCCGTGTCGCAGGCGCCCCGGCCGCCCCCGCCCCTCTCCCCACTCCCCTGGCGGCGCGCCGTGCGTCCCGGCGCTCCCGCCCCCGCCCGCCTACAGCGGCAGCAGGTCCGGCCGCTTCGCCGCGACGTGGTCCCCGGAGGACTCCCCGCGCAGCCGGCGCCCGATCCAGGGGACGAGGTGCTCGCGGGCCCACTGGATGTTGTCCCGGGTGGTGTCCACCGAGCCGCGCGGCCGCTGCGGCGGCCACGGCTGGTCGGGGTCGGTCGGCACCGGGATCCCGAGGACCTGCGCGGCGCGCAGGGCCACGCGCGTGTGTCCCTCGGGCGAGAGGTGCAGCCGGTCGCCGTCCCAGGCCCGCCGGTCCTGTACGGATCTGAGGGACCAGAGGTCGAGCACCGGGCAGTCGTACCGGTCGGCGATCGCGCGCACGTGGGCGCTGTACGTCGCCACCTTGCCGCGGAGGTGCCGCAGGACGGGCACTCCCCGAGTGTCGAAGCCGGTGGTGATCATGACCTGCCCCACGGACCCGGCGAGGTCGGCCACGGCGGCCTCGAACCGCTCCGCCACGTCGTCGGGGTCGCTGCCGGGCCGGATGATGTCGTTGCCGCCCGCGCAGAAGGTCACGAGGTCGGGTGCGAGCGCCTTGGCCCGCGGGACCTGCTCGGCCACGATCTGGTCGAGGAGCCGGCCGCGTACGGCCAGGTTCGCGTATCGGAAGTCGTGCTCGTCACGTCGATCGGCCAGGAGCACGGCGAGCCGGTCCGCCCAGCCGAGAAACGAACCCCCCGGTCCCGGGTCCCCCACACCCTCGGTGAAGCTGTCCCCGATCGCCGCGTACGAGCCGATGGTCTTGAGTGTCGTCGTCGTCGCTGCCACGACGCACCATCCTTCACCCCCGCGGGCAACCTACGCCAACGTAAGCAGGGGTTAACGGACCGTGATCTGTACCACGTGCGGGATAAGGAATAAGTACGCGTCAGGCCGGGACCCCCCTCGGGTCCCGGCCTGACGCGTGTCCCTGCCGCGGCGGATGCCGCCGGACGTCTCACCGTCAGACGGTGGCGCCCTTCGAGCGGAGGTAGGCCACCGGGTTGATGTCGGAGCCGTAGGACGGGCCCGTGCGGATCTCGAAGTGCAGGTGCGGGCCGGAGGAGTTGCCGGTGGAGCCGGAGAGGCCGATGCGCTGGCCGGCGGTCACGCTCTGGCCGGCGGAGACGGACAGCGAGGAGAGGTGGCCGTACTGCGAGTACTTGCCGTCCGCGTGCCGGATCACGACCTCGTTGCCGTACGAACCGCCCCAGCCCGCGGAGACGACGGTGCCCGCGCCGACGGCCTTGACGGTGGTGCCGGAGCTCGCGATGAAGTCGACTCCGGTGTGGTAACCCGAGGACCACATGGCGCCACTCGCCCTGTACTGGGTGGAGACCCCGCCGCCGACGGGGGCCACGAAGCCGGCGCCGGAGGGCGCCGCCGCGCCGGCGGAGGTCTCGCCGCCGCCCTGCGCCTTCTGCTTGGCCTTGGGCTGCGTCTTCTTGGCGGGGGCGTCCTGCTCCCCCGAGGCGGCCTTGCCGGAGACCGGGGCCTCGGCCGGCTTCTGCTTCTTCTGGACCGGCTTCTCCGCCGGGGCCGGGGCCGGAGCCGGGGCGGCGGCGCTCGGAGCGGGGGCGCCCTTCGCGCCGAGCGTCAGCTTGAGGCCCGGGTGGATCAGCGAGGGGTCGGCGCCGACGGCCTCGCGGTTGTCGGCGTACAACTGCTCCCAGCCGCCGGCCAGGTCGCGCTGCGCGGCGATCTTGGAGAGGTAGTCGCCGGACACGACCGTGTACACGACCGGCGCGGCGGCCGGGGCGGCGACCGGTGCGGCCTGCAGCGCTACCGGCAGCTGCGGGGCCACGGCGGGCACGCTGGCCGGCGCGGCGGCCGGGGCTCCGGACGCCTGGGCGCCGGTGGCGCCCATCAGCGGCAGCGCGAGGGCCGCGCCACCGGTGCCGGCGACGGCGAAACCGCGGGAGATGGAAAGGGACTTGGGACGGCGGTGCTTACCCTTTGCGGGCATGGCGGTTTCCTCTCCGTCGCCTGCGAGGTGAGCTGTCGGGTTCGGACTGGAGATGTCCGGCCGCACACGTATGGGCACATGTACGGCTTCACCCCGAGCCGTCCCGATATGAAGACTCGGGACGGCGGCTTACCTGGTTCCCCCGCTCCTGCCGCGCGTGAATAGTCGGGTGCGGTTTTCCGGGTGGCGGCAGGATTCGGCGGTCCGCCCGGATCGATCGCGAAGGTAATCGAGTCGGGCCGCACGGAACAAGCCGCGAATTACCTGACGGAATCCCAGAGGTGAGGGATCGACGGAATTCCGGTCACCCTGCGTCCATTCCGGACCACCAACATCCGGTCTGGCTGGGCCATTCGGCTTTCGCGATCAGGCACTCACGGTCACCGTATGATCTGGCTCACGGACGGGCGCCCGATCTCGCCTCCGGATATGGCAAGTTGCTGCCAAGTAGTGCAATTCGGACACCCTACGACGACGCGGAGGAGTTCACGTGACCCAGCAGATACCCCCGACCCCGACCGGGCGGTCGCAGCCGGAGCCGAACCTGACCGGAGTGCGGAACTTCCGCGACGTGGGCGGTCTGCCGACGCGGGACGGACGGAGGGTCAGGCCGGGACGACTCTTCCGAAGCGGACATCTCGCACATGCCACCGAAACCGATGCAGAGTTCCTCAACTCGCTCGGACTCCACACCGTCTTCGATTTCCGCAACGACGCCGACCACGCCCTGGAAGGGCCGGACGTGGAGCTCCCCGGCGTGCGGAACGTCAACATCCCGCTCTCGGATCCGGCCGACGGCCGGGAGTTCTGGAAGATGGTCCGCGACGGCGATCTGGACCAGCTCCGCGGACTCCTGGGCGACGGGAGGGGCGCCGCCAGGATGGCGAACTCGTACCGCTCGATCATCGCGAACCGCACCGCCGAGCACAGCCTGGTCCTGCACGCGCTCGCCGGGGACAGCGTCCCCGCGCTCATGCACTGCGCGGCCGGCAAGGACCGGGCCGGCCTGTCCGTCGCCGTCACCCTGCTCGCCCTCGGAGTCGAGCGCGAGGCGATCGTGGCGGACTACCTGGAGTCCAACGCTCCGCACCGCCGCTACCGGCTGCGCCGCGGCAGCGACGCCCCCGAGGCCCGCTCCGCCGAGGTCATGGAGCTGCTGTCCCCGCTGTTCGACGCCCGCGCCGCGTACCTGACGGCGGCGTTCGACACCATCGACGAGACCTGGGGCGGGGTGGACGCCTACCTGGCCGAGGGCCTCGGGCTGGCGCCCGAGACCCTCGCACGGCTCCGGGCGGGACTGCTGGACTGACCCGCCGGGGCGGGCCGTCGGCGGTCAGCGGTTGCCGACGGCCTGCTTCACCAGCGTCCGGCCGAAGTCCCACATCAGCCCGGACCCGCCGTGCGCCTCGTCCATCACCTCGCGGAAGGCACCGACGAACCGGTCGACGTCGGCCTCGTCCACGACGAGCGGCGGGATGAGTTTGATCACTTCCAGGTGGTCGCCGGACACCTGGGTGAGGATGCGGTGCTTCTGCAGCAGCGGCACCACGACCATCTGCGCGAAGAGCCCCTTGCGGGCCGCCTGGAGCATCGTCCACCGGCTGCGCAGCCCCAGCGACGACGGCCGGCCGAACTCGATGCCGATCATCAGCCCGCGCCCCCGCACCTCGTGCAGCAGCTCGTACTCGTCCACGAGGGCCGCCAGCCGCCCGCGCAGCAGGTCGCCCGTGGTCCGCGCGTGCGCGACGACCTCCTCGTCCTCCATGACGGAGAGCACCGCAAGCCCGGCCGCCATCGCCTGCGCGTTGGAACCGAAGCTCGCGGAGTGGACGAGCACCCGGTCCATGGACGAGTAGACGCGTCTGAAGATCCAGTCCTTGCCCAGGGTCGCGCCGACCGGCACGTACCCGCCGGACAGCGCCTTGGCGACGCACACGAGGTCGGGCTCCACGCCCGGCTCGTGCTGGTACGCGTAGAAGTCGCCGGTGCGTCCCAGGCCCGTCTGCACCTCGTCGGCGATCAGCAGCGCCTTGTGCCGGTGCACCAGCTCCTGCGCGGCGAGCAGGAACCCGGGCGGGGCGGCGAGGACCCCCTTGCCCTGGATCGGCTCCACCACGAGGGCGGCCACGTCCCCGCGCCGCAGCTCCCGTTCCAGGGCCGCCAGGTCACCGAGCGCGATCTTCGTATCGGGCAGCAGCGGCGCGAAACCGTCCCGGAAGGCGCCCTCCCCGTTCACCGAGAGCGCCCCCGTGGTCAGCCCGTGGAAGGCGTGGTCGCAGTAGAGGACCCTGGGCCGCCCGGTGGCGTACCGGGCGAACTTCAGGGCGGTCTCCACCGCCTCGGTGCCGCTGTTGCCGAAGAAGACCCGGTCCAGGTGGGGGCTGTACGAGAGGAGCTTCTCGGCCAGCAGGCCGGGCAGCGGCTGGCAGTCGAAGCGGGTCAGGTCGGCGAGCTGGGCGTCGAGCACGTCGTGCAGCGCCCGGCGGACCACGGGGTGGTGGCGCCCCAGGCCCATCACCCCGAAGCCCGCCAGCATGTCCAGGTAGTCGTTGCCCTCGGCGTCCCAGAAATGGGCTCCCTCGGCCCGCTCGTAGACCTTGTCGAAGCCGATGGTGTGCAGCATCCGGGGCAGCTGGTGGTTGAGGTACCGGGCGTGCAGTTCGTAGCGCTCCGCGCCGCGCTCGGCCAGCAGGGCGCCGAGGTCGAAGCCCGCGCCCCGGCCGCCCCCCTCCCGCGGACCGGCGCTCATGCCGACCTGCCCCGGTTCCCGCCGATCGTCTCGCGGGCCGCCCGCAGGGACTCCTTGAGGGAGCCCATGGTGGCGAGGACGGCCGTGGGCTCGTAGCCGCAGTGCGCCATGCAGTTCGCGCAGCGCGGGTCCTTGCCGCGGCCGTACTTGCTCCAGTCGGTGTCGTTGACGAGCTCGCGGTACGTGGGCACGTAGCCGTCGCTCATCAGGTAGCAGGGGCGCTGCCAGCCGAAGAGCGAGTAATTCGGAATGGCCCAGGCGGTGCAGGGGAAGTCCGCCTTCCCTTCCAGGAAATCCAGGAAGAGCGGCGAGTGGTTGAGCCGCCAGCGACGTCGGTTGCCTCCGGAGAAGGCCTTCTTGAAGAGTTCCCGGGTCTGCTCGACGCCCAGGAAGTGCTCCTGGTCGGGGGCCTTCTCGTAGGCGTAGGCGGGCGAGATCATCATCTCGTCCACCTGGAGGTCGTCATTGAGGTAGTTCAGCACCTCGATGACCGTCTGCGGGGTGTCGGTGTTGAAGAAGGTCGAGTTCGTGGTGACCCGGAAGCCGCGCCGCTTCGCCTCCTTGATGGCCGCGACCGCCTCGTCGAAGACGCCCTCCTTGGCCACCGACTCGTCGTGGCGCTCGCGCAGCCCGTCGATGTGCACGGCGAAGGCGAAGTAGGGGGACGGCGTGAACTTCTCGATCTTCTTGCGCAGCAACAGCGCGTTGGTGCAGAGGAATACATACTTCCGCTTCGCCACCAGCTGCCGGACGATCTCGTGGATCTGCGGGTGCATCAGGGGCTCGCCGCCCGCGATGGACACCATGGGCGCGCCCGACTCCAGGACGGCGCCGACCGCCTGGGCGACCGGCATGCGCTGCTTGAGCACCCCCGCCGGGTGCTGGATCTTCCCGCATCCCTCACAGGCCAGGTTGCAGGCGTAGAGCGGTTCGAGCTCGACGATCAGCGGGAACTTCTCCCGCTTGCGGAGCTTCTGTTCGAGAAGATAGGTCCCGACCCTGATGGACTGGCGCAGCGGCATGGCCATCTGGCTCACCTCCTGGGGAGCAGCGAAGAACGGTGCCATTCATAAAAAGCGGGCAGTACGGCACGCAATACACGGAAGGCCGATATTCCACCGCGCACGGTGCCGATGCGGACGAGCTCGTGCTCCGGAGCGTCCACGATCACCCGGACGGCGGCAACGGGACGCCCCGCGGGCGCCCCGCCTCCCCGGGTTGCGGTCCACAGCGTGGCCGCGGACTCCATGTCGACCGCGACGGCGCCGGTGGCGCGCAGCCGCGCGCGCTCCTGGCCGCGGACGACGTGGTCGGATCCGGTCAGTGCGCCGAGGTGCACGGTCCGGCCGGGCGCGGCCCGGGCCAGCGCGTCGGCGAGCAGGGCCGTGCCGGTGCAGGCGACGGAACCGTGCGGGTCCCGGGTCTCCTCGGCCACCACCAGGTCCCCGGGGTGCATGCCGGGGACGAGTCCGGCGCAGAACCCGGTCGCGAGGACGGCGGCCCGGTCCATGCCCGGCCGTTCCAGGGCCCGGTGGACGGCCCGCTGGGCCGCGCGCGGTCCCATGCCGGTGCGCAGCACGGCGTACTGCTCGGGGGCTCCCCGGCCCGTGCCGCGCAGCGCCGCCCGCTCGATGCGCAGCGCGCAGGCGACGAGCAGCGGGGCGGGTTCGCCGCCGGGGCGTTCCGGCAGCGCGGCCATCACGCTTCCCCGGCGCGGACGGACGGTTCTCCGTGCAGGTAGCGGCCGAGCGCGGTGAGCGGGAACACCTGCCGGTACAGGTGGTAGTTGATGGAGAAGTCCCAGGGGAAGCCGGTCCCCGTGAAGTACGGCTCGTCCCAGGAGCCGTCCTCCTCCTGCGTGCGCACGAGGTAGGCGATGCCGCGCTCGACGGAACCGCCGTCGCGCTCGCCGGCCGACAGCAGGGCCATCAGCGCCCACGCGGTCTGCGAGGCGGTCGAGGCGCCCTTTCCGGCCCATGAGGGGTCCTTGTACGAGCGCTGGTCCTCGCCCCACCCGCCGTCTTCGTTCTGTACGGACTCCAGCCAGCGCACCGCCCGCCGGATCGCGGGGTGTCCCGGGGCGAGGCCGGCGGCGGTGAGGGCCGGCACCACCGATCCGGTGCCGTAGATGTAGTTGGTGCCCCAGCGGCCGAACCAGCCGCCCTCCGGCTCCTGTTCGGCGAGCAGCCAGTCGATGCCGCGCCGGGTCCGGGGGTCGGCGGCCCGGCCCTCGAAGGCGAGCATCTCCACCACGTGGGCGGTGACGTCGGCCGAGGGCGGGTCGATGACCTCGCCGAAGTCGCAGAAGGGCAGCTTGTTCGGGAAGGGGCTGGTGTTGTCGGCGTCGAAGGCACCCCAGGCCCCGTTCTTCGACTGCATGCCGAGGGTCCAGGACACCCCGCGGGCGATGGCCCCCTCCACCCGGGCCGGGTCGGGGTGCCTGACGCGGCGCAGGGCGAGGACGACCTCGGCGGTGTCGTCGATGTCGGGGTAGGTGTCGTTGTGGAACTCGAAGGCCCATCCGCCGGGTGCGAGCCCGGGCCGCCGCACCGCCCAGTCCCCCCTGCGCACGATCTCCTCGCCCAGCATCCAGTCGGCGGCCTTGACGAGGGCCGGGTGGTCGGCCGGCAGGCCCGCGTCCGCCAGCGCGATCGCGGCGAGGCAGGTGTCCCAGACCGGTGACTGACAGGCCTCGATCATCCGGGCGCCGTCCTCGCGCCACACCGCGAACCGGTCCAGGGACTCCAGCCCGGCGCGCATGACCGGGTGCCTGAGGTCGTAGCCGAGGAGGTGCAGGGCGATGACGGAGTACACGGCGGGCGGCTGGATCCCGCCCCAGCAGCCGTCGTTCTCCTGGCGTTCGACGATCCAGCGGCCGGCGGTGTCCATCGCCGCCTTGCGCAGCCGGCGCGGGGCGTAGCGCCGGTAGACGTGCAGCGCCTTGTCCATCCGCTGGAAAACGCCGTCCCAACTGGTGAGCGGGGACAGCCGCTTGAGCGGGTTCGGAACGCGGGCGTCGGCGTGCAGCTCGTCCAGGGCGAAGGGGCCCGGACGGACCGGACGCAGCGCGGAGACCACGGTGAGCGGGACGATGGTCTGCCGGGCCCAGCAGCCGAAGTCGTAGATGTTCAGCGGTGCCCAGGTCGGCAGGAACACCAGCTCGGGCGGGAGTTCGGGCAGGTGGTCCCAGTTCCACCAGCCGAACAGCGCGAGCCAGATCCGGGTGAAGACGCGGGCGGCGGCGATGCCCCCGTGGGCCCGGATCCAAGCGGAGGCGCGTGCCATGTGCGCGGAGTCCGGGGCGTCTCCGGCGAGGCGCAGGGCCACGTACGCCTCGATGGTGGCGGAGAGGTCGGGCGGGCCGCCGTGGAAGGTGGCCCAGGTGCCGTCGCTGCGCTGCTCGCCCCTGATGAAGAGCGCGGTGGCCGTGGTGACGGCTTCGTCGCGGATGCCGAGGAACTGCCGCAGCAGCAGGTCTTCGGCGTCCATGGTGACGTTGGTCTCCAGGTCGCCCTTCCACCACCCCTCGGGGTCCTGGCGGTCCAGGAGGTGGCGTGTCGCGCGCGCCGCGGCCTCCTGCGGCGTCCGCCGCCCCCGTCCGGGTGGTTCGGGCGGGTCGGCCACGGCCGGCTCCGGCCGGGCCGGACCCACCGACGGAACGGCCGGGTCCGGTCCCGGCCGGGGGCCGTCTTCGATTCCGCTGCCAGCGCCGGCGCTCTCCGCGCCGCCGTCGGTCGTCGCTGTCATGGCTTCCCCTTAGAACAGTGGCCTGTGCTGTGCTGGGGTCTGCCGTCGGCCGGTGCTCGCCCCGACGGGGGCGGCGCCGGCCGGCGACCGTGGCGTCATATCAGCTTGCGGGTGGCGATCACCTCTTGCGCACGACGACGAAGTCGGCGAGGGCGACCAGCTGCTCGCGCACCGTCCGCGGCATGTCCACGTCGTCCAGGGCACGGATCGCGACGGCGTGCTGGCGGCGCGCCTCGTCGGCGGTCCACCGGCGGCCGCCGGCCGCCTCGATCAGTGCCGCCCGGGCCGCGAACTCCTCCTCGGAGAAGTTCTCGAAGTCGTTGCTCTTGGCGTCGGCGGCGAGCAGCTCGGCGAGCTCCTCGCAGGCCGGCCCGCCCGCGGCGAGGGCCGCGACGACCGGCAGCGACTTCTTGCGCTGGCGCAGGTCGCTCCAGGTCTGCTTGCCGGTGGCCTCCGGGTCGCCCCAGATGCCGAGCAGGTCGTCGACGGCCTGGAAGGCGAGCCCCAGGTGGTAGCCGTACTCCTCCAGCTTGTCGGCGGTGCGGTCGTCCGCGCCGCCGAGCACCGCGCCGATGGAGACCGCGCAGGCGAGGAGGGCGCCGGTCTTGTTGCCCTCCATCTCCAGGCACTCCTCGACGCTGACGCGCTCGCGGTGCTCGTAGGAGATGTCCTGGGCCTGACCGTCGATGAGCTTGCGGCTGGCGGTCGTCAGCCGGCGGGCCGCGCGGCCCGCCTCGACGGTGCCCAGCTCCAGCAGCACCTCGTTGGCGAGGGCGAACAGCGCGTCGCCGACCAGGATCGCCAGCGCCGGTCCGTGCACCTTCCACACCGTGTCGCGGTGGCGGCGCTGCTCGTCGCCGTCCATCAGGTCGTCGTGCAGCAACGAGAAGTTGTGAACGAGTTCGACCGCGACCGCGCCCGGGACGCCGACCTCGGCCGCGGCGCCCGCGGCCTCGGCGGAGAGCAGCGCGAGGGCGGGGCGCACGGCCTTGCCTCCGTCGCCGTCCGCGGGGTTGCCCTGGGCGTCGATCCAGCCGAAGTGGTAGGCGGCGACGGTGTCCATGGGCGCCGCGAGCCGGTCGACGGCGGCGCGGAGCACGGGCGTCGACAGCGTGCGGCCGCGCTCCAGGAGGGCGAGCGTGTCCGCCTTCTCCCCGCCGGCGGCTCCCACACCGGCATCCGTGTTCTCGACGGCCGGATTCCCCGGGTTCACTGGTTCTCCTCTGGTTCCTGTACGTGCGGTGCCGGTCGTGCTGGGGGTCGTCGTCATGCCGCCTCCTGCAGAGGGTGTTCGCGGTGGCGGCCGAGTGCGGCGAGCGCGGCGTGCGCCGCGCCCAGTCCGCTCCGTACGGCGCTCTCCATGGTCGCGGGCCAGCCGGTGGCGGTCCACGCACCGGCCAGGTAGAGGCCCGGCGTGTCGGTCCGCGCGCCGGGGCGCAGCCGGCCGACGCCGGGGGTGGGGGCGAAGGTGGCCGTCCGCTCCCGGGTGACGAAGAAGTCCCGTACCTTGGCGCCGCGCGCGGCCGGGAGCAACTTCTCCAGTTCGGGCAGGTACTTGTCCCGCAGGAGCGAGACGGGCTCCTCGATGTCGTCCTGCGCGACGGACTGGGACAGGGCCAGGTACTGGCCGCCGTCGGGGAGTCCGGAGGCCTCGGTGCGGTCGAAGACCCACTGCACCGGGGAGCCGAGCGCGGCGAAGAAGGGCTGCCGGAGCACCTTGCGGTCGTAGACCACGTGGACGTTGAGGATCGGTGCGGTGCCGATGTCCAGGAGCCGGTCCGGGTCGGCGAGGGCTCCCGCCGGGAGCAGGCCGTGCGCCTCGCGCTGCGGGACGGCGAGGACGACGGTGCCCGCGGCGAGGGACTCGCCCTCGGTGTCGACCTGCCAGTGTCCTTCGGGCATACGGGAGACGGCGGTCACCCGGGCGCGCAGTTCGGTCCGTACGCCGGCCGCGTCGAGCGCCTTGCGGGCGAGCGTGTCATGCAGGTCGCCGAGCGGTACGCGGGCCCAGCCGATGTCGGCGGCGCCGTTCTCCGAGAGCAGGCCGGTCTTGAAGACCATGGCGGCCAGGCCGAGAGAGGACTGCTCCGCGGTGGCGTTGAGGGTGGCGATGCCGACGAGGTCCCACAGGGCCTCGATCGTACGGGCCGACTGGCCGTAGCGGCCCAGCCAGGTCGCGAAGTCCAGGCCGTCCAGCGCCGGGTCGGCGGGGTCGAGCCGGCGCAGCGCGAGGGCGGCGCGGCCGACGGACGCCCGCTCGGCGAGGGAGAGGTGCGGGTAGCGGGCCAGGGAGCCGGCCAGGTGCAGGGGTACGGGCAGGCGGCTGCGGCGCAGCCGGCCCAGTCGCGGGCGGCCGGGGCGGCCGACGTCGAGGACGGGGACGTCGAGCCGGTCCTGGACCGGGGCGAGGGCGGCGCCGTCCACCCGGTCCAGGAACCACCGGTAGGCGGTGCAGCAACGCAGGTACACGTGCTGGCCGTTGTCGACGGTGAGGTCGCCGCGCTTGAAGGAGAAGGCCAGCCCGCCGAGCCGCGGGCGGCCCTCCAGAAGCGTGACCCGGAGTCCCGCGTCGGCGAGTTCGAGCGCGGCGGTGACCCCGGCGAGTCCGCCGCCGACGACGACGGCGTGCCGGTCGCTGTCGCTCATGCGCCCTCCCCGGTGCTGCGGTTCCCCTGCGCGGCGGTCGCCCGCCGGGCCCGTGCGGCCGGTGCCGCGGCCGGCCGCGCGCGGCCCGCACGGAGAGACGCGCTCGGCCGGTTCCCGGTTGCCTGCGCCGCGGCCCCGCCCGGGCCGGCGGGGGCGGGCCGGGGACCGGGGCGGCGGGCCGCCGGACGGGTGGACGCGCGGCCGGGGTGCGCCGGCCGCGCGGTGCGGGTCGGGTTCATCAGATCCGCCTCCGGGCGCTCTGGCGGGAGATGGTGCGCGCGTCGAGGCCGGAGAGGCCGCGGACGGCGACGTACGCCTTCTCGTGCGTCGGCAGCGAGACGCGGCCGCGGAGCACGGCCTCCGGCTCCCGCTCGATGCGGTCGAGGAGGCGCCGGTAGATTCCGGCCATGGCGGCCACGCAGGCCCCGCTGCGCCGGTCGAGCAGGGGCAGCAGCCGGTAGCCCTCGACGAACAGGGCGCGGGCGCGGCGGACTTCGTGGTGGACCAGGCCCGCGAAGTCGGAGCCGGCGGGCATCCGCTCACCGCGGAACCCGTCCGAGCAGCCGAATTTGGCGAGGTCCTCGGCGGGGAGGTAGGTGCGGCCGTTGGCCGCGTCCTCGCGAACGTCCCGCAGGATGTTGGTGAGTTGCAGGGCGAGGCCGAGGGTGTCGGCGTACTCCCCGGCGCGCGCCGCGTCGCCGGCTCCGGGTCCGCCGGTGCCCACGGTGCCGAACACGCCGAGCGAGAGCCGCCCGATGGCACCGGCGACGCACCGGCAGTACTCCCTGAGGTCGTCCCAGGTCTCGTAGGTCTCCCCGCGGACGTCCATGAGGACGCCGTCGATGAGCTCGTCGAGGCCGCCGAGCGGGATGGGGAACCGGCGTGCGGCGTGCGCGAGGGCGACGGCGACCGGGTCGGTGTCGTCCTCGTCGATCTCCTCGGCCCGGATCCGGCCGAGCAGGGAGCGGGTCTCCTCCAGCCGGGACAGCTTCGCGCCGGGCGCGAGCGTGCCGTCGCCGATGTCGTCGACGCGGCGGGAGAAGGCGTACAGCGCGGACATCGCCTGCCGCTTGTCGGTGGGCAGCAGCCGGATGCCGTACGCGAAGTTGCGCGCCTGCGACCCGGTGACGGCCTCGCAGTAGCCGTAGGCCGCCAGGACGGGTGCGGACGGCGCAGCCGGTGACGACGCGTGTGTGGGGCCCTCCACGTTCGGGCTCACCCCTTTCTCGGCGCTTGGCGCAGGACGGCGGCCACCTCGCGGAGCAGGCCGCTCCTGGTGGGCTTGGGCGGGCCGGGAAGTACGTCGAAGCCGGCGTCGGTGACGGCTCTCAGGGCCGCGCGGCCCCCTCCGACGAAGCCCGCGAGCAGCAGCCGGAGCCTGCCGTGCACGCTGCCCACGAGCGGGGTGCCCTCATCGAGCAGCGCGGCGGCGCGCTCGCTCTCGAACGCGATCAGGGAGCGTACGGACGCGCCGGCGCTCGGGGCCTTCAGGTCGGTCTCCGTGACGTGGAAGCGCCGCATGTCCTCGCCCGGCAGGTAGATCCGGTTCCGGTCGAGGTCCTCGGCGACGTCCTGGAGGTGTTCGGCGATCTGCAGGGCGGTGCAGACGGCGTCGGAGCGGCGGATCCGCTCGGGGGTGCTGGTGCCGGTGAGGGAGAGCACGAGGCGGCCCACCGGGTTCGCGGAGAGCTCGCAGTAGGCGAGGAGTTCGCCGTACGTCGCGTAGCGGGAGACGCGCTGGTCCCGGCGGTTGGCCTCGATGAGTGCGAGGAACGGCTCGGGGGTGAGTCCGTGCGCGCGCACCACGGGCCGGAGGGCCAGCAGCAGCGGGTGGCGCGGCAGGCCGTCGGCGGCGCCGAACACCCGGTGCAGGTCGGTCTCGAAGGCGTCGAGCATCGCGGACCGGTCGTCGGCGGCGGCCGGGTCGAGGCCGAGGAGCACCGCGTCGCGGCCGCCGGGGGCGAGGTCCCCGTCGCCGATGTCGTCGACGAGGCGGGCGTACCCGTAGACCGCCGTCAGGCCTTCGCGCCAGGCGCGCGGCAGGAAGACGGGGGCGACGGGGAAGTTCTCCGTCCGGGCCTTGCCGAGGGTGGCGCGCGCGTGGTCCGTGTCGGACCCGGGCCGGTTGTCGTGCCCCGGGGTCACCGCCCGCCGCCCGGGGCGGGGACGGCCGTCGTGCCTGGGGGCCGGAGAATTCCCGTAGCCATTGCCGTCACATCTCCCGTTCTACACTGCCGACCCAATGCATCCTATTTCGGACACGCCGCCGGGGATTCCCCGGGGTACCTCAAGGCCGTTCACCTGCGGTGAATCGTCCCCTCTTGCCGCGATTCAGGACCGCTTCAGCTTACGCTGTACAGCGCCGCGAAGGCCGCTCGGGGATTCGCTCCGCCACCGAATGTCGCTGTATCCGCCGTCGAATGTCGCCGAATGCCGTCGAACAGCGTCGAATGGCGGGGAAATGCACCGGAGGCCGCCCGGCCCGGAGCACGGACACCACGAGGCCCCCGCCGCGCTGAGCGGCGGGGGCCTCGTCGTTGACGTCCGGGGGCGGACGTCAGCCGTTGGTCGCCTTCTCGTAGGCCGAGACGACTTCCTCCGTGGGCCCGTCCATGAGGAGCTCGCCCTTCTCCAGCCACAGCACGCGGTCGCATGTGTCGCGGATCGACTTGTTGTTGTGGCTCACCAGGAAGACGGTGCCCGCCTTCTCCCGCAGTTCGCGGATGCGGTTCTCGGAGCGCACCTGGAAGCTGCGGTCACCGGTGGCGAGGGCCTCGTCGATCATCAGGACGTCGTGGTCCTTGGCCGCCGCGATGGAGAAGCGCAGGCGCGCAGCCATTCCCGAGGAGTAGGTGCGCATCGGCAGGGAGATGAAGTCGCCCTTCTCGTTGATGCCCGAGAAGTCGACGATTCCCTGGTAGCGCTCCCTGATCTGCTCGCGGCTCATGCCCATGGCGAGACCGCCGAGGACGATGTTGCGCTCGCCGGTCAGGTCGTTCATCAGCGCCGCGTTGACGCCCAGCAGCGAGGGCTGGCCGTCGGTGTACACCCGGCCCTCCTCGCAGGGCAGCAGGCCCGCGATGGCGCGCAGCAGCGTCGACTTGCCGGAGCCGTTGGAGCCGATGAGTCCGATGGCCTCGCCGCGGTACGAGGTGAAGGAGACCCCCCGTACGGCGTGGACCCGGCGGACGCCGCGCGCCTCGCCCTTGCCCCGGCGGACTATTTTGCTGAGCGCGGCGGTGGCCGCGCCCTTGCCGGCTCCGCCGGTGTTGACGCGGTAGACGATGTGCACGCCGTCCGCGATCACGGTGGGGATGCGCCCCTCGGTTTGCTCAGCCACGGCCGTAACGCTCCTCAGCCTTCCAGAAGTACACGAAGCCCCCGAGGCCGATCACCACGGCCCAGCCCACGGCGAAGGCCCAGACGTGCGGCGGCAGGTTGCTCGCGCCGTAGTCGTCGATCAGGGCGAACCTGATGAGGTCCATGTAGATCGCCACCGGGTTCCACAGCAGCACGTCGCTGATCCACTGCGGCTGGTCCTTGAGGTAGATCCCGATCGGGAACATGACGCCGGAGGCGTACATCCAGGTACGCATCACGAACGGCATCAGCTGCGCCAGGTCGGGGGTCTTGGAGCCCATGCGCGCGAAGATCATGGCGAGGCCGGTGTTGAAGACGAACTGGAGCGCCAGCGTCGGGATCACCAGCAGCCAGGACAGCCGCGGGTAGTTGCCGAAGCTGATGGCGATGACGAAGACGACGATCATCGAGTACATCAGCTGCTGGAGCTGCTGGAGCGAGAAGGAGACCGGGAGGGCGGCGCGCGGGAAGTGCAGCGCCCGCACCAGCCCGAGGTTCCCGGAGATCGCCCGGACGCCGGCCATCACCGAGCTCTGGGTGAAGGTGAAGACGAAGATGCCCATCATCAGGAACGGGACGTAGACGCCCTTCGGCATCTCCTTGCCCGCTCCGAGGATCAGGCCGAAGATCAGCCAGTAGACGGCCGCGTTCAGCAGGGGGGTCGCCACCTGCCAGACCTGGCCGAGCTTCGCCTGGCTGTACTGCGCGACCAGCTTGGCCCGGGAGAACGCCATGACGAAGTGACGCCGGCCCCAGAGCTGGCGGACGTAGTCGCCCAGGCCGGGGCGGGCGCCGCTCACGGACAGGCCGTACTTCCTGGCGAGCTCCGCGGGGCTCAGCCCCGCGTCTTCGGACGGCGGCTTGCTCGTGGCGAGGGCGCCGTCGTGGGTTGTGTCACTCACAAGTTGAAACTTTCCGTCTTCAAGATGCGGCAGGAAGGATGGGCATCAGGCTGGTGGCACGAGGCCCGTGATCGCGCCATGGTCCCAGACGCGATCGGGTCAGATGACAGGTGGTCTGCCCAACCGGGTCAACCGCCAGACCGTCCGCCACCGCATGGGCCGGCGGGGGCCGCAGGGAGTGGTCCACCCCTCGCGGAATCCGCCGAACCAGGCCTTCAGTGCGGGCGCCGACGGCCTGCGGACGAGGGTCAGCAGGAGCCAGACCCCCAGGTAGACGGGGACCAGTGGGGCGGGCAGGTTGCGGCGGGCGAGCCACACCCGGTTACGGGCAACCATACGGTGGTAGACCGCGTGCCGGGAGGGGGACGTGGTGGGGTGCAGCAGCACCATGTCCGCCCGGTAGTCGATCAGCCACCCTGCGTCGAGCGCCCGCCAGGCCAGGTCCGTCTCCTCGTGGGCGTAGAAGAACTCCCCCGGAAGGGGTCCGACCTGCTCCAGCACCGAGGTGCGGACCGCGCTGGCGCCGCCGAGGAAGGTGGTGACGCGCGAGGAGCGCATCGGGTCCGAGGCGCGCAGCCGGGGCACGTGCCGGCGCTGGGTGACACCGGTCTCGGGGTCGGCGATCCGGAAGCTGACGATCCCGAGCTCCGGGTCCTCCGCGAAGGCCTGGCGGCACAGCTCGGCGGTGTCGGTCCGTTCCAGCAGCCCGTCGTCGTCCAGGAACAGCAGGGCGTCCACGTCGCGGCCGCCGGGGCCGAAGGCCTCGATGCCGACGTTGCGGCCGCCCGGGATGCCCAGGTTCTCGGGCAGGGAGACCGTACGGACGCCCTCGGGCATCCCGGTGACCTCCACGCCCTGGCCCACCACGACGACCTCGACGGGCGCACCGTCCTGGCGGGCCACCGAATCGATGAGCGCCTTGAGGTCGTCGGGCCGGTTGCCCATGGTGATGATCACGGCGCCCAGCCGCATCGGGGCGCTCACTTGAGCCTGCTGGAGGCCAGGACGGACACGAGGTGCAGCACGGTCTGCAGCACCGCGATGCCGGCCAGTACGGCGACGCCCAGCCGGGAGAAGTACAGGTCGCCGCGCATCTGGTCCAGCACGGCCAGCACCAGGATGAGCAGGGACGCCTCGATGCCGAGGACGAGGCGGTGGAACTTGAGCGCGGCCGCGGCCCGGCGGGCGACGGCCATGCCGGAGGAACGCGGCACGGCCGCCGCGTCCTGGACCACGGGCTTCCCGGCCTGGTGGCGTGCGACGCCGACCAGGTCGGTCTCGGCCTTGATCAGGATCGCGCCGAGGGCCGCCAGGGTGCCCAGGAAGGCCCACAGCCAGTCGATCCGCCCGCTGCCCCACAGGTCGGAGGCGCGCAGGCCGAAGCCGACGAGGACCGCCGCGTCGCACAGGTAGGCGCCGACGCGGTCGAGGTAGACGCCGGAGAGCGAGTACTGCTTCTTCCAGCGGGCGACCTCGCCGTCGACGCAGTCGAGCAGCAGGTACATCTGCACCGCGACCACGCCGAGGACCGCACCCCAGACACCGGGCACGAGCAGGGCCGGGAGGGCGAGGACGCCGGCGAGGGTCATCACGTAGGTCAGCTGGTTCGGCGTGACCCGGGTGGTGACCAGGAGGCGGGTGATGCGCAGGGAGATCTCGCGCATGTAGAGGCGCCCGCCCCAGTGCTCGCCGCTGACCCGGTCCTTGACGCCCGCCGGGTGAACGACGGGCCGGAGTTCAGCTACGGATGGTCTTGGCATAGTCGGCGTAAGCGTCCCTGATCTCGGCGGCGGACAGGTTGAGGTGCTCCAGGATCGTGAAGCGTCCCGGGCGGGTCTGGGGGGCGTACTCGACGGCGGCGACGAACTCGTCGACGCTGAAGCCGATCTCCTCGGGCGCCACCGGCAGGCCGTGCCGGCGCAGCACCTCCACGAAGAGGCCCGACTGCTGCTCGGCGCCGCGCAGGTGCATGGCGAAGGCGGCTCCGAGGCCGACCTGCTCGCCGTGGAGCGCGGAGCGTCCCGGGTACAGCAGGTCGAAGGCGTGGCTGATCTCGTGGCAGGCGCCGGACGACGGGCGGGTGTCGCCGCTGATCGACATGGCGATGCCGGAGAGGACCAGGCCCTCGGAGAGCACGGTGAGGAACTCGTCGTCGCCGCAGCCGCCGGGGTGGCGCAGCACGGACTCGCCGGCGGTGCGGGCCATCGCGGCGGCGAGGCCGTCGACGGGCTCGTCGTTGAGCCGGTGCGAGAGCTCCCAGTCGGCGATCGCCGAGATGTTGGAGATGACGTCGCCGATGCCCGCGCGGATGAACCGCACCGGGGCGTCCTTGATCACGTCGAGGTCGATCACCATGGCGATCGGCGTCGGCACGCCGTAGGAGCCGCGGCCGTTGTCGTTGTCCAGGATGGACACCGGTGAGCAGATGCCGTCGTGCGAGAGGTTGGTGGCGACGGCCACCATGGGCAGTCCGACCCGCGCCGCGGCGTACTTCGCCACGTCGATGATCTTGCCCCCGCCCAGGCCCACGACGGCGTCGTAGCGGCTGCCCTTTATGTCGTCGGCCAGCTTCACGGCGGAGTCGATGGTGCCGTCGACGACCGGGTACCAGTCGGCGTGCGGCAGCACGGGCTCCAGCTTGGCGCGCAGCGCCACGCCGGAGCCGCCGCTGATCGCGATCGCGAGCTTGCCGGACGCCGAGATCCGCTGGTCGGCCAGGAGGCCGGCCAGGTCGTCCATGGCGCCGCGGCTGATGTCGACGACGACCGGCGAGGGGATCAGCCTGGTCAGTACTGGCATGCGATCGTCCGGCCCTTGGCGAGGTCGTCGTGGTTGTCGATCTCGACCCACTTGACGTCGCCGATGGGGGCCACGTCGATCGTGAAACCGTCGTTGACGAGCTGCTGGTAGCCGTCCTCGTAGTAGAGGTCGGGGTCGCGCTCGAAGGTGGTCTTCAGCGCCGCGGCCAGCTCTTCGGCGGCCTCGGGCTCGATGAGGGTGACGCCGATGTACTCGCCCGTCGCGTCGGCCGGGTCCATCAGCTTGGTGATCTTCCGCACGCCCTCGCCCTCGGCGGTGACGACCTTCATCTCCTCGTCGGCCAGGCTCTTGACCGTGTCGAGGGCGAGGATGATCTTCTTGCCGTCGCCGCGGGCGGCGAGCAGGGTCTTCTCGACGGAGACCGGGTGGACGGTGTCGCCGTTGGCGAGGATCACGCCCTGCTTCAGGACGTCACGCGCGCACCACAGGGAGTAGGCGTTGTTCCACTCCTCGGCCTTGTCGTTGTCGATCAGCGTGATCGTGACGCCGTACTTGGCCTCCAGGGCCTCGCGGCGCGCGTAGACCGCCTCCTTGCGGTAGCCGACGACGACGGCGACCTCGGTGAGGCCGACCTCGGCGAAGTTGCCGAGGGTCAGGTCGAGGACCGTGATGCTCTCCTCGTCGCCTTCGGGGCCGACGGGCACGAGGGCCTTGGGCAGGGTGTCGGTGTAGGGACGCAGACGGCGTCCGGCACCGGCAGCGAGGACAAGGCCGATCATGCTGGTTCTCCTTCGTCGTGTACGGCGGGTGCTCCGGAGGAGACCCAGAAGCGGATGCTCTCCACGAGCACCACGAGTGCCACGAACACGGCGGTGGCCGTGAGCGCGACGGGGAACGCGTCGCGTGCGAGGACGGCGGCCAGGACCACGGTCAGCAGGACCCGGCCCTCGTGACCGCCGATCGACCGCACCAGCCAGTGCGGGGGCGCGCCGGTGCCACCGCGAATCCGGTACACCGTGTCGTAGTGATGGTAGGCGACCGCCGCGATCAGGCCGAATGCCGCCGGAAGGGCTCCGGGGACGTCCGCCTTCGCGGCGAGGATCAGCACGGTGGTGTACTCGGCCGCCCGGAAGACGGGCGGGACGAGCCAGTCGAGGGCGCCGGTCAGCGGGCGGGCGACGGCGGCTCCGGCGAGCAGCGCGTACACGACGGCGGCGATGACCACCTGCCGGCTGCCGAAGTCGTAGGCCCAGGCGGTCCAGAGCAGGGCGACGGAGCCGATGACGGCGGCGGCGATCCCGGCGCCGGGCACCGTGCGGCCGACGAGCCGGGCCGCGAGCTCGGCCAGCGGGCCCGAGTCGGCGAGGTCGGCGAGGGCCCGGGCCGCCCGGGCAGTGCGCTCGGCCTTGCGGGTCAGGGAGCGCAGGACGCGGCCGGCGGTGGTGTAGAGGGCGCCGAAGGCGCAGCCGACGAGCAGCGCGCAGAAGACGATCCGGGGGGTGGTGAGCGCGGTCAGCACCGCGATCATCGCCCAGCGCTCGCCGATCGGAAGAATGATCATCCGGCGGAGCCAGACGGTCCAGCCGACGCTGTCGAGCTTGTCGGAGAGCGCGGCCGTGGGGCTCGTGTTCGCGGTGGCGTCGTGGTTGGCCTCGTTGAAGGCGAAGTCGACGACGTGCCGGCAGGTCATGAGGATCATGGAGCCGAGGGCGAGGGCCCAGACGTCGTCCCCGTTGCGGGCGGCGCCGAGGGCGAGGCCCGCGTAGAAGGAGTACTCCTTCGCACGGTCGAAGGTGGCGTCGAGCCAGGCGCCCATCGTCGAGTACTGGAGCGAGTAGCGGGCGAGCTGCCCGTCGGTGCAGTCCAGGACGAACGAGACGAGGAGCAGCACGCCGGCGGCGACGTAGCCCCAGCGGTCGCCGGTGGCGGCGCAGCCGGCCGCGATCAGGGCGGTGATCAGCGAGGCGGTGGTGACCTGGTTCGGGGTCAGGCCGCGGCGCGCACACCAGCGGGCGATGTAGCGCGAGTACGGGCTGATGCAGAAGGTGGTGAAGAAGCCGTCGCGGGACTTCACGGCGGTCCGCAGCCGTACGGCCTCGTCGTCGACGGAGGCGACGGCGGCGACGGCCTCGGCCCGTTCCGCGGGGGTCGCGGGGACGGTGGCGACGAGCGTGCCGAGCTCGGGGCGCTGGACGGCGGTGCCGGCGGCCTCGACCGCTTCGGCGAGGCGGTCGGCGTACGGGACGCGGAGGGCCGGACCGGCGCCGGCGGCGCCGGGGGCGCCGCCGGTGAGCGCACCCGCGGCCGCCGCGCGGTCCAGGGCGGGGCGGGCACCGGGCTGGACGGCGAAGGCGCCCGTGACGGCGCAGGCGTCGAAGCGGGGGTCGGTCAGCGCGAGGCGCAGCGCGTGGACGTGCCCGACGAACTCGCTGTCGACGAAGGCGACCCGCTGGTCGGCCGGTACGCGGGCCAGTGCGGCGGCGGCGTCCTCGGGGTCGGTGGCGGGGCGGACGTCGAAGCCGAGGGAGCGCAGCTCGTCCGCGAGCGGTGATCCGGGCACCGGCAGGCCGGTAAGGATGACGGTCGGCAGGCGAACTCACTCCTTGTAACGAAATCCGAAGCGCGCGCCGCGTGGGCGGCGACACGTCGGCAGAGGCTATCGGATGAATGGAAGCAAGGGTTCATCACCCGTTTACGCCCCGATAAGCCGAATATTCCCGGGCCCCGGGCCCGGGCGGGATCATCATTGACGATCATGCCGAGGGATCACAAACCGCCCCGGTGTTACGGTGGACGACGACGTGTACGAGCGTCGTCCGTGCGTCCTGAATCACCACACGGTGACCGAACGGGAAAGAGGTGGGGTTGATGACCGTCGTGAAGGTCGCGGCCATGCGCAGCGAACTCCGGCACATCCCCCGTTCCTTCCGGGCATCCGGCCGGGCCTGATCACGTACTGACCGATCGGTCCCGTCGGCCGGAGCCCCCGTTCAAGGGTTCACGTTGACCGACACCGACAACACCCGCTCCAGCTCCTCCGACACCTCGTCCGGCTCGGGCCTGCCGGAATCCGGGTCCGCCGTCTCCGGCGCCGCTTTCTTCGA
Source organism: Streptomyces sp. NPDC058701 (assembly GCF_042715295.1). NCBI lineage: Bacteria > Bacillati > Actinomycetota > Actinomycetes > Kitasatosporales > Streptomycetaceae > Streptomyces > Streptomyces sp. NPDC058701. The sequence goes on along the minus strand of NZ_JBHXSY010000005.1, from coordinate 253,661 downwards.
GGCGTTCCTCACCCTGCACGCCGGTCTGCCCCGGCAGGCCCCCGGTTCCGACGCGTCCACCCGGCACCTGCTGTCCCTGTGCGGACCGCTGCCCGAGCGGCCGCGCGTCCTCGACCTGGGCTGCGGTCCGGGCCGCAGCGCCCTGCTGCTCGCCGCCGAGGCGGGCGGGCACGGCGCCGGGGTGACCGCCGTCGACCTGCACGAGGGGTTCCTCGACGAGCTCCGTACGGCCGCCGCGGCCCGCGGGCTCGCCGACCGCGTCCGCACCGTCCGTGCGGACATGGCCGCGCTCCCCTTCGAGGACGGTTCCTTCGACCTCGTCTGGGCGGAGGGCTCCGCCTACATCATCGGCTTCGACGCCGCGCTCGCGCGGTGGAAGCGGCTGCTCGCCCCCGGCGGCGCCCTCGTGCTGACCGAGTGCGAGTGGACCGTCGCGGAGCCGTCCCCGGGCGCGCGCGCCTTCTGGGACCCCCGGTGCGCGCTGCGCACCACCGCGCGCGACCTCGCGGCCGCCCAGGCCGCCGGGTACCGGGTGCTCGGCGTGCACCGGCTGCCCGACTCCGACTGGGACGAGTACTACGGTCCGCTCGCGGCGCGGGTCCGCACCCTCCCCGGCGGGGTCTCCCCCGCCGGGGACGCCGCGCTGGCCGCCAGCCGCGCCGAACTCGACGCCCGGGCCCGTTACGGGCACGAGTACGGCTACACCGGGTACGTCCTGCGCCCGGTGACCGCCGGGGACGGACCCGCCTGGCCCGCCCGCCCGGAGACCGCGGCCGACGCGCCCGCCGTGCGGGCGGTCCACATGGCGGCGTTCGACACCCCGCTCGAAGCCGACCTCGTGGACGCGCTGCGCGCGGACGGCTCCTGGGTCCCCGGGCTGTCGTACGTGGCCGAGGCCCCCGACGGGTCGGTGGCGGCGCACGCCCTGCTGACCGCCTGCGAGGTCGACGGCGCGCGTGCGCTGGCGCTCGCGCCGGTGGCGGCGGACCCGGCGGTCCAGCGTTCGGGCGCGGGCAGCTCGGTCGTACGGGCCGTGCTCGCGGCGGCCAGGGAGCGCGGGGAGTCGCTGGTCCTCGTCCTGGGGCACCCGGAGTACTACCCGCGCTTCGGTTTCGTGCCGGCGTCGCGCTTCGGGATCCGGGCGCCGTTCGAGGTGCCCGACGAGGCGCTGATGGCCCTGGTACTGGACGATTCCGTTCCGGTGCCGGCGGGAACGATCAGCTATCGGGCCCCGTTCGGGGTCTGACGTACCGGACGCGGACGTCCGCCCCTCCCCGTCGTACCACGCGGGGAGGGGCGGACATGCGTGGATCTCCGAAGTGGGGACAAGCCGCTTTTGTACGGCAGACTGAAGGCCGGAGTCCGAAGCGAAGGATGGGTATGCCGACCACACCAGCCACCGCCGCGAACAGCGCGTCCAACGGCACCGGTACTCAAGAACCGATCATGCTCGAACTGGTCGACGAGGCCGGCAACACCATCGGCACGGCGGAGAAACTGTCCGCCCACCAGGCTCCCGGCCTGCTGCACCGTGCGTTCTCAGTGTTCCTCTTCGACGAGCAGGGCCGCCTGCTGCTCCAGCGGCGGGCCCTCGGCAAGTACCACTCGCCCGGCGTCTGGTCGAACACCTGCTGCGGTCACCCCTACCCCGGGGAGTCGCCGTTCGCGGCGGCCGCCCGGCGGACCCACGAGGAGCTGGGGCTGTCCCCGTCGCTGCTCGCCGAGGCGGGCACCGTGCGCTACAACCACCCGGACCCCGCGTCGGGCCTGGTGGAGCAGGAGTTCAACCACCTGTTCGTGGGACTGGCGCAGTCGGCGCCGCGGCCGGACCCGGAGGAGGTCGGCGACACCGCGTTCGTCACCGCCGCCGAGCTGGTGAAGCGCCACGCCGACGCTCCGTTCTCCGCCTGGTTCATGACCGTGCTCGACGCGGCGCGGCCGGCCATCCGCGAACTGACCGGGGACGCCGCGGGCTGGTAGGCCGCGGGCCGGCAGGCCCCGGCCTCCGCTTCGACCTCGCATCGGTCTCTGCATCGGCCTCTGCCTCTGCCTCGGCGGATCAGCCCGCCGGGGCCACGGCGGCCAGCGGCAGCGCCGCCCAGATGACCTTGCCGCCGGTCGAGGTGTGCTCGACGTCGCAGACCCCGCCGGCTTCCAGCGTGATCTCCCGCACCAGGAGCAGGCCCCGCCCCCCGGTCTGGCCGAAATCGGCTTCCAGGGCCTTGGGGCGGTACGGGTGGTTGTCCTCGACGGCCACCCGTACCCATTCCCGGCCGATCGCCACCTCGACCGCGACCTCCGGCGAGAGCAGGGCGGCGTGCCGGACCGAGTTCGTCACCAGTTCGGAGACGATCAGCAGCAGGGAGTACACCAGGTCCTGCTGGACCGGCACCCCCTGCCGGCCGAGGAGCTCGCGGACCGCGCGGCGCGCCTGCGGAACGGATTCTTCTACCGCGGGAGCGGTGAATCGCCACACTCCCTCGTACGCGAGGGGGTCGGCCGCGCCCTCCGGCTCCCCCTCCCCGGCCGGCGGGACGCTCCCGCTGTCGTCCATGTTCCGTCCCCCGTCTTCACGCTCGATCGTCTCCACGCGTCAAGAGTGGGGACCAGTCCGGTCCGGACCGGACGGCTGACCATAAGTCAGCGTCATTAAGACGCTTTCTGACCGTCGGCGTATGACGGAGTCAGTTGTTCGGCTGTTCCTGATCTGCTGTCGGTCGTTTCTCGGCCGCCCCGCGGGTCCCGCCCACCGCCCCCGCCTCCGGCGACACCTCGTCCTCCCTGACCAACCCCAGGATGCGCCGGGCCCCCATGCCCAGCGCCACGAGGCTCAGACCGTCGAACAGCAGGGCGAGGGAAAAGAAGGTTCCGATCACGTACAGGCTGTTGCCCGGCCAGTTGAACAGGATCAGAACGCCCAGCAGGACCCCGAAGGCGCCCTGGACGAGCGCGAGCCCGAAGTTGCTGCCGCGCACCACCAGCGAGCCGACCAGGCGGAACACCCCGCCGGTGAGGAAGAGCAGCGCGGCGAACATGGTGAGCGCCTCGGCGCTCGCCTCGGGGCGGCGCAGGATCACGAAGCCGGCCGCGATGTTGATCGCCGCGACGATGACGGCGAGCCAGAAGTAGTTGCTCCGGCGCGACTGCACGGCCTGCAGCAGCCCCACCGCGCCGCCGATGAGCAGCAGCCATCCGAAGAGGAACATCGAGGTCAGCGTGGCCACGCCGGTGTAGACGAGACCGACCAGACCCGCCAGGACGAGGATCACCCCGAGCGCGGTCAGCAGTCCGAAGCCGCGGCCCAGCTTCTTCTTCTCCTGCTGGGGCTCCCGGCCCGTCGCCTCGGTACGGTCTGCGCCCATGAGCGTGCCACCTCCTCGCACCCCCCGGGACGGACTCCCCTGATCATAGGAGCGGGCGCCCGGGATAGCATCCGGCGCATGGACGCAGCCCCGGACGCAGCCCCGGACCCAGTGCCCGGTGCGGCCCTCCGGCACTCGGTCGCCGGCGGAGTCGCCACCCTCGTCATCTCGCACCCCGCCAAGCGCAACGCCATGACGGCCGCCATGTGGCGGGCGCTCCCCCCGCTGCTGGACGGCTTCGCGGCCGACCCCGCCGTGCGGGCGCTCGTCCTGACCGGGGACGGCCCGACCTTCTGCGCGGGGGCGGACATCTCCTCCCTGACCGGGGACGACGACCCGCAGGCCCTGGCCGTGGCGGCGGAGGAGGCCCTGGCCGCCTTCCCGAAGCCGACGCTCGCGGCGGTCCGCGGATTCTGCGTGGGCGGGGGTGGCCAGCTCGCCGCCGCCTGTGACCTGCGGTTCGCGGAGGAGGGTGCGTCGTTCGGGGTGACCCCGGCGAAGCTGGGCATCGTCTACCCGGCCTCCTCCACCCGGCGCCTCGCGTCGGTGGTGGGTCCCGCGTGGGCCAAGTACCTCCTCTTCTCGGCGGAGTTGGTCGACGCGGAGACGGCGTTGCGCGCCGGCTTCCTCAACGAGCTGCTGCCGCCCGGGCAGCTGGACGAGCGGATCGCGGAGTTCACCCGGATCCTGGTCTCGCGCTCGCAGCTGACGCAGGCGGCGGCCAAGGAGTTCGCGGACGGGCGCACGGACCGGGACGCGTACTGGGCGGGCCAGGCGGCCGGGAGCGACGACACCGCGGAGGGCGTCTCCGCGTTCCTCTCCCGCCGTCCGCCCGTCTTCACGTGGACGCCGGACGCGGGCGCTACTGCGGGCTGAGCCCCCGCAGGCGCGCGACGAGCTCGGCCGGGGCCTTGTCCGGCGAACCCGCGTCGTAGGGCGGCTGCGGGTCGTACTCGGTCATCAGCTGGACGGTCTGGGCGACCTCGTCACCGGCGATTTTGCCGAGCAGGGTCAGCCCCATGTCGATCCCGGAGGACACCCCGGCGGCGGTGACGTACTTCCCGTCGAACACCACCCGCTCCCCCGTGGGCTCGGCCCCGAAGCGGGGCAGCCGGTCCAGGTACAGCCAGTGCCCGGCCGACCGGCGCCCGTCGAGCAGCCCGGCCGCGGCGAGCAGCAGCGAGCCGGTGCAGACGGACGTGGTCCAGGTGGTCGTCGCGTCGACGGCCCGCAGCCAGTCGAGGACGGCGGGGTTCTCCATCTCCGCCTCCGGGTGCGGCCCGCCGGGCACGATCACGATGTCGGGCCGCGTCACCTCCCCGAGCGCCTTGTCGGCGACGAGCGCGAGCGCTCCGCTGTCGGTGCGGACCGGACCGGGGCGCTCGGCGACGAACACGGTCTCGGCGCCGGGAAGCCGGCCGAGGGTGTCGAAGGGGCCGATGGCGTCGAGGGCGGTGAAGCGGTCGTAGAGCAGTACGGCGATCTGCATGGCTCCTCCGGAGCGGTGGGGCGGTCGGGAATTCGGGCGGTCGGATCGTCGCGCACCGGGGCCGTCGAGCGGCCGGTACGGCAGGGGGCCGGGCGCCCCCTGTACGGGGATCGGGCCGTCACGGGGTGCCGAAGCGGCGGCGGTATTCGGCCGGGGGCTGACCCAGGGTCTTCACGAAGGCCCGCCGCAGCGCCTCCGGCGTCCCGTACCCGCAGGCCCGGGAGATCTGCGCGATGCCCTCGCCGCCCTCCTCCAGGAGCCTGCGCGCGTGCTCCACGCGCACCCGCTCCACGTACCGCCCCGGCGTCACCCCCGTCTCCGCCCGGAAGGCCCGGGCGAAGTGGCGCGGCGAGAGGCGGGCCCGCAGGGCCAGGGCCTCGACGCTCAGGTCGCCGCCGGGGTGCTCGGTGATCCAGTGCTGTACGTCGCGCAGCGGCTCGCGCCGTGCCGTCTGGGCCGCCAGCTGCGCACTGAACTGGGCCTGGCTGCCCGGCCTGCGCAGGAACACCACCAGGTGGCGGGCGATCGTGAGCGCCACGTCCCGGCCGTGGTCCTCCTCGACGAGCGCCAGGGCCAGGTCGATCCCGGCGGTGATCCCGGCCGAGGTGGCCACGGGCCCGTCCCGCACGTAGATGGGGTCGGGCTCGACGGTGACGGCCGGGTAGTCGCGTGCCATCTGCTCGCAGGCGTTCCAGTGAGTGGTGGCCCGGCGCCCGTCGAGCAGCCCGGCCTCGGCCAGCAGCAGCCCGCCCGTGCACACCGACACCAGCCGCTCCGCGCGGTCGGCCCGGGCACGGAGCCAGTCGATGAGCCTCGGTTCGAAGTCGGCCGTGTACCGGCCGCCGGGAACCAGCAGCGTGGTGCCGGGCCCCGGCCGGGCGCTCTCCAGGTCCCCGTCGGGCAGCAGGGTCAGCCCGCTGCCCGTACGGACCGGGGCGCCGCCCGGGGACACCGTCCGGATCGTGTAGCCGGTCAGACCGGGGAAGCGGGACACGGCGTCGAACACCTCGACCGGTCCGGTGACGTCCAGGCTCTGCACCCCGTCGTAGAGGACGGCGAGCACGTTTCGCAGCGGCATGCACCCATGGTGTGACGCCCGACGGGTGGCCGCAATGACGGGCGTCCCACCTTTCCTGCCCTGCGGCCGGCCGGCCCCCGGGGCGAACCCGCCGGGCCCGGGCCGGGGCCGGCCGTGCTGGTCGGCGCGGACATCGGCCCGGACCCGACCCACGCCGGTTCGCCGGCCATCCTGCCGGTTCGCCGGCCATCCTGCCGGGGCGGCGGATCCTGCACGCGCACGGCGACCGGGTGTCCCTCGGGGAGTTCACCCGCCCCGGCCCGGTCACCACTCCGGCCGCCCTCGTCGGCGCCGTGGCCGCCCCGTGGGCGGGCCTGCGACTGGTCGGGGCCCGAGCTCCGGGCCCGGATAGGATCGGCAGATCATGACTGCAACCCTCGTCGCCAAGAAGCTCACCGCTGCGCACGGTGAGCGCACCCTCTTCGCCGATCTCGACCTCGTCGTCGCGCCCGGCGACGTCATCGGCCTCGTCGGCGTCAACGGCGCCGGGAAGTCGACCCTGCTGCGGATGCTCGCCGGGCTGGACGTTCCCGAGACCGGTGAGCTGCGCCTCTCCCCGCCGAGCGCCGCCGTGGGCCACCTCCCGCAGGAGCCGGAGCGCCGGCCCGAGGAGTCCGTACGGGAGTTCCTGGCCCGGCGCACGGGTGTGGCGACGGCGCAGGCGGAGCTGGACGAGGCGACGCAGGGCCTGGTGGACGGCACCCCGGGCGCGGACGACGCGTACGCGACGGCGCTGGACCAGTGGCTGAACCTGGGCGGCGCCGACCTCGACGAGCGGGCCCAGGAGGTCGCGGACGACCTCGGGCTGGCGGTCGGCCTGGACCTGCCGATGACGGCGCTCTCCGGCGGGCAGGCGGCCCGGGCGGGCCTCGCCTCGCTGCTGCTGTCCCGGTACGACGTGTTCCTGCTGGACGAGCCGACGAACGACCTGGACCTGGACGGCCTGGAGCGGCTGGAGCGGTTCGTGAAGGGGCTGCGCGCCGGCACGGTCGTCATCAGCCACGACCGTGAGTTCCTGGCGCGGACCGTCACCAAGGTCCTCGAACTCGACCTGGCCCAGCAGGAGATCAACCTGTACGGCGGCGGGTACGACTCCTACCTGGAGGAGCGCGAGCGGGCCCGCGGCCACGCCCGCGAGGAGTTCGAGGAGTACGCGGGCAAGAAGTCGGCCCTGGAGGGCCGGGCCCAGATGCAGCGCAACTGGATGGACAAGGGCGTGCGCAACGCCCGCCGCAAGGCGAGCGACAACGACAAGATCGGCAAGAACCTCCGCGGCGAGTCCAGCGAGAAGCAGGCCGCGAAGGCCCGCCAGACGCAGCGCGCGATCGAGCGCCTCGACGTCGTCGAGGAACCGCGCAAGGAGTGGGAGCTGCGCATGGAGATCGCGACGGCCCCCCGCTCCGGCTCGGTGGTGGCCACCCTGCGCGAGGCGGCCGTCACGCGCGGGGACTTCACCTTCGGGCCGGCCAGCCTGCAGATCGACTGGGCGGACCGGGTGGCGATCACCGGGGCCAACGGCGCGGGCAAGTCCACGCTCCTCGCCGTCCTGCTGGGCCGGCTGGCGCCGGACTCGGGTGCGGCGACGCTCGGCTCCGGCGTCCTGGTCGGCGAGGTCGACCAGGCCCGCGGGCTGTTCCTCGGCGGCGAGCCGCTGCTGGAGGCGTTCTGCGCGGCGGTACCGGATACCGAGCCCGCCGAAGTGCGCACCCTGCTGGCCAAGTTCGGGCTGAAGGCGACCCACGTGCTGCGTCCGGCGGCCACCCTCTCGCCGGGCGAGCGCACCCGGGCGGCGCTCGCGCTGCTCCAGGGCCGCGGGGTCAACCTGCTGGTCCTCGACGAGCCCACGAACCACCTGGACCTCCCGGCGATCGAGCAGTTGGAAGCCGCCCTGGAGGCCTACGAGGGCACGCTGCTCCTGGTCACGCACGACCGCCGCATGCTGGACGCGGTCCAGGTGACCCGCCGCCTGCGCGTCGCGGACGGCAAGGTCACCGAGTTGTAGCCGCGGCGCGGGCGCGGCGCCGCCACGGCACCCGTCAGTGCGCGGCGTCCGCCGGGGGCCGCCGCGTACGGGCCATCCTCCGGGCGACGAAGCCGCGCGGGAGGTGGCGGGCGGCGAGCGCGTACGCCTGGTAGCGGCGGCCGGTGATGCTGAGCGGGCGGCGCCGGGCGAGGTCCTTCAGGGCCTTGGCCACGACGGCGTCCGGCTCCAGCCAGACGGCGTCGCTCAGGGCGCTGACGTCCATCCCGGCCCGCGCCTGGAACTCGGTGCGGGTGAAGCCGGGTACCACCGCCAGGACCCGGACCCCGTACGGCTCCATGTCCACCCGGAGCGACTCGCTGAACGCGGTGACCCACGCCTTGGCCGCGCCGTACGTCCCGGTCGGCAGCAGGCCCGCCACCGAGGACACGTTCAGCACCGCTCCCCGGCGCCGCTCGCGCAGGCCGGGCGCGGCCGCGTGGGTGAGCCGCAGCGGGACCCTGACCAGCAGGTCGAGCATCCGCTCCTCGTCCTCGACCGGGCTGTACGGGAAGGGCGCCGGCAGCCCGAAGCCGGCGTTGTTGACGAGGACGTCCACGGGCGCCGCCCGGTCGGCGAGCCGCTCCGCGACCGCGGCCAGGCCCCGCTCCGTCAGCAGGTCGGCGGGCAGGACCTCGGCGGTCACGCCGTACGCGCGGCCGAGCCGCTCGGCGACGGCGTCCAGCCGCTCCTTGTCGCGGGCCACGAGCACCAGGCCGCAGCCCTTGGCGGCGAAGCCGCGGGCGAAGGCCTCGCCCAGGCCGGCGCTGGCACCGGTGATCAGTACGGTGGTCAAGGGGTGTCACTTCCTCGCGGTGGTGCGGTTCACGGGGTGGCGGCGGTGGTGGCCGGCGAGGCGTACGCCCGGGCCACGTCGACGAGGAACCGGGCCTCGTCCTCCAGGTCCCCGCCCTCCTCGGAGGTCTGGATCGCCGCGGGCAGTTCCAGCGCGGCCGCCTCCGCGCTCTGCCCGGGCAGTCCGGCCAGTTTGGCCCGGCGGGCCTCTCGCAGGACGCGGGCCAGCGCGGCCGCGGTGCGGCGCTGCTCGGGAACCCCGGCTCCGGCGACGTGGGTGCGGGCGCGTTCCAGGGCGCCCGGGGCGACGTGCTCCCCCAGGATCAGGATCGCGTCGCGGGTCTCGATGACCTTGCGGTAGACGAGCAGGTTGCGCGGGACGGGCGGCCACAGCAGCTCGACGACCCGGCCGGCCCGCGGCTTGTTGAGCGCCACGTGCGGGACGGCCTGGACCAGGTCGCGCCAGAGCGGCCACAGCCGCCAGGCGGTGACGACGTCGGCGGCGGTGCGCCGGAAGGTGAACAGGGTCGGCACCAGGATCGCGGCGGCGCGCAGCAGGCCGTGCAGGTTCATCAGCAGCGGCAGCGCGGGCATCGCCCAGGTGCTGCCGGTCAGGGCCTTGAGCAGGTACGCCAGCCAGAACAGTCCGGCGAGGGCCGTGCCGAGGCCGAACAGCCGCAGCCCGGCGGCCAGTCCGCGGCTCTCGGTGCGGCGGCTGTAGCGCCAGCACAGGGCGACGCAGACGGTGTTGGCGATCACGTGCGCGGAGATCAGGACCAGCCAGTACGCCAGAGAGGGCACCGGCTCGCCGACCGGCGGCATGGTGTGCGTGCCGTGTCCGGGCGCGGCGGCGTCCAGGGTGACGAGCGCGGCCAGCCAGGCGACCGTGGCGGCGCCGGAGGCGAGTTGGAGCCGGCGGCCGCGGGTGGTGGCGGCGACGAAGTAGAGCACGGCGCCGGCGGACAGCACTCCGATGAGGTTGCGGACGAGGCCGATGGTGTGCGCGTAGCCCGGGTCGCGGGCCATCGCGTAGGCGACGACGGCGGGGAGGTTCAGGGTCATCGCGGCGGCGGCGGTGGCGACGGCGAGCCACAGGCCGCGCTGGTGCGGGGAGCGCAGGGCGCCCGGCGCGCGCAGCAGGACGGCGATCCAGAGGCAGACGACGCTCGGGACGGCGAGCCAGTCGCCGAAGGCGGTCAGGTCAGCTGCCATCGTTCCCCCGCTCGTACCCCATGGCGGACTCCAGCCGGGCGAGGATGCCCCCGGGCCGGGCCGCCGACGGGGGGCCCGCGTGCACCGTACGGATGCGGATCATGCTGGCGAGCATCTCCGCCTCCTGCTCCTGGCGGGTGGTGTAGTTGGTGCGTCCCAGCACGGTGGGGGCGCCGCCGTGGGCTTCCTCCCCTTCCAGCGAGTGGTGGCCGAAGAGGATGTGGCCGAGCTCGTGGAGGACGATGTGCTCCCGGTGCAGCGGGGTGGTCTGCGCCTCGTAGAAGACGTAGTCGATGCTCGCGGTGCCCACCCAGAGCCCGCAGACCCCGGACTCCGCGGCTTCCCTGGGCAGCGGGTGGAGCCGGATGGGGCGGCCGCGCTGCTCGGCGATCCGGTCGCAGAGCGCGTCGAGGGAGAACGGACGGGTGAGATCCAGATGGCCGAGAATGTTCTCGCACCTCTTGCGCAGGCTGAGTTGCCGGTGGGGCATGTGATCCCTCTTCGGACCCTTTCTCGGGCAGCGTCGGTAGGCGTGTGCGGGCAGGGGCATGGCGTCCTGTGCCTTCAAGGCGGCCTCGGGGGAAACGGTCCTGAGGGGGGAAACGCGGAAGCCCGTTCGCCGGGTGACGAACGGGCGTTCCACCATGCCTACAGATCTTGTGCGGACGTTGGCAAGGCGCCGGAGCCCGCGGGGAGGCTATTCGGCCATTCCGTACGGGTGCCGCGGGCGCCGGGGTGGCTTCAACGGCACGGCGCGGCCGCCGCGGCTACCGCTTGCGGCGCTCCTCGGGGCCGGTGAGGCCCGCGCGGCGCAGGGCGTCGGCCATGGCGCTGTTCGCCGGAGCCGGGGCGGCGGCGCCGGGGCGCTGGCCCTGGCCGCGCTGACCCTGGCCTTGGCCCTGGCCCCGCTGGCCCTGGCCGCCCTGGCCGCCCTGGACCCGCTGGCCCTGGCCGGCCGGTACCTGGCCGCGCTGGCCCTGGCCGCCGCTCTGGCCGCGCTGCTGCGGGGGCCGGCCTCCGCCCCGCCGCTCCTCGCGCTGGCGGGGCGCGCCGGGGGAACGCTCCGCGCCGGGCTCGTCGTCGATGCGCAGGGTGAGCGAGATCCGCTTGCGCGGGATGTCGACCTCCATGACCTTGACGCGGACGATGTCGCCGGGCTTGACCACGTCGCGCGGGTCCTTGACGAAGGTCTTCGACAGGGCCGAGACGTGCGCCAGGCCGTCCTGGTGGACGCCGATGTCGATGAAGGCGCCGAAAGCGGCCACGTTGGTGACCACGCCTTCCAGGATCATCCCGGGGGCCAGGTCGCCGATCTTCTCCACGCCCTCCTTGAAGGTGGCCGTCTTGAAGGCGGGGCGTGGGTCCCGGCCCGGCTTCTCCAGCTCGCGCAGGATGTCCGTGACCGTGGGCAGGCCGAAGGCCTCGGTGACGAACTGCTCCGGCCGCAGGGAGCGCAGAACGTCGGTGTTGCCGATCAGGGCCGCCACCTCGCCGCCCGCCGTCTTGCCCATGGCCCGGACCACCGGGTAGGCCTCGGGGTGCACGGCCGAGGAGTCCAGCGGGTCGTCTCCGTCGCGGATCCGCAGGAAGCCCGCGCACTGCTCGTACGCCTTGGGGCCGAGGCGTGCGACGTCCTTGAGCCCCTTGCGGCTGCGGAAGGGGCCGTTGGCGTCGCGGTGGGCGACGATGTTCTCGGCGAGCCCGCCGCTGATGCCCGACACGCGGGAGAGCAGGGGCGCGGAGGCCGTGTTGACGTCCACGCCGACGCCGTTCACGCAGTCCTCGACGACCGTGTCGAGCGAGCGCGAGAGCTTCACCTCGGCCAGGTCGTGCTGGTACTGGCCGACGCCGATCGACTTCGGGTCGATCTTCACGAGCTCGGCGAGCGGGTCCTGGAGCCGGCGGGCGATGGAGACGGCTCCGCGCAACGACACGTCCATGTCGGGGAGTTCCTGCGAGGCGAAGGCCGAGGCCGAGTACACGGAGGCGCCCGCCTCCGAGACCATCACCTTGGTGAGCCGGAGCTCGGGGTGGCGGGCGATGAGGTCCGCGGCCAGCTTGTCGGTCTCGCGAGAGGCGGTGCCGTTGCCGATGGCGACCAGCTCGACCGCGTGCTCCTCGGCGAGGCGGGCCAGCTTGGCGAGGGACTCGTCCCACTTGTTGGCGGGAACGTGCGGGTAGATCACCTCCGTGGCGACGACCTTGCCGGTGGCGTCCACGACCGCGACCTTGACGCCGGTCCGGAAGCCCGGGTCCAGGCCGAGCGTGGCGCGGGTGCCGGCGGGCGCCGCGAGCAGCAGATCGCGCAGGTTGGCGGCGAAGACCCGTACGGCCTCGTCCTCCGCGGCCTGGCGCAGGCGCGTGCGCAGGTCGATGCCGAGGTGCACCTGGATCTTCGTGCGCCAGGCCCAGCGGACGGTGTCGGCCAGCCACTTGTCGGCCGGCCGTCCGCGGTCGTTGACCCCGGCGCGGCGGGCGATCATGCCCTCGTACGTGGAGGGGCCGGGGGTGTCCGCGTCCTCGGGGGCCTCCGGCTCCAGGTCGAGGACGAGGACGTCCTCCTTCTCGCCGCGCAGCATGGCGAGCACCCGGTGGGAGGGCAGCGCGGTGAACGGCTCGGCGAAGTCGAAGTAGTCGGCGAACTTCGCGCCCGCCTCCTCCTTGCCCTCACGGACCTTCGCGGCGAGCCGCCCGCGGCCCCACATGCGCTCGCGCAGCTCGCCGATCAGGTCGGCGTCCTCGGCGAACTTCTCGGTGAGGATGGCGCGGGCGCCGTCCAGGGCGGCCGCCGCGTCGGCGACCCCCTTGTCCCCGTCGACGAACGCGGCCGCGGCGACGGCCGGTTCGACCGACGGGTCGGCCAGCAGGCCCTCGGCGAGCGGCTCCAGGCCCGCCTCGCGGGCGATCTGTGCCTTCGTGCGCCGCTTGGGCTTGAAGGGCAGGTAGATGTCCTCCAGCCGGGCCTTTGTGTCGGCCGCGTTGATCCGCGCCTCCAGGTCGGCGTCGAGCTTGCCCTGCTCCCGTACGGAGTCCAGGATCGCGGCACGCCGGTCCTCCAGTTCCCGCAGGTACCGCAGCCGCTCCTCGAGGGTGCGCAGCTGAGCGTCGTCGAGCATCTCGGTCGCTTCCTTGCGGTAGCGCGCGATGAACGGCACGGTGGAGCCGCCGTCGAGCAGCTCTACGGCGGCCTTGACCTGCCGTTCCCGCACGCCGAGCTCGTCGGCGATCCTGCATTCGATGGACGTCGTCACGATCGGGTCCCGCCTGCCTTCGTTTGCACTGGAAGGCTGCCAATTGTGGCAGGTGGCCGCGGCAAGGGCGGGTAAGCCCGCCACACGGCGGCCCCGGGACGGGTCAGGCCTTGCTGCGGAGGTCCCCCGGGAAGGCCCCGGCGGTGACGGCGCGCACGACGAATCCGCCGCCGAGTTCCGCCAGCCGGGCCAGGCCGGCCGCGCCGAGGTGCTCGTACGGGGCGGCGTCCAGCCGGTCGGTCTCGGCCTCCAGCCGCTCGCGCACGGCGGCGCCCTCCGCGGTGAGCGCGCCGTCGGCGTCGAGGACCCCGCGCCGGCGCAGCCGGTCGGTCGCGGCGTCCAGGTCGGACTGCTCCCAGCCGCGGATGGCCTTGAGCCACTTCGGGCTCATGCCCTTGCCGGTGGCGGTGTGGCTGACCAGGGCTTCGAGCGGGTCCAGGCCGGCGGTGAGCAGGGCGGTGAGGTGGCCGTCGCCGCGGTGCTCGCGCAGCAGGGTGGCGGCGTGCCACAGGCGCAGGTGGGGCTCGGCGGGCACCGGGAGGTCTGCGTGGGCGGAGTAGAGGGTGCGGCCGTGCCGGGTACAGGCCTCGGTGGCGCGCAGGGCGAGGTCGGCGGCCTCGGCGAGCTCGGGCGACTCGACGGTCTCGGCGCCGAGGAGGCGGCGCAGGGTGGTGTCGGCGGCGCGCAGTCGGGCGGCGAGGGCCTCGGCGGGCGTGACGGTGTCCCACACGGCGGGGAGGTGCCGGGCGACGAGGTCGTGGCGGTAGTTGTAGAACGCGGCGGTCACGGCGCCCGCCCCGACGGCTCCCATGGCGGCGGACCGGTGGGCGAGGTTGACGGCGACCGGGTCCTTGACCCCGAGGGCGGCGAACTCCCTGGTGGTGTCCGGGGAGAAGTACACGGTGGAGTGCAGCGGGTTGATCGCGCCGTGCCAGGCGTGCCGGGCGGCGAGCGGGGGAAGCGTCGAAACGGTCATGGCGGCCAGGTTACCGACTGCTCAGTATGTCGGGTAGCCCGCCGGGGCAGGTGAGGCCCCCGGTGCCCGGGACACCCCGCGCGAACGGTCGTTTCCGGTCGTTCTCCGGCCCGGGTCCGGGCGCGGCAGCCCGCCCCACCGGCCCGCCGGGCCCCGGCGTGACGGCCGAATGGCGATCGTGTGAATGCAGGGGCCATGGACATGACGTGGGACGCCAGGGGTGAATACGGTCGAACGACGAGACCTTGAACCGCACTGTCTCCCCTACCACTTGGAGCCCTTCGTGCACCGCAAAGTCATCGCCCCGAGCGTGCTCGCCGCTTCCCTCCTGCTGGTGATCCCGGCGTCGGCGGCGAGTTCCGGTCCGGGCGCCCCGGGTATCGGCGATCCCTACTACCCGGCCAGCGGCAACGGCGGATACGACGTGTCGCACTACGACCTGCGCCTGCAGTACCAGCCGAAGACGGACCTCCTGGAGGGCACGGCCACCCTCCTGGCCACCACGAAGCAGGACCTCTCCCGCTTCAACCTCGACTTCGGCCTCAAGGTCAGCGAGATCCGGGTCAACGGCACGAAGGCGAAGTTCGCCACGTCCGGCGACCACGAGCTGGAGGTCACCCCGGCGAAGCCGCTGGCACGGGGCGCCTCGATCAGCGTCGTCGTCAAGTACGCCGGAAAGCCCTCCGAGTTCACGGTGGACGGCTGGTCGGCGTGGCAGCGCACGCCGGACGGCGGCGTGGCCGCGCAGGAGCCGGACTCGGCGGTCTGGTGGTTCCCGAGCAACGACCACCCGACCGACAAGGCCACCTTCGACGTCTCCGTCAACGTCCCCGACGGCACCCAGGCCATCAGCAACGGCGTGCTCCAGTCGCAGACCTCGCGGCTGGGCTGGACCCGGTACAACTGGCGCTCCAACAAGCCGCAGGCCACGTACCTCGCCACCCTCGCGGTCGGCAAGTTCGACATCACCACCGACAAGACGGCGAGCGGACTTCCGATCCTCAACGCCTACAGCAAGGACCTCGGCGACAACGCGGGCGCCGCCCGCGCCAGCGTGGAGCGCACCGGCGAGGTCGCGGAGTGGCTGGAGGGGGTGTTCGGGCCGTACCCCTTCAACGCACTGGGCGGCTACGTCCCGAACGTGACCGCCGGCTTCGCCCTGGAGACCCAGACCCGTCCGTTCTACGGCCCGCGCCAGTTCCAGAACGGCGCGAACGTCTCGGTGGTCGTGCACGAGCTGGCCCACCAGTGGTACGGCGACAGCGTGTCCGTCGAGGGCTGGAAGGACATCTGGATCAACGAGGGCTTCGCCCGCTACAGCCAGTGGCTGTGGTCGGAGAAGGAGGGCGAGGGCACCGCGCAGGAGCTCGCCGACTGGGCGTACGTCCTCCGCCCGGCCGAGGACCCGTTCTGGCAGGTCAAGCCGGGTGACCCGGGTCCGGAGAACCAGTTCCACGGCGCCGTGTACGACCGTGGTGCCATCGCCGTGCAGGCGCTGCGCAACGAGGTCGGCGACGAGAGGTTCTTCCAGATCCTGGCGGGCTGGCCGACCGAGCGGGCGCACGGCAATGCCAGGGTCGGCGACTTCGTGCGGTACGCGGAGAAGATCTCGAAGAAGCCGCTGGCCCAGCTGTTCGAGACCTGGCTCTACACCCCGGGCAAGCCGGACGTCTCGGCCCTGAACCCGGCCGCCGCCAAGGCCGCGCAGTCCCCCTCGGCGCGCTCGCTCCCGGCCGCCCCGGCCGAGCGGGTGGAGCCGAAGTCATGGAAGAAGATCGCGGAGACCAACACGGTCCACGACCACGGTCACTGAGGTCCGTCAGCGGGCGGCGGCGTGCCACCGGGCCCGCGCCGCCCGCGCGACGGGCAGGTAGCGCAGCCGCTCGGGCAGGAGCGGTACGAGGATCCGCACGGCGGTGCTGAACCGCCGCAGGCGGCGTTCCTGGGCCGGGGTCCACTCCAGGCCGACCGCGGCGCGCGCGTCGGGCGGCATGTACCCGACGGTGACGAAGGCCCGCAGGCGCAGGAACGCCGCCCGCAGCACCGGCCACGTGAGCCGCAGCAGCAGCCGTACGGGCAGCGGGCCGCCCTCGGGGCGGGGCAGCGGCACGTCGGTGGCGACGAGCTCCCCGGCGACCTTCGTCGGCTCGATCTCCTCGGCCAGCATGCGACGGTAGTAGACCCAGTACTCCTCGATGCTCTGCGGCATGTCCCGGTCGTGGAGCCCGAGGATGCGGCCCACCTGGAGCCACTCGCGGTAGAGCTGCCGCTCCTGGGCGGGCGTGAAGCGGCGCAGCAGGTAGCGGCCCGCGTAGAGGTAGACCGGGAAGCCGCTGGCGTGCACCCAGGCGTAGCAGGCGGGGTCGAGGGAGTGGTAGCGCCGCCCCCGGGTGTCGGTGCCCTGGATCTCCTTGTGCAGGCGGCGCACCCGGCGCCCCTCCTCGGCGGCGTCCTCCCCGCCGTACACCCACAGCTGGACCGAGCGCAGGGAGCGCTCGCCGCGGCCCCAGGGGTCGGTGCGGAAGACGGAGTACTGGTCGACGCCGGCGCCGATGGCGGGGTGGGCGACCTGCATGGTGAAGGCGGCGGGGAGCATCAGCAGGGTGCGGACGTCACCGGCGATCGTCCACAGCACGCCGCCGGGCGGCGGCGGCTCCGGGTCGGCGCGGTGGCGGGTGGCCGTCCTGCCCGGCGTTCCCTTCGCGGGGTGTTCCGTCGTGCTCATGAGTGCGTCCCCCAGGGTCTGGACCCGGGCCGTGTCTTCCGGATCCCCTTTCTCCCCAGTATGACGGGGGTCGCGGGGCTTCTGCCGGGGCCCCCGCCGGTGCATCCTGCGGGGATGGACCTGTCCCCCTCCGCGTGGCTGGAGACCCTCGCCCCGTACGTGCTGGCGGTCGCGGCGATCACGCTGGCCGCCGTCGCCGCGGTCGCCGTGGCGCTCCTCGCGGTACTGCACCTCGCGCTGCGGCGGCGGCTGCGGCGGCCGGGGCGGCTGCGGCCGGACCGCGGCTCCGGGGCCGCCCGTACCGCCGGAACGGGGGGCCTCACGGCGTTCACCTGGACCTCCGCCGAGGAGTGACCGGCTCCGGTCCCGCCCGCGCCCCCACGTCGTCGCGCTGCGGACAGAAAGTCTTGTCACGGGTGTTACCCCGAAGTAACCGTGGCTGCTTGGATGACGGAGCCGATCTTCCCCAGCAGGAATGATGGAGACCTCATGCTGCTCACCTCCCACCGCCGCCACCGGGCCGCCGCCGCGGCCGTCGCGGCGATAGCCGCCGGCGCGCTGGCCGCCACCACCGCGCCGGCCGCCTCGGCCGCGGAGAGCGCCGCCGCCCCGCGGCTCAGCGTCCTGTCGTACAACGTGTTCCTGATGAGCAAGAGCCTCTACCCGAACTGGGGCCAGGACCACCGGGCTGCGGAGATCCCCAAGGCGGCCTTCTACCAGGGCCACGACGTCGTCGTCCTCCAGGAGGCCTTCGACAACGCCGCCTCGGACGCCGTCAAGGCCAACTCGGCCGCGCGCTACCCGTACCAGACCCCGGTCGTCGGCCGCAGCAAGAGCGGCTGGGACGCCACCGGGGGCGCGTACTCCTCCACCACGCCGGAGGACGGTGGCGTCACGGTCCTGAGCAAGTGGCCCATCGTGCGCAAGGAGCAGGTGGTCTACAAGGACGCCTGCGGCGCCGACTGGTGGTCGAACAAGGGCTTCGCCTACGTCGTTCTGAACGTCAACGGCGCCAGGGTGCACGTGGTCGGCACCCACGCGCAGTCCACCGACCCCGGCTGTGGCGCGGGCGAGGCGGCGGAGATGCGCGCCCGCCAGTTCCGGTCGATCGACGCGTTCCTCGACGGGAAGAACATCCCGGCGAGCGAGCAGGTCATCGTCGCCGGTGACCTGAACGTCGACTCGCGCACCCCCGAGTACGCGGCCATGCTCGCCAACGCCGACCTGGCCGACACCGACAGCCGCACCGGGCACCCGTACTCCTTCGACACCGCGCTGAACTCGGTCGCGTCCTACCGCTACCCGACGGACCCGCGCGAGGACCTGGACTACGTCCTGTACCGCAAGGGCAACGCGCGCCCGGCGGGCTGGGAGAACACCGTGCTCAAGGAGCAGTCCGCGCCGTGGACCGTCTCCAGCTGGGGCACGAACTACACGTACACCAACCTCAGCGACCACTACCCGGTCATCGGCCGCTGACGACTGCGCGCCGTCCCCTCCCGTCCGACGGCGGCGCGGCCGCGTGCGCGCGCTGCGCCGGCTGCGGCGCCTTGTGGACCGGGGCCGGTGTGATCGCGGTCTGAACACTGCTGCGCCCCGCCCTCCGGCAGCAGGGGGCGGGGCGCACCGGCGTACGGGGTCAGGACACGTCGGCGCGGACGCTGTCCCCGATCAGCCCGTCGGTGTACGTCACCGACTTCGCCGTGAACGTGCCCTTCCCGGTGACCGCCCCGGTGACGTTCTCGCCAGGCGCGAGCTCCACCGTCGCAATCTGGTTCTCGTCAGCGCCCAACTCGGCAGCGTATTTCGCGCCGTTGGCGTCAGTGATCGCGAAGTACAACGGGTTCACGTTGATTGGCTTCGAGCTGTTGTTCGTGACGGTCACCGACACGGTGGTGTACGCGCCGCCCTGCGCGATGATGCTCTTCTTGAACGCCGCCTTCTTCGCTACGACTGCCACCGCGACCTTCTTCTCCGGGACCTTCGACGCCGGCGCGGACTCCCCGCCCGCGGGCTGCGACGCGACCGGCGGCTTCGACGTGGTGTCGCCGGCGTCACCGCCTACCACTGCCACGACGATGCCGAGCAGGATGAACAGGCCTAGGACACCGAGGCATCCGAACCCGACGATCTTCCCCACAGACGACTTCTTCGGCGCGGCCTGGGGCGGGTACCCGTAGCCGGGCTGGGGCTGCTGACCGTACGGGGGCTGCTGCGACATGGCGGGGCCTCACTGCGTGTTCCGGTGTGATCGCGTAAAGCTACGGGCCGGGCCCTACGCAGCGTGCGACAGTGGCCAAACCGTGACAATCGAAGGCCCAACCACCCCTCACGAACGCCGCGGTCCGCGTCACCCTGTCCCTGCCGCTCGGCGTGTATGGACCGAGTACGGCGAGGATGGAGATGGGCAAGCACGCCGGCGGTTCGCTGAAGACGCCGCCGAACCCGGGCCTGCCGCTGCCCATCCCGCCACCGACACCCACCCGTTTAGCAGCCCACCCCTGACCCTCGGACCAGGTCGGGACGTCGTGGTGTCAGGGCGCTCTGATCCCCATGCGTCCGGCCCGGCGAACCCCCCGCCGGGCCGGACGCGGCCCTGTCGGGCGTGTGGTCAGCGGCCGCTCAGCGGGTCGTGGTCGGAGAGGGCGGGTGTCGTCCGAGGCTTCGGCCGATCAGACGGAGGCCTTTGCGCGTTCCCACTCCGCCGCGTAGTCGTTGAAGATCCGCCGGAGGTGGTGGCCGATCTTCAGGTAGTCCAGGTCGTCGAGGTTGGCCAGGGAGACGCGGACGGACCACTGCGGGCCGTCGAAGCCGCCGCCGTTGAGCAGCACCACCGAGGTCTGCTCGGCGAGCCGGAAGAGCGGGTCGACCGGCTCGTAGTTCTTCTCCAGGACCATCCGGTCGATGAAGCGGATTTTCTCCGGCTCCAGGGTCAGCGTCCCGTACCGCTTGGCCAGGCGGTCCTTCTGGTCCTGCGGGAAGCCCGCGATCATCTCGTCGACGACGTTGTCGTCGTGCAGACCGATGACGCCCAGGCGCC
Organism: Streptomyces sp. NPDC058701; assembly: GCF_042715295.1. Taxonomy (NCBI): domain Bacteria; kingdom Bacillati; phylum Actinomycetota; class Actinomycetes; order Kitasatosporales; family Streptomycetaceae; genus Streptomyces; species Streptomyces sp. NPDC058701. The sequence continues at coordinate 233,713 of NZ_JBHXSY010000005.1, read as the reverse complement.
AGCCGGTGCAGCCGTAGTGCTTGGAGTACGAGTACACCAGCAGGGTGTTGCGGGGCAGGTCGATCGCGATCGAGCGGAAGCCCGGCACGAAGGTGCCGTACACGTCGTCGGTGACGATCAGCAGGTTCGGGTTGCCGGTGGCGACGATGTCCTTCATCTGGTGGGCCATCCGCTCGCTGAGCGCCAGCGACGGCGGGTTGCTCGGGTTCACCAGGCAGACCAGCTTCACGGACGGGTCGGCGAGCTTGGCGATCTCCTCCTCCGGGTAGCGCCACTGCCGTACGCCGGTCTCGGCGAAGAGGCTCGCGGAGACGTTGACCACCTCGAACTCGAAGGTGTCGAGCTCGGGGATCTCGATGTACGGGGTGAACACCGGGGTCATCAGGGCGATCTTGTCGCCCTTGTGGAGGACGCCGTTCTTCATCAGGGAGTCGACGATGTAGCACATGGCGGCGGTGCCGCCCTCCGTCGCGAACAGCGAGAGATCGCCGGCCGGCGGCCGCTTGTCGAACATCTCGTCGCCGACGTAGCCGCGGACGACCTGCTCCGCGTGGACCAGCATCCGGTCGGGCACCGGGTAGTTGTCGCCGGTGATCGCGTCCGTGAGTTCGTGGACGTACGCGTCCTTGTCGATCTCGACGTGCGCCCAGGCCCCGACCAGCAGGGAGACGATCAGCGTGCCGCAGATGCCGCCGAGCGTGATGGGTCCGACGCGCAGCTTGCCGACGAGGTACCCGACGGCCAGGCAGAGGAAGAGGGCGAGTTCCGGATTGTCACGCAGCACGCCCACCGGCCGTCACCCGGCCTGACCCGGCGGGCGGGTGGGTGGCGATGTGTGTCGACATTCCACCACCCTGGTCCGGCGGGCGGGCGACCGCCCACCGGACCAGGGCCGTTCGGGTCAGGCCGCCGGGGCGGGGTCCTCGTACAGCCCGTCGATCAGCGCGCCGTACTTCTCGCGGATCACCCGACGGCGGAGCTTGAGCGAGGGGGTGAGCTCACCGCTCTCGGGTCCCCACTCCCCCGTCAGCAGGTGGTAGCGCTTGATCTGCTCGGTCCGGTTGAGCCGGGCGTTGGCCGCGGCCACCGCACGGCCGACCTCCTCCCGTACGGCCGGGTGCGCGGCCAGGTCCGCGGGGGAGGCCGCCTCGATGCCCTGGGCCGCGGCCCAGGCCGGAGCCAGGTCCGGGTCCAGGACCAGCAGGGCGACGAGGTAGGAGCGGCCGTCGCCGTGGACCAGGGCCTGCCCGATCAGCGGGTGCTCCTTGACGGTGTTCTCCACCAGCGCCGGCGAGACGTTCTTGCCGTTCGAGGTGATGATCAGTTCCTTCTTGCGGTCGGTCAGCCAGAGGAACCCGTCCTCGTCGAGCCGGCCGATGTCCCCCGTCGGGAACCAGCCGTCCGCGTCGGCCGCGTCCTCCAGCGAGCCGTCGGGCCGCAGGTAGCCCCCGAAGACGGTCGCGCCGCGGGTGAGGATCTCCCCGTCCGCGGCGAGCCGCAGCTCCACTCCCTCGATCGGCCGGCCCACCGACCCGAGGCGGAACGCGTCCGGGCTGTTGACCGTGCACACGCCGGAGGTTTCGGTCAGCCCCCAGGCGTCCATGATCGTGATGCCCCAGCCCGCCCAGAAGCGGACCACGTCGATGGGCATCGGCGCCGTCGCGCTGGCCGTCCAGACGAGCCGGTCCATCCCCGCCAGGCCCAGCAGCGGGTCCAGCACCCGCTCCTTCGCCGCCGCGTACGAGGCTTCGAGCGCGGCCGGCACCCGTTCGCCGCGCTCCCGGTGCGCGGCGCGGGCGCGGGCCAGGTCGTTCGCGGCCTCGATGGCCGCCCGCTGGTCCTCGGGGAGCCGGGCGAGCACGGCCCGTACGGAGGCGGCCAGCTTCTCCCACACCCGGGGCACACCGAAGAACTGCACCGGCCGCAGCTCGCGGACCGCGCCGGCCACGGCGGTGGGGTCGGCGCACAGCCGTACGTGCGCGGCCCGCAGCAGCGGCAGGTAGATGCCGAGGACCCGCTCGGCGATGTGCGCGAAGGGCAGGTAGCAGATGTGCTCGGCGTGCTCGGGCAGGTCCACGTGCCGGTCGAGGCGGATCGCCTGGAGCATCAGGTTGCGGTGGGTCAGCCGGACGCCCTTGGGGTCGCCGGTGGTCCCGGAGGTGTAGACGACGGTCAGCGGGTCCTCGGGGCGCGTCTCCCGCCAGGCCTTGTCGAAGGCGTCGGCGCGGTGCAGCCTGACCCCGCCCGCGTACAGGGAGGCGTACGTGCCGTGCGGACCGGCCTCGGCGGCCTCGGCCACCACCAGCCGCTCCAGGGGCACGTCGGGGTCGGACAGCAGCGGCTCCCACCGGACGAGCTCGCGGGCGCCCTCCACGACGGCGACCCTGGCCCCGCTGTGGCGGGCGATGTGGGCGATCTGCTCGGGCGCGGAGGTCCCGTACACGGTGACGGGGACGGCGCCGAGGTGGACGAGGGCGAGGTCGCTGAGCCAGTGCTCGGGGCGGTTGCCCATCATCAGCAGGACGTGCTCTCCGCGCCCGACTCCGAGGGCGGCGTATCCGGCGGCGAGGACGGCCACCTTGAGGCGGGCCTCGGACCAGGTCAGGGTCGTCCACCCGGCGGCGTCGGGGCCCGTGCGCCACGAGAGGGCGGGGAGCGCCCCGTGCGCGGCGGCGTTGCGGGCGAGCAGGGCGGGAACGGTGATCTCTTCGGGTCGTCCGGGCAGTCGCAGGTTCGTGGTCATGGGCAGCTCCTGGCCGTTTCACATCGTTGGTGCGACAGCAATACTGTTGAACCCAAGCTGTGGAGCAGAGAGCGAGGCGCAGACGATGGCCGACCAGGCACCCGAGCCGATGCTCACCGTGGACGAGCTGGCAGCCCGGGCGGGCGTCACCGTCCGCACCGTACGGTTCTACAGCACCCGCGGCCTTTTGCCCCCTCCCGTGATCGGCCCTCGTCGGGTCGGCCACTACGGGCCGGAGCACCTCTCGCGGCTCGCGCTGATCGAGGAGTTGCAGCACCAGGGCATGACCCTGTCGGCCATCGAGCGGTACCTCGACGCCCTGCCCGACGACCTGAGCGCGCACGACCTGGCCATTCACCGGGCCATGGTGGCGAGTTGGGCACCCGACGCGGCCCGGGAGGCCTCGCGGGCGGAGCTGGAGAAGCGGGCCGGACGCAGCCTGTCGGACGCCGATCTGCGGAGGCTGACGGCGATGAACGTGCTCGCCGCCTCGGGGGACGGGTTCCGGGTGGACGTGGGGCTGCTGCGGCTGGGGGTGGCGCTGCTCGACGCGCCGATCGCGCACGAGACGATCCTGGCGGCCCGGCGGGTACTGGTGGACCACACCCGGTCGGCGGCGCACGAGTTGACGGCGCTGTTCCGCGACGAGGTGTGGGGGCCGTTCACCGAGGGCGAGAGCGACCCCGAGCGGGTGGAGTCGATGAAGGCGCTGTCGGCGCACATGCAGCCGATGGTGGTGCAGGCCCTGGTCACGGCCTTTCAGCGGTCCCTGCGGGAGGAGCTGCGGGCGGCGTTCGTCTCGGGCGAGGACTGACCGGTCCGTACGGCGGGGGCCGCCCGCCCGGGCCGGTGGGTCCGGGTAGATTCACCGTCATGGCTGTCATCCACCGCACCACCATAACCCCGACCAAGCACGAACTCCTCGCCGCCTGGCTCCCGTTGCGTCCCTGGTACCGGGGAACCGGGGGCCCGGCGGAGCTCACGGCGGCGGATCTCACCACGGCGGGAGGGTTCCGGCTCGACGACCCCGCGGGCGAGGTCGGCATCGAGTTCATGGCCGTCACCGACGGATCCGGTGCGACGCCGGTCTCCTACCAGGTGCCGCTCACCTACCGGGGCGCCCCGCTGGCGGGCGCCGAGGCGGGCCTGATCGGTACCAGCGAGCACGGCGTCCTGGGGACGCGCTGGATCTACGACGGAGCCCACGACCCGGCACTGGTCGCGCAGTTGCTCGCCCTGCTGGCCGGCGAGACGGCGGCCCAGGCCCAGCGGGAGAGCGACGTCCCCGACCCGACGGTCCGGGCGCGCCCCGAGGGGCCGGGCGTACCGGCGGGCCTGACCTGGCGGCCCGGGAGCGTGACCGACACCGCCGACGCCAGCGTCCTCGCGGTCGGCGCGGCCGGGCGCCCCGACGCCGCTCCCCTGACTCTGAGCCTGACCCGGGTGCTTCGCCCCGGGCCCGCCGCCGGGGACGGGCTGCTCAGGCAGGTGCTGGCCCGGTGGACCGCCCCGGACGGCGCCGAGCTGCGCGGGGCCGTCGCCGTGCTGCGGGACGCGGACGGCCCCGACGGGGGCGAAGGCGGCCGCTGACCGGCTGCCGCGCGGGCGGCCGGTGACCGGCCGTGGTCCCGGGCCCGCGCGGGCCCGGGACCTGTGTACTCGGCCCGCGTACGCCTTGGTCCGCGTACGTCCCGGCCCCCGCCTTGGTCCGCGTACACCTCAGTCCGCGTACGTCTCTCCCCGCTCAGCCTTCGCCACCAGCGAGGCGGGCGGGGCGAACCGCTCGCCGTACGCCGCCTCCAGCTCGCGGGCACGGGCCACGAAGCCCGCCAGGCCGCCCTCGTAGCCGTTGACGTACTGGAGCACGCCGCCCGTCCAGGCCGGGAAGCCGATGCCCATGATGGAGCCGATGTTGGCGTCGGCGACCGAGGTCAGCACGCCCTCGTCGAGGCAGCGGACCGAGTCGAGGGCTTCCGAGAAGAGCATCCGCTCCTTCATGTCCTCGAAGGGGATCTCGTACCCGGGCTTGGTGAAGTGCTCGCGCAGGCCCGGCCAGATGCCGGCGCGCTTGCCCGCCTCGTCGTACGCGTAGAAGCCGCCCCCACCGCTGCGGCCGGGCCGGCCGAACTCGTCGACCATCCGGTCGATGACGGTGTCCGCCGGGTGCTCGGCCCAGGTGCGACCCTCGGCCTCGAAGGCCTTGCGGGTCTCGTTGCGGATCTTTCGCGGCAGGGTGAGCGTCAGCTCGTCCATCAGGGAGAGCACCTTGGCCGGGTAGCCGGCCTGAGCCGCGGCCTGCTCGACGGAGGCGGGCTCGATGCCCTCTCCGACCATCGCCACGCCCTCGTTGATGAACTGGCCGATGACGCGCGAGGTGAAGAAGCCGCGCGAGTCGTTGACCACGATCGGCGTCTTGTTGATCTGGCGGACCAGGTCGAAGGCGCGGGCGATGGCCTCGTCGCCGGTCTGCTCCCCCTTGATGATCTCGACCAGCGGCATCTTGTCCACGGGCGAGAAGAAGTGCAGCCCGATGAAGTCCGCCGGCCGCTTCACGCCCTCCGCGAGGCCGGAGATCGGCAGGGTGGAGGTGTTGGAGCACAGCAGCGCGTCGGGCGCGATGACGTCCTGGATCTCCTGGAACACCTTGTGCTTGAGGGCGGTGTCCTCGAAGACCGCCTCGATGACGGCGTCGCAGCCCGCCAGGTCGGCGGTGTCTGCGGTCGCGGTGATCCGGCCGAGCAGCTCGGCGCGCTGCGCCTCGGTCGTACGGCCGCGCGAGACGGCCTTGTCGAGCAGCTTCTCGGAGTACGCCCTGCCCTTGGCGGCCGCCTCGGCGGTGACGTCCTTGAGGACGACCTCGATGCCGGCCCGGGCGCAGGAGTACGCGATGCCCGCGCCCATCATGCCCGCGCCGAGGACGGCGACCTTGCGGACCGTGCGCGGCTCGACGCCCTGGGGGCGGCTGCGGCCGGCGTTGACGGCCTGGAGGTCGAAGAAGAACGCCTGGATCATGTTCTTGGCGGTCTGGCCGGTGACCAGCTCGGTGAAGTAGCGGGCCTCGATGGTCAGCGCGGTCTCGAAGTCCACCTGTGAGCCCTCGACGGCGCAGGCCAGGATGTTGCGCGGGGCCGGGTACGGGGCTCCGTTCAGCTGCTTCTTCAGGTTGGCCGGGAAGGCCGGCAGGTTCGCGGCGAACCGCGGGCTGGACGGCGTGCCACCCGGGATCCGGTAGCCGGGCACGTCCCACGGCTGCTTCGACTCGGGGTTCGCGTCGATGAAGGCCCGGGCCTTGTCGAGCATCTCCTCGCGCGTGGCGGCCAGTTCGTGGACCAGGCCGTTCTCCAGGGCGCGCTGCGGGTTGTACTGGGTGCCCTGCAGCAGGACCTTCAGCAGCGCGTCGGCGATGCCCATGAGCCGCACCGTGCGGGTGACACCGCCGCCGGCCGGCAGGAGTCCGAGGGTGACCTCCGGCAGGCCGATCTTGGAGCCGGGCGCGTCGAGGGCGACGCGGTGGTGGGAGGCCAGGGCGATCTCGTAACCGCCGCCCAGGGCCGCGCCGTTGATGGCGGCGACCACGGGCTTGCCGAGGGTCTCGATGCGGCGCAGCGAGGCCTTGATCGCGGTACCGGTGTCGAAGGCGAGCTGCGCGTGCTCGGGTCCCAGCCGGACCATGTCCTTGAGGTCGCCGCCCGCGAAGAAGGTCTTCTTGGCCGAGGTGTAGATGAGGCCGCGGATGGAGTCCTTCTCGGCCTCCGCGCGGTCGGCGATCGCGGCGATGGAGTCCTTGAAGGCCTGGTTCATCGTGTTGGCGGACTGGTCGGGGTCGTCGAGGATCAGGGTGACGACACCGGTCTCGTCCTGTTCCCAGCGGATGGTTCGGGTCTCGGTCATGGGTGGGTCTCTCCGTGGAGTCTCGTTCGGCGGGGCCGGGGCAGAAGGGGCCGGGAGTCGGCCCGGGCGCTACGCGGGATCGGCGCGTTCGCCGCGCCGCACGGCTACAGGCGTTCGACGATGGTGGCGACGCCCATGCCGCCGCCGACGCAGAGGGTGACGAGGCCGTAGCGCTTGTCCTGGCGCTCCAGCTCGTCGATGACGGTGCCGAGGATCATCGCGCCGGTGGCGCCGAGCGGGTGGCCCAGCGCGATGGCGCCGCCGTTGACGTTGACCTTGTCCAGCGAGACGCCCATGTCCTTGACGAAGCGGAGCACGACGCCCGCGAACGCCTCGTTGATCTCGATCAGGTCGATGTCGTCGATGGTCAGGCCGGCCTTCGCCAGGGCCTTGCGGGTGGCCGGGGCGGGGCCGGTGAGCATGATGGTCGGCTCGGAGCCGGAGACCGCCGCCGAGACGATCCGGGCGCGCGGCCGCAGGCCGCCCCGCTCCCCCGCCTCGCGGGAGCCGATGGCGACGAGCGAGGCACCGTCGACGATGCCGGATGAGTTGCCCGCGTGGTGGACGTGGTCGATCTTCTCCACCCAGTGGTACTTCTGCAGGGCGACGGCGTCGAATCCGCCGAGGTCGCCGATGTCCGCGAAGGACGGCTTCAGCCGGGCCAGGGTGTCCGCGGTGGTGCCGGGGCGGATGAACTCGTCGTGGTCCAGGACGACCAGGCCGTTGCGGTCGGTGACCGGGACGACGGACCCGGCGAACCGGCCGTCCTTGACCGCCGCGGCGGCGCGCTCCTGGGAGAGGGCCGCGTACTCGTCGACGTCGCGCCGGGAGAAGCCCTCGATGGTGGCGATCAGGTCCGCGCCGATGCCCTGGGGCACGAAGCCGGTGTCCCAGTTCGTCATCGGGTCGGCGAACCAGGCACCGCCGTCGGAGGCCATCGGCACCCTGGACATCGACTCCACGCCACCGGCGAGGACCAGGTCCTCCCAGCCGGAGCGGACCTTGGCGGCGGCCATGTTGACGGCTTCCAGGCCGGAGGCGCAGAAGCGGTTCTCCTGGACGCCCGCGACGGTGTCCGGGAGCCCGGCCGCGATGGCCGCGATCCGGGCGATGTCGGAGCCCTGGTCGCCGACCGGGCCGACCACGCCGAGCACGATGTCGTCGATGGCGGCGGGGTCCAGTCCGGGGTTGCGCTCGCGCAGGGCGTGGATGAGGCCGACGACCAGGTCGATCGGCTTGGTGCCGTGGAGGGCGCCGTTGGCCTTGCCGCGCCCGCGCGGGGTGCGGATCGCGTCGTATACGTAAGCTTCGGTGCTCACTGGTCAAGCCTTTCGCAGGATGCTGGTGGAGGCCGGGGAAGCCGGCGGGGTCGGGTCAGCCGAGGAGGGAACGGCCGATGATCTCCTTCATGATCTCGGTCGTACCGCCGTAGATGGTCTGGATGCGGCCGTCGACGAAGGCGCGCGCCACCCGGTATTCGCTCATGTAGCCGTATCCGCCGTGGAGTTGCAGGCAGCGGTCGGCGACCCGCTTCTGGAGCTCGGTCGCCCACCACTTGGCCATCGAGGCGTGGACGTGGTCGAGTTCGCCCGCGGTGTGGTCGGCGATGCACCGGTCGAGGAAGGTACGGGTGACGGCGCACTCGGTGGCCATCTCCGCGATCTCGAACCGGATGTGCTGGAGCTTGGCCAGCGGACGCCCGAAGGCCTCGCGCTCCTTCACGTACCGCGTGGTGATCTCCAGCAGGTGCTCGGAGGCGGCGATGGCCGCCATCGCGATGCCCATCCGCTCCTGCGCGAGGTTGGTCATCAGGTGGACGAAGGCGCCGTTCAGCTCGCCGAGCAGGTTCTCCTTGGGCACGCGCACGTCGTGGAAGAACAACTCGGCGGTGTCCTGGGCCTTCTGCCCGATCTTGTCGAGGTTGCGGCCGCGCTCGAAGCCCTCCGCGCCGCGCTCGACGACGAGCAGCGACAGGCCGTGCGCCCCGCCCTCGGGGGTGGTCTTCGCGACCACGACGACCAGGTCGGCGAGGATGCCGTTGGAGATGAAGGTCTTCGAACCGTTCAGCACCCAGTGGTCTCCGCGGTCCTCGGCGGTCGTACGGATCGCCTGGAGGTCGGAGCCGGCGCCCGGCTCGGTCATCGCGATGGCCGTGATGGTCTCGCCGGAACAGAAGCCGGGCAGCCAGCGGCGCTTCTGCTCCTCGGTGGCCAGCGAGGTCAGGTACGGGCCGATGATGTCGTTGTGCAGCCCGATGGCGAGTCCGGGGGCGCCCGCCCGGGTGAACTCCTCGGCGATCACGGCCGCGTACCGGAAGTCGGGGTTGCCGCCGCCCCCGTACTCCTCCGGGACGGCCAGGCCCAGCAGGCCCTGGCGGCCGGCGGCGCGCCACGCCTCCCGGCTGACGATGCCGTCCTTCTCCCACTGCTCGTAGTGCGGCAGCACCTCCTTGGCGAGGAAGGTGCGGACGGTCTCGCGGAACGCCTCGTGGTCGGCGTCGAAGATCTGGCGCTGCATGGATCGGCTCCTTAAAGCCAGTTCCTGACGGTTTCGATCAGCCGGGCCGGCTCGGGGCCGGCCGGCATGACGTTGAGCGGGGTGACGCCCGCCTCGCGGAAGGCCTCGGCGCGTGCCGGCTCCAGGGCCGCCGCCCCGTCGGCGGCGCGGCGCGGAGCGCCCGCGTCGTCGAGCATCACGGACAGCTCCATCAGCCCTCCTCCCCGGGTTGCCGCGCCGCGGACGCCCGCCCTGCGGACTGCCCTGCGGATTTCTGCTCTGCGGATTCCCGCCCTGCGGATTCCCGCCCTGCGGCCTCCGACTCCAGCAGGGCCGGCACGCCCCAGTCGGCGGCCACCGAGGCGGTGTGCGCGCCCGGCAGGGCCGGGCCGCTCGTCACGGCGCCGGGGGTCGCCGAGAACCGCGGCGCCGGTGCGGGCTGGACGATCCCTCCGAAGTCGGTGAAGGTGCCGCGGGCGGCGAGGTGCGGGTGGTCCGGCGCCTCGCGCAGCGAGAGCACGGGCGCGACGCAGGCGTCGGTCCCCTCGAAGACCGCCGTCCACTCGGCGCGCGTACGGGTCCGGAAGCGCTCGGCGACGGCCTCGCGCAGCTCGCCCCACCGGGCGAGGTCCTTGCGGGCGGGGGCCCGGTCCGCGATGCCGAGCAGCTCGGTGAACGTGTCGTAGAACTGCTGCTCCAGGGCGCCGACCGCCATGTACTGCCCGTCGGAGGTCTCGTAGGTGCCGTAGAAGGGGCAGCCGCCGTCGAGGAGGTTCGCCCCGCGCCGGTCCTGCCAGCCGCCGGCCGCCATCATGCCGTGGATCATCGCGGTGAGGTGGGCGGCGCCGTCCACGATGGCCGCGTCGACCACCTGGCCGGTTCCGGTGGCACGCGCGTGCTGGAGGGCGGCGAGGACACCGATGACCAGGTAGAGCGAGCCGCCCGCGTAGTCCCCGACCAGGTTGGCGGGAACGGCCGGGGGCGCGTCCGGATCGCCGATCATGCCCAGCGCCCCCGTCACGGCGATGTACGCGATGTCGTGCCCGGCGGTGTGGGCCAGCGGGCCGTCCTGGCCCCAGCCGGTCATCCGGCCGTACACCAGCGCCGGGTTGCGCGCGTGGCACTGGGCCGGGCCGACGCCGAGCCGCTCGGCGACCCCCGGGCGGAACCCCTCGACGAGCACGTCGGCCCGCTCGACGAGGTCCAGGACGCGGTCCGGGCCCCCGGCCGACTTGAGGTCGAGCAGGACGGAACGCTTGTTGCGGTTGGTGACGTCGTACGCGGGGTTGACCGCCAGCCCGCCGCCGCCCGGCCGGTCCACCCGTACGACGTCCGCCCCCAGGTCGGCGAGGAGCATGGCGGCGAACGGGCCCGGACCGATGCCCGCCAGTTCGACGACGCGCACCCCGGAGAGCGGGCCGTTCCCTGTCACTGCCATCGGGCCCCCAGCGTTTCTGGTCTGCGACTGTGTGACACAACTGATGTAACACCAGTGATGCTAGGAACGCGCCGCGCTCTGCACAAGCCCTTGGGCGAGCAAGCGCTTAGCAGTCTGCCCCGATCGGGGTGGACAGGGGTGGTGGACCGGGCCGAGCCCGAGAACCGGATGCCCCACCTCCCCGATCAAGCCACGTGCGGCTGGGTACAGGTGCCCCAGGCGCCCGGGGCCGGCCCGTTCGGCGTCCGGATCTCCGGCCGGACCGACGTTCCTTCCGGCGTGACCGCGGCCGCCCTGAACGTGACCGTCCCCGGGGCACGGCCGTTCGACCGCCCGCCCGCCCGCCCGGAACCGCCCTCACGGCCGCCCGTACGGGCACGCTAGCCTCGGCGGGCGACAGCAGCCAGAGGACGCGGTGCCGGACGAAGGAGTGCGCGGGATGGACCAGGAACGAACGTACGACGTGGTGCTCTACGGCGCCACGGGCTTCGTGGGGGCGCTCACCGCCGAGTACCTCGCCGCGCACGCCCCCGCGGGCTGCCGCTGGGCCCTCGCCGGCCGGAACACGGCGAAACTGGAGCTGCTGCGCGAGCGGCTCACCGCGATCGACCCGGCGTGCGCGAACCTTCCGCTCATCGCCGCGGACGCGAGCGACACCGACGCCCTGCGCGAACTGGCCGCCTCCACAAGGGTCCTGGCCACGACCGTGGGCCCGTACATCTGGTACGGAGCCGAACTCGTCGCCGCCTGCGCCGAGTCCGGGACCGACTACGTGGACCTCACCGGCGAGCCGGAGTTCGTGGACCGGATGTACGTCGAGCACGACGCTCGGGCCCGTGAGACCGGTGCCCGGCTCGTCCACGCCTGCGGCTTCGACTCGATCCCGGCCGACCTGGGGGCCTACTTCACCGTCGGACAGCTTCCCGAGGGCGTACCGCTGCACGTCGACGGGTTCGTCCGGTCCAACGCCCTCTTCTCCGGCGGCACCCTCACCTCGGCGCTCACCGCGCTGAGCCGCGGCCCGCAGACCCTCGCGGCCGCGCGCGCCCGCCGGCTGCACGAGCCGCGGCGGTTCGAGCGCCGGGCCCGCGGACCGGCCGGGACACCCCGGTACAGCAGGGAGACCGGCACCTGGGCGCTCCCGCTGCCCACGCTGGACCCCGCGATCGTGGCCCGCTCGGCCGCCGCGCTGGAACGGTACGGACCGGACTTCCGCTACCGGCACTACGCCTCCGTCAAGCACCTTCCCGTCGCCGTGGGCGGTACGGCGGCGATCGGCGCGACGGTGGCTCTCGCCCAGGTCGCGCCCGCCCGGCGCTGGCTGATGAACCGCTGGGAGCCGGGCCGCGGACCGGACGCGGAGCGGCGGGCGCGCAGCTGGTTCACGGTGCGGTTCGTGGGCGAGGGGGGCGGGCGGCGCGTGTTCACCGAGGTCTCGGGCGGCGACCCGGGGTACGGGGAGACCGCGAAGATGCTGGCGGAGTCCGCGCTCTGCCTGGCGTACGACGCCCTCCCGGACGCCGCCGGTCAGCTGACGACGGCGGTGGCGATGGGCGACGCGCTCATCCCCCGCCTCCAGAAGGCCGGAATCACCTTCCGGGTGGCGGACGCCCGCTGAGGGCGGGGGGCCGGCCGGGCAGCCCGGGCGGGCCGCCCGGCCGACAGGCCGGCCTCAGCCGGCTTCCTTCAGCGCCCGGCGGCACAGGGAATCGGCGTGCCGGGTGGTCTCCGGGATCCGGAAGCGGGGGCTGAGCGCCAGGGCGTGCGCGCAGGCGTTGTCCAGCGAGACCCGGTGCCCGACGGATACGTAGACGGGCTTGATCCCGTCCTGGGTCCGCAGTGCCCGCCCGACCTCCGCGCCGTCGGCCGCGAGCAGCGCGGCCGCGTCGCCCCGCCGGGCGCCCGGTTCCCCGTACGTGAAGGTGAACGGGTTCTTCGCGACCCCGATGGACGGGAGCCCGGTCACCACCCCGAGGTGACAGGCCAGGCCGAAGCCGCGGGGGTGGGCCAGCCCGTAGCCGTCGCAGACGACGAGGCCCGGCGCGGTGGTGAGCGCGTCCAGGGCGGCCAGTACGGTCGGCAGCTCGCGGAAGGCCAGCAGCCCGGGCACGTACGGGAAGCTGACCCGCCCGACGGCGGTGGTCTCCTCGACCACCTCCAGGGTGGCGGCGTCGAGCACCACGGCCGCGGCGGCGACCAGGTCCCGGGCGTCGTCGTAGGCGACGTCCACGCCGGCGACCAGTCCGAGCCCGGGCGGTGGGCCGGGCTCGGTGAGCACGACCTGATGGCGTAGTTCGTCCTGTATCGCCCGGGCCTCGGCCTCGTCGGCGGGGGTCTTCACACTCGTCATGATGGTGCGAGAGTAGCCTGGCGATCATGTTCGTCATGGAGCTCACCTACACCGCGCCCATCGAAGCCGTCGAGGACGAGATGGACGCCCACATCGCCTGGCTGGACGGCTACTACGCCGCCGGGATCTTCCTCGCGTCGGGCCGCAAGGTCCCGCGCGACGGGGGTGTCATCCTGGCGGGCGGTGTCTCCCGCGGGGAGATCGAGAAGATCGCCGCCGAGGACCCCTTCACCGTGGCGGGCGTCTGCGCGTACCGCATCACGGAGTTCATCGCGACGAAGACCTCGGCGGACCTGTCGACGGTCCGCGAGCACCCGGCGGTGTAGGGGGGGCGGGGTCCGCCGCCGGACCCCGCCCGATCGGACCCGCCCGGGTTACCGGCCCCCGCCCCTCACCCCCGCTCCAGGCGGCCCACCCGGCCCTTCTCGCCCGCCGCCCAGCAGCCGCCGTCGGGGGCGCAGGCGACCGTGTCGAACGACCCCGCCTCCAGCGGCCGCCAGGTGCGGCCCCCGTCCGCGGTGACGTCCGTGCCGGTCGGCCCCACCGCCAGGGCGGTGCCCGCCCCGTACGGGTACCAGGCCGCTCCCGACCGGTACGCCGGAGGCGGGGTCGACGCCTGTCGCCAGCTGCGTCCGCCGTCGGCGGAGCGGGCCGCGGCCTGCGGCGAGGCTTCGCCGGTGCGGTAGTCACCGCCGACCGCGAGTCCCCTCGTACGGTCGCGGAAGGCGAGGGCGAAGACCCCGCGCGCCGGGTCGCCGGCGGGGAGGGTGGATTCGGCGACTCTCCAGGTCAGGCCGCGGTCGGCGGAGTGCAGGACCCGCGCCGTCGCCCCGCCGCCGGTGGCCAGCCAGACGTCCCGCGAACCCGCGGCGACCAGGCACTGGCCGCTCGCGGCGAAGCCCGCCTCGCCCGGCAGCGCCTGCGGCATGCCCGTGTCCGGCAGCACCCGCCAGCTCCGGCCGCCGTCGTCCGTCGACAGGATGCGGAACTTGCCGTCCACCGGGTCGCTCATCGCCAGGCCGTGCCGGGCGTCGAAGAAGGTCAGGCAGTCGTAGAAGGCGCGCGGGTCGGAGTTGCGGAAGGTCTCGGACCAGGTGACGCCGCCGTCGTCGGTGCGCAGCACCCTGGAGGCCTCGCCCTCGCCGATGGACAGGGCGACCGCCCGCCGGGAGTCGAAGGCCTCCACGTCGCGGAGTTCCAGCCCCTCCGCGACGGCGCCCGGTGGCGAGACGTCCCGCCAGCTGCGGCCGCCGTCCACGGTGCGGAGCACCCGTCCCTTGGAACCGGCCACCCAGGCGGTGGTCCGGCTGACGGCGGCCAGCCCGCGGAAGCGGGATGCCCTCGCGCTCTCGCCGGTCTCCTTCAGCGCCCAGCCCACGCCGGGCCGGCCGTACCCGTCCGGCCCGCCTCCCACGGCCCCGGCCCCGGTCCGGCCCGCGGCGGCGGCCCTCGCCAGCTCGGCACCCAGCACCTCTCCACCGGCCCGGTCCGCACCCGCCTGCGCGGGGGCCGCCAGCACCCCCACCAGCAGTGCCGCGGCTCCCACGCTCACCCCTAATCCCAGAAGTCTCATGGCGCCGGAAGCTAACGCACCCCCGATCCGCCGTCCAGGGCGCGTCCCCGCCACCGCTCCCGCGCGCCCGCACCCGGCCCTGACCCGTGCTTGGGCCTGTCGAGTGAGCGGTAACCGGCCCTTCTCGGACCGCTCCGCGGCCCGCGACGGCCCGCGGCGTCCTTCCGCCACCTCTCCCACCTGGTCACTCTGTGCGATCACACAGAAAACTTCCGGCCAATCGGTGACACAGGTCACGTCACCCACCATGCACGGAATTGCCGATTCCGGCGTCTATCGGGTTGCCGGGTTCCACCCACAGCCCGGCAGCAGATCCGCCGCAAGGGAGTGTGCCTTGATCACTGTCATCGAGCAGGCCGTGCAGGCCCGTCTGGTCGCCACGGCGCCGAAGGTCGAGACCGTGCCCGTCACCCTCTGCTACGACCGGTCGGATCCGTTCGCCGTCCGCATGGCCTTCCCCGCCCCGGCCACGCTGGAGGGCATCGAGATCTCCTGGACCTTCGCCCGCGAGCTGCTGGAGTCCGGGCTGGACCGCCCGTCGGGCAGCGGCGACGTGCGCGTGCGCCCGTACGACGCCGACCGGACGACGATCGAGTTCCACGCGCCCGAGGGGGTGGCGATCGTCCTGATGGTGACCGCCGAACTGCACCGCTTCCTCGAGCGGGCCTCGGCCGTGGTGCCTCCCGGCCTGGAGCACCTGTACCTCGACATGGACCACAGCCTGGCCGAGCTGATGCGGGACACCTGCTGAGCTTGCGGGACACCCGCTGACCACCGACCGCACCCCCGCGCCAATTCGCTTGCGGCCGCCCCCGGCCGCCCGTAGCTTCGTAGACGCCCCATCGCCGCCGAAACGGAGCAGGACATTGCTCGTCTGAGGTTCGAGACACCGACCCGCCCTGGCGTTCGCCGCCATCGTCCGCCGACGGCTGTCTCCCCGCGTTGCACGCACCACTCACGCAACCTGGAGGCCTCCATGAGCCATTCCTCTCCCTTCATCACCTGCTCCTCCCTCTCCTTCGACTGGCCCGACGGCACTCCCGTCTTCGACCGACTGCACCTCTCCGTCGGCCCCGGCCGCACCGGCCTGATCGGGCTCAACGGCTGCGGCAAGTCCACCCTGTTGAAGCTCATCGCTGACGAACTGACCCCCTCCGACGGCGAAGTGTCCGTAGCGGGTTCGGTCGGCCACCTCCCGCAGAACGTCACCCTCGACACCGCGCTGCGCGTCGACGAGGCGCTCGGCATCCGTACCGCCCGCACGGCCCTGCACGCCATCGAGGCGGGCGAGGCCACCGAGGCGAACTTCACCGCCGTCGGCGACGACTGGGACGTGGAGGAACGGGCCGTGGCGACGCTCGACCGGCTCGGGCTCGCCCGGATCGGCCTGGACCGCACGGTCGGCGAGCTCTCGGGCGGCGAGTGCGTCCTGCTGCGGCTGGCCGCCCTGCTGCTCGCCCGGCCCGACGTGCTGCTGCTCGACGAGCCCACCAACAACCTCGACCTGCGGGCCCGCGGCCGCCTCTACGCGGCGGTCGAATCGTGGACCGGGGTGATGGTCCTGGTCAGCCACGACCGCGAGCTGTTGGAGCGGGTCGACCAGATCGCCGACCTGCGTGACGGGCAAGTCCACTGGTACGGCGGGAACTTCACGGACTACGAGGAGATGCTCGCCGCCGAGCAGGAGTCGGCCGAGCGCATGGTCCGCGTCGCCGAGGCCGACGTACAGCGACAGAAGCGCGAACTGGCCGACGCCCAGGTCAAACTGGCGCGGCGCAAGCGGTACGGCCAGAAGATGTACGAGAACAAGCGCGAGCCGAAGATCGTCATGGGCGCCCGGAAGCGGGCGGCGCAGGAGTCGGCCGGCAAGCACCGCATCATGCACGCCGAGAAGCTGACCCAGGCGCGGGAGCGCCTGGACCAGGCGGTGGAGGCGGTGCGCGACGACGACGAGATCAGGATCGAACTCCCCGCGACCCGGGTGCCGCCGGGGCGGCGCGTGCTGACCTTGAGCGACCTGCGGCCGGCCCACGGGGCAGCCGTACGGGGTGAGTGGGAGCTGCGCGGTCCGGAGCGGATCGCGCTGGTGGGACGCAACGGTTCGGGCAAGACCACCCTGCTGCGCACGATCGCCGGGCAGTTGGAGCCGATCTCCGGCGAGGCCGTGACGCACGTGTCGACACGGTTCCTGCCGCAGCGCCTGGACGTGCTGGACGACAGTCGTTCGGTGGTGGAGAACGTGGCGCGGTTCGCCCCGCACGCCACGAACAACGTGATCCGGGCGCGGCTCGCGCACTTCCTCTTCCGGGGAGCCCGCGCGGACCGGCCGGCCGGCACCCTGTCGGGCGGCGAGCGTTTCCGCGCGGCGCTGGCGGCGCTCCTGCTGGCGGAGCCCGCTCCGCAGCTGCTGATGCTGGACGAGCCCACGAACAACCTGGACCTGGCGAGCGTGCGGCAGCTGACGGACGCGCTGGATTCGTACGAGGGCTCGCTCGTCGTGGCCAGCCACGACGTGCCGTTCCTGGAGTCGATCGGGGTCACCCGGTGGCTGCTGCTGGACGGCGAGCTGCGCGCGACCACGGCGGAGGAGGTCCGGGAGGAGCTGTGGCACGGATGACCGCTGGGGGGGCGACGGCCCCCCCCCTGTTCTCGCACCTCAGCCCCGGCTCGTGGTCATGGACCGGACACGCCGCCGTCCCGGCCGCTTCGCCACCGGCATCGGGGTCACCCCGTACGGCCCGGCCCGGCGCGGTGAGACCCGGCCCGAACCGTACGGGGTGACCTCACCTCACTTGGCGGGGCAGTAAGGCCCAGGACTTGGTGCCACCGGTGGCGGTGAGGACGGGGGTGAGTCCCCAGTCCCCGCCGCAGGTCTCGACGGTCGCGGCCAACAGCCACATCCCGCGGTTGCGGCGCCTCCGGCACTCCTCGCGCGCCTCGGGCGAGGAGTGCGCCGGGTGCTGGTCGTAAACGACGATCCGCAGAGCGTCGAACTGCCAGCGAACGGTGAGTACCATCTCCGTGTCGGGTGTGAACCGGTGCGCGCACGCGACGAGTTCGGACGCCGCGAGGGCTGCGGCATCGCGCAGGTCGGTCAGACCGTGCCGGGTGATCAGGGGCCGGACCACGGATCGCGCGGTGCCCGCGCAATAGGCGCTGCCGTGCAGTCCTATCGAGTAGTTCAGCTTTTCCGCCTCGGGCGGTATCTGCAGGACCTCGCGGACCGGGCTCAGGCCACGGAGAGTGCCCGTCATCGTGCTGCTCCAAGTATGGGTGTGATCGACGGCGGTGTGATCGAAGACCGGTGCGGTCCCGGAGTGCTCGCGCAAGGCCACGGCGTCGCCCCGTGTGAGACTTGCGCTACCGACCGTAGCCCAACCTCGTTCGCAGTTCTACTACTTGTGCCCGTACTTGCTGACTTCTCATGCTATTTCCAGGCAGCTTCGAGTCCGTCCGGGTGGAGCACCCGGACGGGGGCGGGCCGAAGCGCCGGATCGGCGGTGCGGCCGACGTCGGCCACGCGGGCGACCGGGCCCCGGGGCGCGAAAAGCAGACCCGAAGTGGACGCGGAGGGTCATGTTCCGGCATGACTTTGCCCCCGGAATAGCCCATCCAGACGCGCTCACACTGCATAGATAACTAGACGTAACCGGACACACCCTCCCGTGGGGCTTGGCTCTCCTTGATGCCGCGCTTAACCTACGAGTCCGTAAGCTACGGAACCGTAGGTAATTCGCTTTGCACTCAGGAGTACCCGTGACGATCACCTCTCCCCACCTCGGCAGCTCGGAGGCGTGGACGGACGCCAAGCTGCTGTTCGCGCTGGAAGAGGTGGTCGAAAAGGAGCTCAACCGGCATCTGCAGGTCACCAAGGACTGGATGCCCCACGACTACGTCCCGTGGGCCGACGGCCGGAACTTCCCCGCGTTCTTCGAGGACGGCGAGGCCTGGGACCCGAAGCAGTCCAAGGTCACCGAGATCGGCAAGATCGCGCTGGTCGTGAACCTGCTGACCGAGGACAACCTGCCCAGCTACCACCACGAGATCGCGTCCCTCTTCGGGCGCAACGGCGCGTGGGGCACCTGGGTGCACCGCTGGACGGCCGAGGAGGGCCGCCACGGCATCGTGATGCGCGACTACCTGCTGGCGTCGCGCGCGGTGGACCCGGACAAGCTGGAAGCGTTCCGGATGCAGCACATGTCGGAGGGCTTCGAGTCCGACAATCGCCACTCGATGCTGCACTCGGTCGCGTACGTGGCGTTCCAGGAGCTCGCGACCCGCATCTCGCACCGCAACACCGGACACCAGTCCGGTGACCCGGTCTGCGACCGGATGCTGGCCCGCATCGCGCAGGACGAGAACCTGCACATGATCTTCTACCGCAACCTGCTGGGCGCGGCCTTCGAGCTCGCCCCGGACCTCACCATGCAGGCCGTGCGGGACGTCGTCGTCGGCTTCCGGATGCCCGGACACGGGATGCCCGGCTTCGAGCGGATGGCCGCGCAGATGGCGATCGGCGGGGTCTACAACCTGCGGATCCACCACGACGACGTGCTGAGCCCCGTGATCCGCTTCCTGAAGATCATGGACATCGACGGCCTGGGCCCCGACGGCCAGCAGGCCCAGGAGGAGCTCGGCCTGTTCATGAACGGCCTGGACTCCGAGGCCCGCAAGTTCGACGAGCGCCTGGCCGCCCGCGCGGCACGCATCGCGGCCCGCAAGGGCTGACCGGTTTCCGCTCGCTCGGCCGAGTGATGCCGATTGCCCTGGCAGAGCCGTGCTCTGCCAGGGTTTCGCGTCATGACCTCGCTCCAGGTGGACATCGACCAGCTGACCCGCTTGACCCGTGCCCTGGATTCCTCCCTGGTCTCCCTTCGGGAGGCCCGGCGCGCCCTGGACCACGTACGGGCCGACCAATTGGGGACCGCGGACCTGGACAAGGCCTGCGACGGCTTCCAGGAGAGATGGTCCTACGGCGCCCGTGAGCTGACCAAGCGCGTCAAGGCGGTGCGCGAGGGCGTGGACCGCAGCGCCGCGGAGTACGCGGAGCTGGAGAAGGCGATCCGCGCGGCCTTCCGCGAGGCGGCGCGGTCCTCCCGTGGCTGAGCACGGCGCGCTGGGCTTCGACCCCGCTCCAGGCAATCCGGCGGCCGTGCTCGCCCTGGCGAAGAAGCTCTCCGCCTCGGCGGCCTCGCTCGGCGAGGCGTCCCGGATCATGCAGTCGCTCGTCGCCCACAGTGCGGCCTGGCAGGGCGAGGCCGCCACGGCGTTCCGCGCCTCCCTCTCCACGGACCTCCCCCGCTACCTGGGCTCGGCCCACACCTCGCTCGCGGAGGCCGCCCGACGGCTCACCTCGTGGCACGACACCCTGGTCGCGCACCGCGCGCTGGCGGCCCGGTACGAAGTCCAGGCCGCCGCCGCGAAAACGGAGCAGACCCTGGCGGACGCCCGCCGCCTGGCCCGGGAGCTCGCCTCGGAACACGGCGCGGCCGCCCGCAGGATCGCCCAGACCCTGGACGCGGCCGCGGACCGGCTGGCGCCGAAGGAACCGGGCGCGATGGCCTCGCTCTGGCGCAAGATCACGGACGACCCGGGGGACGCGCTGTCGAACGCCTCGGCGATCCTGGGCGCGATCGGGGCCGGGGTGGCCCTCTTCTGCCCGCCGGCGGGCCTGGCGGTGATGCTGGTCGCCGGGGGCCTGTCCCTGGCGGCGCTCACGACGCACCTGGCGGATCCGAAGTTCCGCAAACCGCTGGTGGACGGGGCGACGAAGGGCGAGTTCGACGCGGACTTCTGGAAGAGCGCGGTGACCCTTCTCGGCGATACGGCGGGCTCGGTCCCGGGCGTCGCGGCGGTCGCCTCAGGCGCCAAGGCCGGCACGGCGGCGGCTCGGGCCGCCATGACGGCAGCCCCGGAAGCGAGCGCCCTGACGGCCCTCTCCCCGGGCGCCTCGGCCTTCCGCAGCACGACCTGGTCGACGGCCAACACGCTACGCGAGGTGGAGAACCCGCTCGCCGCATGGGCGTTGCGGGCATCGCCGCAAAGCACCAGAGACCGGGTGGGTGTGGGTGTCGCCAGCGTGGGCGCCATCACCGCAACCCTTGACTACACCAACGACAGCGATGCGGTCGAACAGAGTTCCACAGCAGTCGACGGTGCCCGAGGCGTCCTGGATGAGGGACCCTCGGCTGCTGCGAAATCCAGCCACTTCTGGACGGTGATGAGGCCTTGATGTGCGGGAACGACGTGCCTCCCCTGTGGTTCCGTCTACCTCCGGGATTTCATGACCTGGGACCTGAGGACCGGGCGGCCTTGGACACGATCACTCAGGCCATGGACAGCCCTGCCGCCCAACAGGAGCTCACTCAACTCATGGACGGCTTCGACCGGCTCCATGGACTCGACGTCGTGCACACTGCGATCGGGTTGCATCCGGAGGAGCCAATCGGTGTCAACACCTCGCTGTTCTCCCTGACCGCACGACTCGCAGATGAGCCCGACCCGAAAGTGGCCGTTGCGAGGACCGCGCTTGGCATCGCCCGCTCCCCCGTGTGGAACGCGGCTGCTCGGAGGTGCATCGACCTGGCTTCATTGCTTCCCTGCTATCTGATTGCGGGGATCATGACGCCGCCGGACGCGGAGCGGGAGGTGTTCCAGGCCAGGATCGCAACCATCCATCCAGGCGGCCGACATGTGCTCGTCCTGGATCTCACCAGCGCGTCAGTGCAGCATCACGAGGCGTACGCCGACATCCTTGAGGCGGTCGCCCACACGCTCGTCTTCACCGACCCACACCCCGCGCCCCCTCCCGTCGCGATGACCTCACGCATCCTGGATGTCCTCCGATGACCCTCCAGTTCACCAAAGCGGCGTGGGACCACCCGCCAACGGCAGTCGGCTACAAGAGGCTGGTCCGTCGGCGAGCCGTCGGGCTGCTGAGCCTTGTCCTGCCTTTGGCGTTCACCCTGGCTTGCCTGTGGTTCGACTTCATGAGGCAAGGCGCGCTCCTCTTCATCATGTCCACGATCGGGTTCATCACCTGGGTTCCCTGGGCGGCCATCGCCTACTGGCGTCGCCATCGTGTAGCGGCGGTCCTTCAGGCGTACCCCTGGTGCGAGCTGCCGTGCCTGCACCCAGCCCGTGCGACGGGTAGTCCCGCGACCATCGCCATCCCGTTTCGGGAGGACTTCTCGCCGACCTATCGGATCATCCCGTTTCCCATCGCGCTCGCGGAGCGGGAGAACGACCACCCGGACAGGATCTGGTTCGCGGGAGATCCGCGGTTCGGGGGGGTCGTTTCTCCCGTCGGGGGGCACTATCCCGTGCGGGTCGTGCCCGACAAGGTGCCCGCGGAGGGGTGGAGCGGTGGGGATGACGGGCTGGCGCTGCGGGTCGGGCTGGTGCGGCGCAGCGGCAAGGGGACCCGGACCTGATCAGCGGCGGCGCGGGCGCAGCATGAGGCGTTCCGACTCGGAGAGGCCGCCCCAGACGCCGAAGCGCTCGTCGTTGTCCAGGGCGTACTCCAGGCACGCCGCCCGCCCCTCGCACGCCCCGCACAGCCGCTTCGCGTCGCGCAGCGACGAGCCGGGCTCGGGGAAGAAGAAGCCCGGGCCCGTCTGAGCGCACAGCGCGAGCTCGTACCAAGCGGTGGATGTGGCGGTGGTGGCAGCGTTGGTGGTGTTCATCGACATGCCGGAGATACTGACCCGCGCGGATGGACGTCTGATCAACGACCGATCAATCCCTGGTCACGGGCCCGAATCCAGCGGCCCCGGCCAGCATCGCACCCACCACTGACACCGGTCGGCCACAGAGTGCACGACCGTGCGTTCGGTAAGATGGGTCCATGGCAGACGGACGCGTGGAACGCGGTAACCAGACACGGCGGACCGTGCTCGACCGGACGATGCGCACCGCCTCCGTGGACGGGCTGGAAGGCCTGTCCCTCGGGAAGATCGCGACGGAAGTGGGCCTGAGCAAGAGCGGCGTCTTCGCCCTGTTCGGTTCCAAGGAGGACCTGCAGCTCGCCACCGTCCGCGCCGCCGTGAGCGTGTTCGTGGACCTGGTCGTCCGGCCCGTCCGCGAGGACCCGGCCGGCATCGCCAAGGTGTGGCGCCTCTGCGAGCACTGGCTCGACTACTCGGGGAGCCGGGTCTTCCCCGGCGGCTGCTTCTTCTACGCCGTCTCCGCCGAGTTCGACGCACGCCCGGGCCCGGTACGCGACGAGATCGCCACAGCGGATGCCGACTGGACCCGGTACGTGGAAGGGGTCTTGGACGAGGCGCGGCTGGCGGGCGGGTTCCGCGACGGCTTCGGCGCGCAGGACGTCCCGCAGCTGGCCTTCGAGATCATCGCGCTGATGGAGATGGCCAACTCGCGGGCCGTCCTGCGCGAGGACCCGGTGGCGTACGAGCGGGCCGGCCGAGGCATCCTCGACCGGCTGCGGGCGGCCGCGGCCGCCCCGGCGGAACTGCCGGAGCGGCCAACCGCGTTCAGCTCCCCCGTCTGACCCCGGCGTTCCGGGCCCGCATCGAGCAGCCCGTGGCGGCCGCTCCCAGCGCGGTGACCGCCGAGAGCAGGAACGCGCCCCGCCAGTGGTCACCGGGGCCGGTCGGCAGGGCCGCCGTGGCCGCTATGCCGAGGGCGCCCCTTGCAGACGGGGCGGCACGCGGCGGCCGACGGTCGGCGCACCCGCCATCGCGAACAGCGTGCCCGGGGTGACGCCGAAACCGGCCTCCAAGACCGAGTAGTTCCACCGGGCGATGAGGTGGGAAGGCCGGGTGAAAAGCCATGCGTACATGGCGGCCCCGAACAGGAGGGCGCCGACGTTCGCGCGGGCGAAGACCGGGTCGCGCCAGAGGTCGCGGTCGACCGCCGGGGCCGGGTGGCGGCGCGCGCGGTACAGCGCGGCGGCGGCCGACAGGGCTCCGCCGCCCACGAGGGCGAGCACCGCGGGGTCGGTCCAGCCCCGTTCCTCGCCCTGGGACAGGCCTGTCACCACGCCGCCGACGCCGAGGGTGAGGGCGACCGTGCCGACGGGGTCGGGGAGCCGGCGTCCGGTACGCACGTCCCGGGGCACGGTGCGGGCGGCGGCCCGGCAGACGAGGAGGCCGAGCGGCACGTTGATCAGGAAGATCGCCCGCCAGTCCCACGCCCCGACGAGCAGACCCCGACGGTCGGGCCCACGGCGGCGGCGAGCCCTCCGGCGGCGCTCCACGCGCCCAGGGCCGCGGCCCGCCGGGCGGGCGGGGTGCGGGCGAGTACGAGACCGAGCGCGGCCGGGATCATCCCGGCGGCCGCCGCCCCCTGGAGGGCGCGGGCGAGGATCAGCAGCTCGGCGGAGGGGGCGGCGCTCGCGGCGAGGGAGGTGAGCGTGAAGGCGAGGGTGGAGCCGAGGAAGAGGGTGCGGCGGCCCAGGACGTCGGCGAGCCGCCCGGCGGCGGCCAGGAGCGCGGCGCAGATCGGGGGAAGGCCACGTTGACGACGGTGGCGTCGAGGAACGCAAGGAAGGTCGCGGGACAGGCCGACAGAAGGACCCGCCGGGCCTTTGCCCCGCCCCCGTCGGTGGAGCCCGCCCCCGGAGCCGGGGCCGGGGGCGCAACCGGGCCCGGAGAGCGGAACGAGGGGCGGGGCGAGGATGGGCGGCTTTGCGGTACGTCCTCGGAGCTCGCCGGGCCGGTGGTGGTCATCGGGTGCCCGCCGGCGTGCCGGCCTCGCGCGCTGCGCGCGCCGTGACGGAAGCCGCGGGAGGGGCGCTGGACGCGCGGGCGGCGGCCTCGGGGCCTTCGTACGGGGGCGCCGTGAGGAAGGCGGTCGTCGTCGCGATGACCTGGGGGTCGGACAGGATCCGGCGGTGGCCCAGGCCCGCGGTCTCGAGCAGGTGAGCCTGGGAGCCGCGCGGCGGCGATCTCGCGGGCCTGGGCGGGGGCGGCGACGCCGTCGTCCGTGTCGTGGACGAGGAGGATCGGCGCCGTGATGTCCGGGCTGCGCCGACTCGCGTCGAGGCGCCGCCAGATGTCCGGTTCGCCGGTGAAGATGCGGTGCTCGATGTGGTCTCGCAGGGCCCACCGGATCCGGCGGCCCAGTCGCAGCCGGGTGCAGAACTGGTTCAGGAAGTAGTCGAAGTCGGCCACGCCCCCGAGCGCGACGACGCGGTCCGCCCGTATGCCGCCGTCCCGCAGCGTGAAGAACGTGGCGAGCACGCCGAATGAGTGGGCGACGACGGCGGAGAAGTCACCGTGCTCCGCGTGCAGTCGGCCGATGACGGCCCGGTAGTCAAGGATCGTGGAGTCCCGGCCCGCGGACTCCCCGTGGCCGGGGGTGTCGAAGGCGATCACCGTACGGCCCTGCTCCAGGAGTGCTGCGACGAGCCCGGCGAACCGCGAGGCGCGGGATGACCACCCGTGCACGATCAGCACGGGCCGGTCTCCGTCTCCCCAGCGGTATGTGGTGACGCGGGTCCCCCGTACGACCAGCTGCCTGGTCTCGGCCCGCGCCATCAGGTCCGCCTCCCCGGGACGGAGCCGGGGGCGGCCCAGGGGCCGGACGAACAGCGCGAAGGCCCGGCGCCCGACCAGCGACGGGGCCAGGTGGGCGGTGACGTTGAGGCTGGTGCTCAGGAGTGACGCCATGGGATGCATGCCTGATTCTCCGGATCTCCTCAAGGTGGCCGCGGCCGGACGCCCGCGCTGCCGACCGGTTGACCGGACGAACCCGGAGGCGGCGGCCGTGCGGCGGTGACGGCCATGCCAGCGATGGCGTGGCTCGGCGGCAGGATGATGCGAAACATCAACACGATCGTTCGTGTTGTTTTTGCCTGGCGTGCAAATGCCCGCCTCGCAGGACTGCGGATCAGGCGGACACGTCCGGTCCGGGCGGGTGGCCCTCGTCAGGAATCGTGTTTGGCACGGCTCGGCTGGACCCGCTTCGGCTCGCCCGGCATTTTCGGGTAGTCCGGCGGGTAGGGCATGTCGCCCAGGCCGTGGTCGCGTTCCTGGCGTTCCGCCAGTTCCAGTGCCGCGTCGAGGACGAAGGCGTGCTCGTCCATGTCCGCGTGCAGGTCGCCCAGTTCGGCGAAGCGGGCCGGCATCGTCACGATGTCGAAGTCCCGGGGTTCCGCGTCGTCCACCTCGTCCCAGCGCAGGGGCGCCGACACCGGCGCGTGAGGGCGGGGACGGACGGAGTAGGCGGAGGCGATCGTGCGGTCGCGCGCCGTCTGGTTGTAGTCGACGAAGATCCGCTCGCCGCGCTCCTCCTTCCACCACGCCGTCGTGACCTTGCCCGGCATCCGGCGCTCCAACTCCCGCCCCAGGGCGATCGCGCACCGTCGGACCTCGGTGAACGTCCAGCGCGGTGCGATCGGCACGAAGACGTGCAACCCTCGGCCGCCCGAGGTCTTGGGCCAGCCGCGCAGGCCCAGCTCCTCCAGCAGCACCCGGAGTTCGTGGGCGGCCGCCACCGCGTGGTGGTAGTCGGTGCCCGGCTGCGGGTCCAGGTCGATGCGCAGTTCGTCGGGGCGGTCGGTGTCCTCGCGGCGCACCGGCCAGGGGTGGAAGGTGAGGCAGCCCAGGTTCGCCGCCCACAGCACGGCGGCCGGCTCGGTCGGGCAGATCTCGTCGGCCGAGCGGCCGCTCGGGAAGGCGATGTGGGCGGTCGGGATCCAGTCGGGCAGGTTCTTCGGTGCCCGCTTCTGGAAGAAGGACTCGCCCTCCACGCCGTCCGGGAACCGCTCCAGCGTCGTGGGCCGGTTGCGCAGGGCGCGCGTGATGCCGTCGGCGACCGCGAGGTAGTACTCGGCCACGTTCCGCTTGGTGAGGCCGCGCTCCGGGAAGTACACCTTGTCCGGACTGGACAGCCGTACCGTCCGCCCGCCCGCGTCCAGCTCGATCGCATTACCGGCAGCACCCATGAGCGCCACGGTAGGCGGGCCCGAGCGGGTGCGCACACCGGGCGGGCCCGGACGGGGCGACGCACAATCGGAGGCATGGATCTGCCGGTGATGCCGCCCGTGAAGCCCATGCTCGCCAAGTCCGTGGCCAGGATTCCGCCCGGCATGCAGTACGAGGCCAAATGGGACGGCTTCCGCGCCATCGTCCACCGCGACGGCGACGAGGTCGAGATCGGCAGCCGGACGGGCAAGACGCTGACCCGGTACTTCCCCGAACTGGTGGCGGCCCTGAAGGAGAACCTGCCCGCCCGTTGTGTCGTGGACGGCGAGATCGTGATCGTTCAGGGCGGGCGGCTCGACTTCGACCGGCTGACCGAGCGGATCCACCCCGCCGCCTCGCGCGTGAAACTCCTCGCCGGAACGACACCCGCGTCCTTCGTCGCCTTCGACCTGCTCGCGCTCGGCGACGAGGCGTTCCTCGACACCCCCCTCGCCGAACGCCGTACCGCGCTCACCCGGGCACTCTCCACCTGTCGGCCCCCCGTTCACCTCGCGCCCGCGACCACCGACCCCGCGCTGGCGCAGGAGTGGTTCGAGCGGTTCGAAGGCGCCGGGCTCGACGGGGTGATCGCCAAACCCCTCGATCTCCCCTACCGGCCCGACGCCAGACTCATGTTCAAGATCAAGCACGAGCGTACGGCCGACGTCGTCCTCGCGGGTTTCCGTTTCCACAAGAGCGGTCCGATTGTCGGATCACTCCTGCTCGGTCTGCACGACGCCCGCGGCGCCCTCCAGCACGTCGGCGTGTGCGCCGCCTTCCCCATGAAGCGGCGCGCCGAGCTGGTCGAGGAGCTCGCACCGCTGCGGATGCCCGACCCGCAGGGCCACCCCTGGGCCGCCTGGGCCGAGGAGTCCGCCCACGAGAGCGCCCGGTTGCCCGGCGCGCAGAGCCGCTGGACCGGCAAGAAGGACCTGTCGTGGGTGCCGCTGCGCCCCGACCGGGTGATCGAGGTCGCGTACGACACCCTTACCAACAGCGTGGACGGCGGTGAAGGAGGAAGGTTCCGGCACACGGCCCGATGGCGCCGCTGGCGCCCCGACCGGACCCCTGAGAGCTGCACCTACGACCAGCTCGAGGAAGTGGTGGGCTACGACCTGGACGAGGTGTTGGGCATCAAGGGCACGTAGACAGGGCCGGTTTCCCGTCCTCTCAACCATGATCGCCCGACCCCGGGGCCATACCGCCATAGGCGCCTTTGACGCCACCGCAGTCGGACATCCAGCCCCTCCAAGCCCGCTGAACCGCGCCGCCGGAACCACCCCGTGCTGTCCGAGGGCGACGCCGGTGGGCAGCGGCAGAAGGTCCGTCGCGGCTACCGAACGGGGTGGCTGCGTAGGTCATCCCCAAGAACGGTTGCTTGCGGCTTCCAGGAACGCTTCACGATCACCGACATCCGGATGGTCGACGAGAAACGGAACTCCTCCCCCAGGAGCTCACGAGTGCTGTAGGGCGTAGGAGACCGGCATGACCGGACGGCCAGGACGCTGGCAGTGGTCACCCTCAGTCAGCGGTTGTTGGGGCTCAGCAGCATGGCGGCCGCGGCGATGAAGGCGACGGAGGCTTCCTTGGCCGCATGCCGCCGGGCGTCCAGTTCGCTCCGGTCGACGGCCTTGCGCAGCGCATACGTGGTATCTGCGGCCTGCTGGGCCGGGCCGGCCAGCTCGGGTACCAGGACCTGAAGGCGGATGTGGGGTGCGGTGATTGCCGACCGGGTGTCGTGGGACCTGGTCTCGGCCTCCAGCTGGTGCTCCGTCCCTGCCTCGCTCAGGGCCAGACGCTCCCGATGGAACATCGCCGAGCGGTGCGCGTCCAGGGCGGCCGCGAAGTCGGTGGCGGCGTTGAGCTGGTCCTGGCGGTGACGGTCGGCGCGCTCCTCGGCGCGGGAGGTGCGTGCCGAACGGTGCTGGAGGAGTCCGGCGGTCAGTGCACCGGCGAGGGTACCGAGTACGGCAACGATCGAAGGCCATATGGACATCAGGTGTTGGGTCCTCTCGGGTGGTCGTTCTCGGTGGTGAGGTCGGCGGACAGCGAGGTACGCGGCGGCTCCCCCGGTCTACCCTGGCGGTCAGTTTGCAGCTGGGGTAGGAGATGAGGAGTCCGAACCATGATCACTTGCTCCGAGCCAACCAGTACACGGGACGGCCGCAAACAAGTACCGGCGCGCCCCCAGAACTCGGTTCTGGCACAGATCTTGGGGGACCGATCGCAGGGCAACGGTGTCGTTCGATTGAAGGATCGTCGCGAGCCCGGCTGTCCGGCTCTGACACTCACCTCGTAGCCTCCGCGCATGACTGCTGATCCGTTCCGGTGCCGCTGCGTCCTCTGTCATGACTACGGTGACCGAGACGAAGCGGACCGCATGGATCTGACGATCATCGAGAACGTGCAGCGGCATGGATGGCACGTCGTGATGGTTCCCTAGGACGACATCGGTCCTGGCTTCGCCTACACGATCGGCCTCGCGCACGCTCACAACGCATCTGAGCTCGCCATGTTCGGACTCGAGATCCACGTCATGCACCGCATTCTCAACAGGCTCGAAGGGACGTCAGCCGCGGGCGGCGTACTGGCCGACGGCCAGAAACATCCTGACGTTGTCGACGGTCACCACGTCGCGCTCAGGCAGTTGATCTGCGCTGGTACCGGGTCTTCTTCGGACAGGCCATCGGGTTCTACCGGCGGCCCCCCTTCCCTGTGCTGCAAGTCGCGTGGCCCGACGCGCATGAACGATTTCACTGGGACGAACAGGCCGAGGTGAGACATCGGGAGTCACAGCCTCAGTTGTGGCTGCCACCGGGTGAGCACCCTGTCGGGACCTGGACGACCGAACTCTGACCCCGTGCCCCCAGCGACGGAACGACACCGACGAGAGAAACTACTGGAGCAAGATCATTTTTTGGGCAGTTCGAATCCGGCCCGACCATGGAGCTGCCGCTCACTCCTCGCGCCAGCGCCCTCAGATTTCATCTTGCCGTGCCGGCGAAACCCGTAGGTGCCCACCTGTGCCTCCCCGATGGCATGATCATCCGGCGGTGGTGCGTTGATCACTTGAGGGTGCCATCGTTTGCCGACAGGCCGGGGCGGGGACCCGGCGTCCCGTCTGTGACCGCTGCACGCGGCACCATCGACGCTCACCACTCCGCCGGTCCCCCACAAACCCGTTCCGTACGTCCCCTCCCCGTGCAGGCCGAGCCCAGCACCCTCTTCATGGAGAACCCTTCATGCGGTTTCACTCTTTCCGCCTCACCCTCCTTGCCGCCTCCGCGGTCGTGCTGACCGCCGCGTGCGGAAGCGCGGAGAGCACCACGCCCCGCGCTGCCAAGCCATCGGCCGGCCTGGCCTCGGCCACTCCCGTGGCCGAACCCATGAGCGAGGAGCAGTTGTCCGCTCTTCAGCTGACCGCACAGGACCTGCCCGGTCACAAGGTCGGGGAGGCGCCGCAGGGAGGAGTCGTATCCGCCGACCGGCCGGAGTGCCGCGACCTCGCCACCCTGCTCCTCGGCGGCGTGATGACCGGCACCGGTGGTCAGGTGCACGGCCAGGCGGTCAAGGACGGCACCGTCACCAAGGTGTCCCTGCACTCCTGGTTCGGCACGAAGGCGGGCACTGTCCTCGCCGACGTCAAGGCCGGCGCGGCCGGATGCGGCAGCGGATTCGGCGCGCTCGGGGGTACCGACGCGATAAAGATCACCAAGGTGGTGGTCGACAGCACCACGAAGACCGGCGACGAAAGCGTGGCCATCACCGCCGAACAGCAGTCGGACAAGAAGACGTCGGTCATCGAGGCTGCGATGGTGCGCAAGGGCACCACCACCGCGAGCTTCACAGCACACAACGCATTCGCAGCGACCGAAAAGCCGACCGCGGTGGTCACAGCACAGATGAGCAAGCTCAACTGACCAGATGCCCGGCGGTCTCGGAGTCCGGCGTGCGGCGAACCCTGCCCGGCAGAGGCCGCACGCGTAAAGGCCCCGACCAGACCCGGGGGGCCTGGCCGGGGCGGCCCAGGCGCGCCGGGGGAAACCGGTCTGGGAGGTCAGGAGCGGAATGGGGCGACCGCTCTCCTCCCCTGCCGACGACCCGGGCCAGGGTCTGGGGTTGCCGGTGGCTAAGTGGTGGGGAGGAAGCCGGCGACGAGGACGGCGAATTCCTGGGGGTCGAGGATGCGGATACCCAGTTCTTCGGCCTTGGTGCGCTTGGAACCTGCCTTCTCCCCCGCCACCAGGAGGGTGGTGCGCTTGGACACCGACGACGATGCCTTGCCGCCGGCCCGCTCGATCAGCTCGTTCATCTCGTTCCGGGACAACACCGCGAGGGGGCCGGTCATGGAGCCGGTCACCACGACGGCCTGGCCGGCCAGCGGGCCGCCCGCCGAGTCCTCGGCGTCGCCTCCGTCGGTCGCGTCGGCCGCGGGCTTCTGCGGCTCGGTGACCTGCGTGCCGACCTGCTGGGCCTGAAGCTTGTCGAGGAGCGGGACGAGTTCGACGAGTTCGGCCGCGATGACGCGTGCCTTCTCGGTGCCGATGCCGTCGACCCCGGCCAGCATGTCCGCGTCGGCGGCGCGA
Organism: Streptomyces sp. NPDC058701; assembly: GCF_042715295.1. Classification (NCBI taxonomy): domain Bacteria; kingdom Bacillati; phylum Actinomycetota; class Actinomycetes; order Kitasatosporales; family Streptomycetaceae; genus Streptomyces; species Streptomyces sp. NPDC058701. The sequence goes on along the minus strand of NZ_JBHXSY010000005.1, from coordinate 202,709 downwards.
ATCGCGGCCATCGAACCGAAGTACGCGGCGATCCGGCGGGACATCGTACGTCCGGTGCCGCGAACACCGAGGGCGCAGAACACGCGGCTCAACGCGGCCCCGCGGGCGGTCTCGATCGCGGCCAGGAGATTGGCGGCGCTCGTCTCTCCCATGCGCTCCAGCCCGAGGAGCTGTTCGCGGGTGAGCGTGAACAGGTCGGCGATGTCGTTGACCAGACCGGCTTCCACGAGCTGGATCGCGCGCGTGCCGCCGAGGCCTTCGATGTCGAGCTGGTCCCGGCCGGCCGCGTAGATGACCGAGGCCACAGCCTGACAGCTGCGGCCCCGCACGCACCGCCACCGCTGCTCGGAGGTGTCGATCTCGTCCCCGCAGCGGGGGCAGACCTCGGGGAAGGCGATCTGGGTCTCGGCGCCGGTGCGCTGGTCGACCAGCGGTGCCTCGATGCGGGGGATCACGTCGCCGGCCCGGTACACGAACACCTGGTCGCCGATCATGAGCCCGCGGCGGGTGATGTCGGACGGGTTGTGAAGGGTGGCGTAGGTGACCGTCACCCCGTCGATGACCACGGGCTCCAGGACGGCGCGCGGGGCGATGATCCCGGTCCGGCCGACGTTCCACTCCACCGCCAGCAGGCGGGTCACCTTGTGCTCGGCCGCCAGTTTCCGCGCCACTGCCCATCTCGGGGCGCGCGAGCCGTTGCCGGCCTGCCGCTGGTCCTCGGCCGTGTCGGCCTTGACGACGACACCGTCGATTCCGAAGGGCAGGTCCGCGCGCAGGCCGGCGATCATGTCGATACGTTCCTGCACCTGCTCTACGGTCTCGCATCGCATGGGGGCCGCGGCCGTGCTGGCGGCCGTGTTCGCGCCGAGTGCGGCCAGGTTCTCCAGCAGGGCGACGTGGCCGAGGTCGTCCAGGCCGATCGCGCTGTAGGCGAAGAAGGTCAGCTCGATCCGGTAGGGGCGGTCCTTGGCCCGCAGGGTGCCGGCCGCTCCGCTGCGCGGGTGAGCGAAGGGCGTGGCCTCGTGGGCGAGCCGGATCCGGTTGGCCTCCTCGAACTGCTCGGTCGTCAGCAGCACCTCGCCGCGCAGTTCGACGTCGATCGGTGTGGTGAGGACCGGCGGCAGGCCGAGGACGGCGTCGGCGGCTTGGGTGATGTCCTCGCCGGCCAAGCCGTCGCCGCGGGTGAGGACCTGAACGAGCCGGCCGCCCCGGTACCGGGCGGCCACCGCGAGGCCGTCGAGCTTCGGCTCCACGCACCACCCGGCCACCGGGTGCCCGAGGCGCCGTTCCAGCCCGGCCGCCCACTCGGCGAGCTCGTCGGCGTCGAAGACGTTGTCGAGGGAGAGCATCGGAACCGAGTGCGGCACGTCTCCCTGGACAGCCCCGCCCGCCACCTTCCCGGTCGGAGACTCGGCAAGCACCTCGTCCGGGTGGGCCTCCTCGTAGGCCGCGATGGCGCGCAGCAGCCCGTCGTACTCGTCGTCACCGAGCGGGGTGGTCCCGTCCCCGTAGTACGCGGCCGACGCCGCCAGGGCGGTGGTCACGGCCTCTACGTAGGCGGCAGGAGAATCCAGGGCACTGTTTTCGGTCATGAAGGTCATCATCCTGCCCCGCACTGACAACGCCACCGGACCCTTCCTTGCCACGACACCGTCCTGCTGCACGGGGGGGGGACAGCAACGGATTCTCGTCTTCAGCGGCGTTTGTCAGACCCGTCTGTGAGGCTGCGCGTGCGGGGGCGTTGGCAGGAGCTGGCCGGATGCACCTACGAGGGGGATCAGTGACGGGTCGCAAGGGTGGCTGGGCGGGCATGGTCTGGGAGAGCTGGACGGACCACGACGGGGTGACGAGGCGCCTCGACGAGGGTGCCGATCCGGAGGTGTGGAGCGGAGGGCGGCCCCTGCACCGGGCGGCCTCCTGGGGGTCCCCGCGCGTGGTTACCGAGCTGGCTCGGCGGGTCGTGGACGTGGACGCGCTGGAGAACGGGACAACCGCCTTGTGGGAAGCCGTCTGGTCCGACCGGCCGGACAACGCGCGGGCCCTCGCCGCTGCCGGCGCGGATCCCTGGAAACCCCTGATCGGGGGCTGGCCACCGGGGCGTCTCAGCCTGGCCGGACCGACGCCCGGCCTGTTCGAGGCGCCTGAAGGAATGCGCGGCTTGAGTCTGGTGGAACGAACGGCCGCACGGACGGGGGCACGACTCGTCGCCGCGCTGGCAGACCTCCACTACGAGGGGACGGGTCTTGCATGCGTGGCCGGAATCGATGCCGAAGAAGCGATACGCCGCCTGGAGGCAGCCCCGGCGGACGGCGAAGAACTGCAGCGACTACGTGAAGAGCCCTGGGCGTACGACTTCGACGCGAACCTACAGATCGTGGGCGTGACCACCGTGAGGGGTGGTTGCGTCGTCACCCAACCGTGGGGTTACGCGCCGTCGATGCCAGGTGTCTTGACCCGCCTATCAGCTGGGACGGTCTGCTACGGGCTCTACGCCAACCCCAAGAGCGGCAATCAGGGCAGGGTCGCCCGGGACGGCAGCCTCGAAGCCTCGGACCTCCACCCGGGCGGCTGGCCAGACCCCGGCGACAGTCCCGAGGAAGTCCTGGCCTCGTACCTCTGCCGGCACAACGCAGCGGCCTACTCGTGCGGCTTCGCCGGACTGAGGCTGACCGATGCACGCGCCATAGCGGGGCCGCCGGATGTATGGGTCGAACTGCCGCAGCGTGACTATGGGGAACGATGACGCCGAGACCGACACCACCCGTTCGCAGTCGGCCGTCAGGTGCCCCGGTGCCGGGAACTCGGTACCGAGTGAAGGTCCTCGGAGCGCGGTCACAAGAGCCGTTACGGCCCCCGCCCGGCCGGCGCCCGGCGGGCCGGGCGGGGGACGCGGCCGCTCAGGCCCACACCTGGGCGCTGCGGAGGAGCCGGCTGTGGACCTGGGAGAGGCGGTAGTCGGCCAGGGTTCCGGACTGGACCACCAGGTAGAGGGTGTTGATGGGGGGGAGTTCCGGTTCCATGAGGGTGACCAGGGCTCCCGAGGAGAGGGCGGCGGAGCACAGACAGCGGGGCAGGACGGAAATGCCCGCCGAAGAGATGACCGCGGACATGACGGCGCGCAGGTCCGGTACGACGACGCTGGGAGCGGTCGTCGGCGTGGCGTCGAAGACGTCCTTCCAGTACTGCCGGATCAGCGGAAGCGTTTCGGCGTACGCGATGAGCGGGGCCTTGGCGACGAGGTCCACGTCCTCCTCGGTCACCCCGTGCGGGAACATCTCCTGTGCCATCGAGGGCGAGGCGGCGAGGATGAGTTCCTCGTCGGCCAGGGGCGTCGCCTCCAGACCGCGTCTGCGCGGCCGGATCGTGGAGACGACCAGGTCGAGGAAGCCCTCGGAGAGGCGGTCGAGGAGTTCGTAGCTGACTCCGACCGACGTCTTGATGTCCATTCCGCCCATGACGAGCCGGGATAACGCCGGCATGAGCCGGGCGGCGGCCAGTTCCGGTGTCGCTCCGATCCGTAACGGGCGGTTCTCCTCCCCGTCGCCGAAGTGGCGGCCGATGGCGATGCTCAGATTCTTCAGTGAGTCCTGTACGTCCTTGGCGAGGACGGTCGCGCTGGGTGTGGGCACGACCCCTCGCGGGTTGCGCTCGAAGAGCGGAAGGCCGAATTCCAACTCCAGTCCACGGACCTGCTGGGTCACGGTGGGCTGGGTGATCCCCAGCTGGCGGGCCGCCTTGGTGAACGACCCCGTGTGGTAAACGGCCATGAAGGTTTGGAGCCACAGCAGTTGCATAGAAGGCCACCCCCCGGTCGGCCCTTACGCATGGCGCGCCCTGCGGCGTGTTCCATGCTCTCTGCACCCAACCGCCGGTAACCGGCGGTTATTCCGTCACGCGGGACGGAATTCCTCACCGCCCAGGGTCCGCGCCGCGCGCAGCGCGCTGCGCTGGATCTTCCCGGAGGCGGTCATGGGGAGTTCCTCGGCGAATTCGATGACGCGGATCGACTTCTCCTCGGGGAGGTCGCGCTCGGCGTGGCTCAGCAGTTGCAGGGCGGTCGCCCGCGTCGCTTCCCGGCCGGGGGCCGTGGTGATGAAGGCCTTGGGGATCCACATGCCGATGGGGTCGGGGACCGGCACGACGGCGGCCTGCTTGACCGCCGGATGGCGCAACAGGACCGCCTCCAGCTCCAGCGGGGCGATGCGGTGGTCGAACGACTGGAACATGTCGTCGCTGCGGCCCGCGTAGCACAGGGCGCCGGTCTCGTCCTGGGTCACGAGGTCGCCCGTGTGGTAGCGGCCTCCGGCGAAGACCGCTGCGGTCTCGGCCCCGTCGCCGAGGTAGCCGCTGAGCAGGCCGGCCGGTTGGCGAGGTCCAGGCAGAGTTCGCCCGGTACGCCGGGCGGGGCCGGGGTGCCGCTGCCCGACTGGGCGACGATGACCTCGTAGCCGGGCATCGGCCGCCCCATGCTTCCCGGGCGGGGCCTGCACCCGGGGGGATTGCCGATCTGGCAGGTCGTCTCCGTCTGCCCGTAGCCGTCGCGCAGCAGGACGCCCCAGGAGGACTCGACCCGGTCCATCAGCGCGGCCTCCAGCGGCTCCCCCGCCGAGGTGGCCTCGCGCAGGGCCTGCGGCCGCTGCCCCAGGCCCGCGGCCACCATTCCGCGCCAGACGGTGGGCGGTGCGCAAAAGGTGGTGACGCCGCGTGTGCGCAGGGCGTCGAGGATGTCGCAGGGGCCGGCCTGCGGCGAGGACAGGACTCGGCGACGAGGCCCCGGCGCATCTCGGCCACGGTCGGCATGCCCATGCGGGGCTGGACGACGAGACGGCCCTGCCGCGCGGCGGTCCGGATCGCGGAGCCGAACCGTACCCGCGGGAAGGCGGGCGGTTCCGTGGGAGGGACGGTGCTCACGCCACGGGCTCCAGGGCCGCGGGCGCCCCGGTCGTGGCGAGGTAGTCGCGGAAGCCGCCGATGCCCTCGCCGTCCTCGAAGACCGCGTCGAATCCGGCGTCCATCAGCGCGGCGCCGAAGCCTTCGCCCTCGCTTCCGCGCGTGGCGAGTTTGCCGCCGGTCACGACGGGCAGCCGGGACACCGAATCGGTGCCGCGCAGGCGGGAGATCGGGCGCCTGCCGTCGAGGAATCCGTGGCCGTTGACGCTGCTGATGACGGCCACGTCCGGCTGGACGCGTTCACATTCCGCGATGAGCAGCTCGTCAGGCACGCAGGCGCCGACGTTGGCCACGTCGTGGCCCGTCTCCTCCAGCAGGATCTGCAGGAAGACGAGGTTCCACGTGTGGGAGTCCGATGAGGTGCTGGAGACCAGAACGCGTCTCTTCCGCCCTGTGGTGGTGGTGGCGGCATCCTGTGCGGGCCCGTCCAGAGTCATGTGTGTCACTTCCCAGGGAAGCCGTGATGCCGTGTCCGGTCGATGGGGCGTGCCCCGGGCGGTAGGACGCCCGGAGCACGCCGTTCCTCAGGCGGTGCGTACGGGGTCAGGACGCGACGGAGACGACCTCGCGGATGGGCTTCTTCGGCGCGCGGGCCTCGGCCGGGCGGGTGCGGATCGCCAGGACCGTGCAGCCCGAAGCGCTCGACATCTGGTGCTCGGTGCCGGGGCCTTCCACGACGAGGTCGCCCTTGACGAAGGAGGTGCCGTCGCTGTGGTCGAGCTGACCGTCCAGGACGAGCATCAGCTCGTATCCGGTGTGCTCGTGGAAGTCGCCGTGGGCGGTCGGCGGGAAGCGCAGGATCAGGCCCACGGAGTCCTCACCGGTTTCCGCGTCGGGGGCCCACAGGACATGGTGCTCGACTCCGGCCCGGCCGGGCTCGGCCCAGGTGGACCATTCGATGTCCTGCAGCTCGAACCCGCTGCGGAACACGTTCTTGATGTACTCGATCTCAGCCACCGGCTGTCTCCTGGTGCGTTCCGTTGATGTAGTGCTGGGTCTTGGCCCAGACGTCGCGGGCCAGCTCGCGGCCCTGTTCGTCGGCCACGGTGTGGTCGAACTCCCAGTGCACGCCGCCCCACAGGCGGGACTCGCCGACCTCCTGCGCGGCCTCGCTGAAGGTGTTCCACTTCAGGCCGACGTCCTGGGCGGGAGCCGCCGTCTCGATCTTGGAGCTGCCGGCCTTGATCGTCCCGGTGGCGCCGTAGCGGTCGGAGCCGGTGAACTGCTTCAGGGTCTCGGCTCCGGCGGCGGTGAAACCGCTGTGGCCCGATCCGTACGCGGCGAAGGCGGGCGTGTTCAGGTAGGGGCGCCACTGGGAGCCGTCGATGGTCTGGGTTCCCTTGCCGGGGCCGGCGTAGCCCCGGATCTGCTCGCCGGCCTTGGCGTAGCGGATCATCGTGATCGGGCGGGCGTAGTCGTAGTCGACCTTGGTCTTCCAGTCGACGACCCCCTCGTCGCCCTGCGCGAGGTTCAGCGCGAAGTACATCTTCACGTCCTCGTCGAGGGAGTGGCGGTCGCGCTTGGAGACGAAGGCCGCCCACTCCTGCGGTATCGAGGAGGAGCTGCTGCCCCGGTACTGCCAGTGCTCGGCGATGGCCTTCTGGCGTTCGGTGAGGTTCGCGTTGCGCTGGATCTGCGCGTCGATGGCCGCGTTCGCCTCGGGGGTGCCGTACTTGGGGGGCGCGGGCGGGATATACGCGGCCGGGTCCTCGATCGCGAACGGCTTGACCGTCGCGAACTGCGGAGTGATGAACGTGTGGGTCGAGCCGCCGACCGTCAGGGGGGCCCAGCGGTCCGGAGCGACCAGGGCCGCCTTGTCGAAGGTGTTGACGTCCTGCGGCGGGTTGACCGGCTCGTAGTAACCCTCGGGGGTGGCGTACGCCGGTTCCGCCTGCTGCCGGGATCCGTCCTCGTGGCGCACCGTGAGGAGCGCGTCGGTCGCCGTGGCCGCCACGGAAGCGGGCGAACCCGGCTTCGGGGCGCGGGACTTGGCCTCCGTCGGGTCGTAGCCCTGGGCACGCAGCTGCTCGTCGAACGAGGCGTGCTGGAGGGGGAAGAGGTCGCTCAGCGCGCGGTGGGCGGCGAAGCTGACCGCCTTGCGCTTGTTGGCCTCGGTGCGCTCCGCCCGGGGGCGGCGCAGTTCCCCACCGCGCTGGGTGCCCACGGCCCGGTGGTCGTAGGCGGCCCACGTGTCGAAGATCGCGGTGTGGACGACGGCGAAGGTGCGGGCGCCGACCGGGGGCGGAGTGGGGTGCGGCGAGCCCTGGTTGTTCACGTTCAGGGCGGTGGCGATCTGCCGGTTCCATATCAGGACCGCGTTGTCGCCGCCGCGGCCGTCGAAGGAGGCGTCGGGTGGGCCCGCGTAGGACGGTGAGGTGAGGGTGGTGGCGAGCAGGGCGGCCGCGATGGCCGAGGAGACGCCCCAGCCCGTTCTGCGGGAAAGAGTGGCGTGGCGAGTTGCCATGGTTCTCGTACATCCCTTGGGGAGAGTAGGTACGGATGTCATGCGGAATTCATGCGGGGCCTACGGGCCTTTCGGCGGCTTCGCTCGCTAAGGCTTCGGGCTTCGGGCTCCGGGCTCCGGGCTTCAGTTCGCCCAGGGGGATTTCTCGATGATGTCCACGAAGTTGGGGCGGACGTAGCCCTCGGTGAGGCGCTCCAGCACATCGGCCTTGATGTTGCCGAAGGTGGTGGCCGGGCGGCGGGTGATGCCGTCGTTGAACGCCTGGACGATGTTCCGCTTGAAGTCGGGGCGGGGGTGCTCCGCCACGACCGCGGCACGGACCTCGTCGGTCACGTCGTGGTAGCCGATGCCCAGTACGTCGAGTTCGACTCCGGCGGTGACCAGGGCGATCTCGGGGGCCATCCGGGTGGGGATCTCGGGGTGGTGTGCAGGGCGATCGCCTCCCACACCACCCGGGCCCGGTCCTCCTCGATGCCGTTGGCCAGGAGGAACGTGCGCGCCTCGTCGGCTCCGTCGATCTCGAAGCGCTGGTCGTTGTCGCGGTAGGGCTCGGTCAGGCCGAGGTCGTGGAACATGGCGCCGACGTAGAGCAGCTCGGCGTCGAAGGCGAGGTTGCGGTTGCGTCCCTGGAGGGAGCCCCAGAGGAAGACGCGCCGCGAGTGGTGGTAGATCAGGTCGTCGGTCGCCTCACGGATCAGCTCGGTGGCCTCCTTGGCGAGCCGGCTGTCCGGGATCTCGACGTCTGCGATACGAAGGGACATCGTCGACTACCTCTTGACTGGTTGTAAGGGGATGGGAAGGGAAGCGGTGGGACGGGACCGGGAGGTGCCTGCTACCACCAGTAGGCGGGGTACGCGGGCCCCGGGCGCAGCCGTGCGGCGAGGACGCCCACGAGGACCAACAGGGCCGACGCGAGGGCGAGCAGCGGCAGGTGGAGGAAGACGTCCGGCCCCGTGAGTGCCACGATCACGGCGGTCGCCGCCGCCGGAGAGTGTGGGGTTCGGGCGGCGATCACGGCACCGAGGGCGAGGCCGCCGACGACGGCCGCCGCCCAGAGCGAGCTCCCGGCGACCGCGTGTACGGCGAACCCCACGCAGGCGGACAACAGCTGACCGCCGATCACGCTGCGCGGCTGTGCCGGCGGCAGGGCGGGTGCGCCGTAGACGAGGGCAGCGCTCGCCGCGAGGGGCGGTATGAGCAGGGCCTGTCCCATGAGGAATCCGAGGCCGACCAGGGCGACCAGCCCCGCCACCGCCGCGGCGGTGGCGGCTGCCACCGAGGCCCACGGCGGCCGGGGCGGGAGGCTTGCCGGACAGAGCCGTCCGGTCCGCCGCTGTCGCGGTCTGGGTACTGGGCACGCTGATGACACCTCTCCCGTTTCTCGCTGGAAATGGCATGCGGAATACCGGATTCGGGTGGTTGAACGGACCGACCCGGCAGCCTCGGCCGTGATTAGGCGACCGGACCACAAGGTCCCGTCGGCTCCGGCTGTTCCGCTCCTCGAAGCTAGATCGAAAAACTGGGGGTGGGCAAATAGGTAACCCGATGGGGGGCATAGATTTTTCGGCCAGAGACTTTTCCGCGGGGCCCTGCGCTTGTCCCGATGGATCGTTCCGCTTATCCGTCACACGGCCGAAAGCTGTTCTTCTCGGCGGGGACTCGCCTTACGCATACGCCCCATGGACGACCCTGAAAACGACGACAAGGCCAGGACCTACTGCCTGAGGTCGTGGAGCCGGGCGGCCGCTCCGCGGAGCTGGCGGATCGGTTGCCGATCCTCTTCGCGGGCGCGACGGCGGTGGCTGGCTCGCCGGCCGGGCCCCAGCCGGCGCGGCGGGCGCGGGAGATGGCGGACGCGCTGTGCAGGCGGTGAGCGGTGCCCCCGGGTACACGGATCGGCGCTGCGGCCGGACTTCGCCTTACGGGCGGTGTCGGACGACACCGCCCGTCGCCAGGTCGATCATGGTCAGGTCGAGCGGGACCGGCAGGCCGCGAGGCCTTCGAGCGCACGCGTCCGCTCGCGCCGGCGGTGGGGCGGATCGAGCGCTCGGTGGAGTTCCTGGAGCTGATCAGCGCCTGCCACGCGTTGGTCGCGGCCTCCGGGCAGGTTGTTCCGGGGATGCGCGGACCGGCAACTCGGCGACGACGAGGAGGCGATCATTCACGAGCACGCCGACCGGGGCCTCGTACGCTTCGTGAACTGCTCGGCGGTCATGGAGAGCACAGGATCAGCCGCCCTGTTGTCCCACAGCGTTGATACAGCAGCGGTCTCAGCCTCAACCAGCCGGCGCGTGGGCGGACGCTCCTCGAACCAGTTCGGCTCGTGGCGCTCGCGGGCCCCGAGCCGGAGCATCTCCGAGGACACGTCGGGCAGTTCGTTCCCCAGGACGTTGCGTGCGGCGCCGATCGGGCACACCGCCAGAGCCTGCGCGAGCCGAAGGTGGCTGGAACCCGTCACGGTGGTCCGACGTCGGTTCGTACGTCCGCCCCGGTCCGGGGCCGCCGGACTCCGGCTGCCTACCCGTCTCCGCCCGCCCGGCCGGCCTTCACAGCCCGGCGCCCCTCCAGCGCCCGGCGGGTCTGCGCCTCGACCAGGTCGGTGTTGATGGCCACCGCCGCGCGCACGCCCTGGGCGGCCGCTCCCGCGAGCTTCTCCATCGGAGCGGCGACGTTGCCCGCCAGCCATACCCCCGCCAGGGCAGTGGCCCCCGTGGCCGGATCGGAGTCGACAGCGGTTCCGATCACCCGCCCGTCGCGCGCCACCGGGTGCGCGGCCAGCCCCAGGCTGCTCAGGACACCGGACCGCACGGCGAACCGCGGTGCCACCACGAGCGCGCGGCACGCGACCGAGCCCCCGCCGGCCAGCGTCACGCCGGCCAGCCGGTCGTCGTCGACGACGACTCCGGTCACCTCGCCTTCGACGATTTCGACGCCCCGTGCGGCCAGCAGTTCCCGGTCCTCGGCGGTCGGCGCGCCGGTGTGCGCGAGCAGGGTGATCCGTTCGCTCCACTGCCGCCAGAGCAGCGCCTGGTGTACCGCCGACGGCCCGTCCGCCAGCACCGCGAGCGCCTCGTCCCGGAACTCCCAGCCGTGGCAGTACGGGCAGTGCAGCACGTCCCGCCCCCAGCGCGCCCCGAGGCCCGGTACGGCCGGAAGCTCGTCCGCCAGGCCGGTGGCGACCAGCAGCCTCCCGGCGCGGACCGTGGAGCCGTCCCCACAGCGGACCAGGAAGCCCCCGTCGGGCAGGCGGTCGGCCGCGACGGCCGTGGCCGAACGGATCCGGCCGCCGTAGCCGGTCACCTCCGCCCTCCCCCGGGCGAGCAGCCCGGCGGGGCTCGCACCGTCGTGCCCGAGGTAACCGTGCAGGTGGGCGGCGCGCTGGTTGCGGGGGCTGCCCGAGTCGAGGACCAGCACCGAGCGGCGCGCGCGGACGAGCGTGAGCGCCCCGGCGAGGCCGGCGGTCCCACCGCCCACGACGATCACTTCGTACTGCTCGATCCGGTCAGTCTGCTCGTACGGTCCGGGCTGATCGGGCTGATCGGGCTGATCGGGCTGCCGGGACTGCCCGGTGCCGGGGGCCCGGTCCTTCGGCTCGACGTGTTCTTCGTCCATGCCGTGAGACTGCGCCGACACGCGCCCACTTGACAAATGATGTTGCCGATGCGGCAAATGGAACCATGGCCACCGAAGAGCAGGACCGGGAGCTCGCGGGCCCTCTCCACGCTCTCCCGGCTGCAGTCCGGCGGACGACGGCCCACCCTGGACCTGCCGCTCCCGCTCGCGCGGGCGGACGCGTGGCGCTCGACGGGTCCGCAGCCCGCCGAGTTGCTGAGCCCGTTCGGTCCGCAGGGCGGGCGGATGCACGTCGGGGCCAGGCCCACCACCCCGACGGAAGGACGCCCATGAGCACCGCCGACGAGCATCCCGCACGCCCCGAGCGCGCCGCCCCGCGGCCCAACGCCGTCGTCGGCGTCGGGCTGGTCGTGATCGCCGCGGACGGCCGGGTGCTGCTCGGCCAGGCGCACGACGGACGCTGGGAGCTGCCGGGCGGCAAGGTCGACCCCGGGGAGGGCTTCGAGCAGGCCGCCGCCCGGGAGCTGGCCGAGGAGACGGACCTGCGCGTGGCCCCCGAGGGGGTGCGCGTGCTCGCGGTCCGGATCGACGACGCGACCGGCACGACCCGGCTGACGGCCGCCGCCGTCACCACGACGGCTCGGGGCGTCCCGGCCGTCACCGAGCCCGACAAGATCGTCCGTTGGCGGTGGTTCGCGCCCGCCGAGATCCCGACCGCTCTCTACGCCCCGTCGGCGGCCGTCCTGCGCACCTGGCGGCCGGAGCTGACGGGGCCGTCGTCCGTACCCGCGTACGACTATCCGCTTCGGGCGCAGACCCCGGGCCAGGCCTGAACCAGGGGCCCGGCAGGACCAGGGGCCCGGCAGGACCAGGGGCCCGGCCCCGGCCCCGAATCCCCGGGCCCCGGGCCCCGGGCCTTGAGCCTTGAGCCTTGAGCCCTGAGTTTTGAGCACCTGGCCCCGCCCGCCGCTACCCCCGCAGCGCCGCCCTCGGCGCGAAGTTCCCGTCCCCCAGGTCCTCGGCCAGCAGCCGCTTCGCGATCGCGTCCGCCGCCACCCGCAGCTCCGCGCTCCGCGGCCGTCCCCGGTCCTTCTCCAGCTGGTCGCCGAGCCAGGCCGCCCACGCCGCGGAGATGACGTCGGCCTCGCGCCCGCCGGCCGGGGTGAGCGTGAAGAAGGATCCCTCCCGGCTGAGGAAGCCCTCCTCGGTCATCCGGTCGAAGACCGGGAGCAGCACCTCCGGGGGCAGCGACCGACGGCCCGCCATCAGTCCGAGGCTGGCGTACCCGACCGTCCGGGTCATCAGGTCGACCTGCATGACCGCCCACGCGCCCGCCATGTCGAGCCGGGTGTCGGAGGCGTGCACGATCCCGCGCGCCGTGTCCGGCCCCATGGTTCGTACGAGCTTGCCGACCGCCAGCTCCAGCAGCTTCGCGGAGTCCCCGGAGGCCGTGGCGGGCGAGGCGAAACCGTCGCCCATGTCGGTGGATCCGGCCCGGGCGCTGTCGCGCAGGTGCACCTGCTTGAGGAAGAGGGCCACGACGAACCCGACCGCCGCCACCGGCACCGTCCACAGGAACACCGTCTGCAGGGACTCCGCGTACGCGCCGATGACCGGTGCGGCCGCCTCCGGGTCGAGGCCGTGCACGCCTTCCGGGCTCTGCGCGGCGGCGCCGAGCCGCGCGGGGTCGGTCCCGGTGGTGCGGGCCGCCTCCGCGACGGCCTTCTCCAGCGCGGGTTCCAGGGTGTTGGCGTAGATCGTGCCGAACACGGCGGTCCCGAAGGCGCTGCCGAGGGTGCGGAAGAAGGTGACGCCTGAGGTGGCGGTGCCGAGGTCGGCGTAGTCGACGGTGTTCTGCACGGCGATGGTGAGGACCTGCATCGACAGGCCGATGCCGACGCCGAGGACGAACATGTACGTCGATTCCAGCCAGATGCCGGTCTGCGGGCCCATCAGGGACAGCAGGTAGAGGCCGGCGCCCATGACCAGGCTGCCCACGATCGGGAAGACGCGGTACCGGCCGGTCTTGCTCACGACGTTGCCGCTGAAGACGGACGCGATCAGCAGGCCGATGACCAGGGGCAGGGTCCGTACGCCGGAGACGGTGGCCGAGTCGCCGTCCACGTACTGGAGGTACGTGGGGAGGAAGGTCATCGCGCCCAGCATCGCGAAGCCGACGACGAAGCTGAGCACCGAGCAGACCGAGAAGACGGGGTTGCGGAACAGCCGCATCGGCAGCATCGGTTCGGCCGCGCGGGTCTCGACCAGGCAGAACAGGGCGAGGGCGAGGGCGCCGCCCGCGAACAGCCCGATGATGACGGGTGAGCCCCAGGCGTACTCGTTCCCGCCCCAGCTGGTGGCGAGGATCAGGGCGCTGGAGCCGATCGCGACGAGCGCGATGCCCAGGTAGTCGATCACCGGCCGGCCGGCCGCGCGCACCGACGGGATGGTCTTGGCGGCCGCCACCACGACGAGGATCGCGATCGGGACGTTGACGTAGAAGCACCAGCGCCAGCTGAGGTGGTCGGTGAACAGCCCGCCGAGGAGCGGTCCGATCACGGTCGCGACGCCGAAGACGGCGCCGATCGCGCCCTGGTACTTGCCGCGTTCGCGCAGCGGGACCACGTCGGCGATCAGCGCCATGGACGTCACCATCAGCCCGCCGGCGCCGATGCCCTGCACGCCCCGCCACAGGATGAGCAGGGTCATGTTGCTCGCGAACCCGCACAGGAAGGACCCGGTGATGAAGATGACCGCGGAGACCTGGAAGATCAGTTTCCGGCCGAAGAGGTCGCCGAACTTGCCGACCAGCACCGTCGCGACGGTCTCCGCGAGGAGGTAGGCGGTCACCACCCACGACATGTGGGCCGCGCCGCCGAGGTCCGCCACGATCGTGGGCAGGGCGGTGCCGACGATCGTCTGGTCGAGGGCCGCCAGCAGCACACCGAGCATGATCGTGCCGAAGATGACGTTGCGCCGCCTCCGGTCCAGCACGGGTGGCGCCGCGGCTTCGGCGGGGGCAGTGGTCACTCTCGCACTCTCACAGCGCCCCCGGGACCCCGCATGCGGCAAGCCGCCGTACGGGTGAGATGCGGCGGCGTCCCGTGCCGGGCCCCGCGCGGCGGGCCTCAGCGCAGGTAGGCCAGGCCCGGATGGACGGCGGCGTACCCGTCCAGGAGCCGCCGGGCCACCCCGACGGAGTCCACGAGGGGGTGCAGGGCGAAGGCCTTCACGGCGGCCGCCCGCGAACCGCTCGCCGCGGCCGCGAGGACCTCCCGCTCGACGGCCTTGACCGCGGTCACCAGGCCGACCGCGTGGAGTGGCAGCGGGGTGACGCCGACCGGGTGGGCGCCGTTCGCGTCGACCAGGCAGGGCACCTCGATGACGGCCTCGGCGTCCAGGACGGGCAGCGTGGAGCCGTTGCGGACGTTGAGGATGAGCGTGGCGCGCTCGTCGCGGGCGATGGCCCGCATCAGGGCGAGGGCGACCTTCTCGTAGCCGCCGGACTCCAGGTCGCGCTCGTCGCGCCCGCCGGCGCCGGCCGCCTCGCGGTTCTCGGCCATGTACGTGGCCTCGCGCTCGGCCCTGGTGCGGTCCCAGGCGGCGAGCGCCGTTCCGGCGGGCTGACCGGTCCGGCCCGCCTCGGCGTAGAAGCCGTGCTGCTGGTCGCGCAGGAAGGCGCCGCGGGTCCGTTCGGCCTCCTGGTAGGCCCGTACGGTGTCACGGTTGAAGTAGTAGTAGTGCAGGTACTCGTTGGGGACGGCGCCGAGGGAGCGCAGCCACTCGGCGCCGAAGAGCCGGCCCTCCTCGAAGGACTCCAGCGCCCCGGTGTCGGCCAGCAGCCGCGGCAGCTCGTCGCGTCCGGCGACCCGCAGCCCGCGCACCCAGCCGAGGTGGTTGAGGCCGACGTAGTCGATCCAGGCCTCCTGCGGGTCGGCGCCCAGCAGCCGGGCGAGCCGGCGGCCGAGGCCCACGGGCGAGTCGCAGATGCCGATGACCCGCTCGCCGAGCTCCTCGGCCATCGCCTCGGTGACCAGCCCCGCCGGGTTCGTGAAGTTGATGACCCACGCCTCGGGGGCGACGCGGGCGATCCTGCGGGCGATCCTGCGGGCCACCGGCACGGTCCGCAGGCCGTACGCGATCCCGCCCGCGCCCACCGTCTCCTGGCCCAGCACTCCCTCGGCCAGGGCGATCCGCTCGTCCGCGGCGCGTCCCTCCAGGCCTCCGACGCGGATGGCGGAGAAGACGAAGTCGGCGCCGCGCAGGGCCTCGTCGAGGTCGCGGGTGGCGGTGACGGCCGGGGCGTCCGGCACTCCGGCGGCCGCGGCCTGGTCGGCGAGGACGCGGGACATGGCGGTGAGCCGCCCGGGGTCGTCGTCGTAGAGCGTCACGCGGGTGACCCGGCCCTCCGCGTGGTCGCCGAGCAGGGCGCCGTAGACGAGCGGTACCCGGAACCCGCCTCCTCCGAGGATCGTCAGCCGCACGTCCGAACCGCCCTTCACCGTGGCCGGACCGCGCGCCGACCGGGGAGCGGCCGGTGCCACGATCCGTGGCATCCCCGCCGCGCGGACGCGCCGCGGGGACACCAGTCTGCCCGGGTTGGCTACTGCCCGAGCGACGGCACGGCGCGCAGGCGCGCGCCCTGCTGCTGCTGCGCGGGCCCGCTGCCTCGGACCGGACCGGCCGGCGCGCCCTGCGGGGCGGACAGGATCAGGGTGATCCGGGTCAGCCCCATCGCGTCGAGCATCCGGCTCGTTTCGGCCACCATCCGGCAGCGGACGAGACCCCGGCGGGGATCGGGGTGGCGCACGGTGCGCACCGCCCCGTCCTGTTCGGCGGCGTCCGCTCCGTGCGTGCTCAGCCAGTGCGGGACGCCGTACCGGTAGGCGGCCTCCATGAACGGGTCGCGGGCCACTTCCTGACGGATCCTGCGCAGCCCCTCGTCCTCCGGCGCCGCGGCGAGCGCGGTCGCGAACCGGGCCAACAGCGGCACGCACCAGGCCGGTTCGTGGTCCTCCAGGACGCCGGCGGCGTCCGGGTGGAACAGCACGAAGCGCAGGAAGTTGTCGTCCGGCAGCGCCGTCGGGTGCGGCCGGACGGTCTGGAACAGCTGGTCGAAGGCCGAGTTGGTGAGCGCGACGTCCCAGCGGTGGTCCACCAGGAAGCTGGGGTAGGGCACGGACTCCATGAGTGCGGCGTAGTCGCACAGGTAGTCGCGCTGCGCCGGATCCTCGGGGAGCCGGTTCTCCTCCGCGGCGCGCCACGTGGGCGGCGGGTCGCGGTCGACCATGACGCGGAAGAGCCAGAAGCACTGCCGCTCGCTCATCTCCAACGCCTCTGCCAGGGCGAGCAGTTTGCGGTCCGTCCACTCCTTGACCAGCCCGCGCTCCCAGTTCCCGTACGCACGGACGCTGATGCGCAGGCGTGCGGCGAGCTCCTCCTGGCTCAGGCCCAGTTCCTCGCGGCGCTGGCGCAAAATCTCCTTGCGTCGCTCCGACCGCACGGCGCCGCGTGCGGACTCCTCGCCCGCCAGGCGCTCCTCACCGGCTCGGGCGAGGCCATCGGACGGGCCCACCGCTGCGAGATGTAGCACCGAGAGCTCCCCCTCCTCACGGTCTGGATCTTCATTTCCGTGTGGCGATCCTGCTACCGACTTCATTCGAGTGTCAACTATCGTGGCAATTCCAGCCTTGCGACAGCTCATTCCCGCCACAGCTGTGGCACGTTCTAGCCCTTCGGGGCGAGAACGGATAGATTCCAGAAGCCGACCATGTGCCCGAACCGACTTCCGCGATCTAGGAGAACCACTGGTGACAGACGGCTTCCCGGCTCCCGTCGCGGTGGCCCACGCACCCCTGGCCGCCACCGTCACACGCGTTGCCGAACTCGCGGGCAAAATGGGCCGCGACGCGAACCAGGTATTCGACCTGCGCCGGCTCTCCGAAGCGTCCGGCGTACCGGCCGACGTGATCCGGACCCTGCTCGACGGCAGGCCCGCCGGCGAACCCGACCTGCAGACCCGCTTCCTCCAGCGCCTCGACCTCCTGCGGCGCACCCGGGTCAAACCCAACGGCCGCCGCTACACCCAGCAGGAGATCGCCGACGGCGCCGGCATGTCCCGGCAGCAGGCCGGCGCCCTGATCAACGGCGACCGCCGCCCCACGATGGAGCACTGCGACGCGATCCAGCGCTTCTTCGGGGTGCACGCCGGATTCCTCACCGCGCACGACGCGGACGCCCTCACCGATGCCCTCCAGCGCACCGAACAGCAGCTGCTCCAGGACTTCGCGGGGCGCGCGCGGGAAACATCACCCGCCGCGGCCGCTTCGGCAGGCGATCCGCTGGCAAGACTCCTCCAGAACCACGGCGTGCGGGGCATCGCCTGGCGCGCCGCCCAACTGCCCAGCGACAAGCACCGGGACAAGGTGACCGAATGGCTGGACATGCTCCTCGAAAGCGTCAAACCGAATGAATCGTGACCCAGTCGAAAGTCTGGGTCTGATCCTTGAGTCCTGATCCGGATCCGCGCCGACGGGGAGAACGGTGAGCATAGGCAGAGAGCAGCGGCGGCTGTGCGGGGAGCTGGTGGCCGGCATCCGGCTCACCGCCCCCGTGGAACCCGTGGACCTCTACGCCGCCCTCTGCGAGGGCATGAGCAAACACCGCGGCCGCCGGGTGGACTTCCGGATGGCCTCGTTCCCGCCGGGGACGGCCAGCGGCCTGTGGCTCGACATGGCGGACCGCGATCTCGTGGTCATCGAGGAACGCACCGCCCCCGACCACCAGCTGGTCATCCTGGGCCACGAGCTGTGGCACATGAAGGCCGGCCATTGCAGCCACCACGTCGACGGCGCCGCCGTCGCCGCCCGGCTGCTGTCCGACGAGGCGGACATCGGCGAAACCGTTCGCCGCGTCGCGGCGCGTACGCGCGCCGATGTCCAGGAGGAGACCGAGGCGGAGACCTTCGGCTTACTGTTGGGCAGCAGGTGCCGGACCTGGCTGGCCGGTTCGGCGGGCCATCGGGCCCCGGCACAGCGTGACCAGTTGGCGGGCCGCATCGAGGCCTCGCTCGGATACCGGGGGCACAGGAACGACCGTTGAACGGCCAGGACTACTACATACCGGCAGCCGCGATGGCGATCGCACTCGCCTTCAAACTGCCCGCTCTGCGGCACAACTGGCGCGACCCGCTCCTGCGTTCGGTCTGTGCCCTGCTGACCCTCGCCGGCGCGGTCTTCACCTTCGCCGCCCCGCCGACCATCGAGGCGGTCAACCGCTGGACCGGGATCACCAACGTCTCGGCCCCGCTCGTGTACTGCCTGATCACCGCCTTCAGCGCCTCCTGCCTGGTCCTGGTCGTCAACTGGCGGGGCGGGCCGCCCGAGCGCACCCGGCGGGTCTCGCGGCGCTGGATCATCGGCTACAGCACCGTCGTCGTGGCCCTGATCTTGCTGTTCGCCCTCGGGGACGCCCCGGTCGAGCGGCTGCGGGACTTCGACACGTACTACGCCAACACCCCGTACATGCGGCAGATGATCGCGCTGTACCTGTTGGCGCACCACGTCGCCGCGGTCGTGATGGTGGCCATGTGCTGGCGCTGGTCGCTCCAGGTGCGCGGCTGGCTGCGGGTCGGCCTGGTGATCATCGTGTCCGGCTACGTCTTCAACCTCACCTACGACGCCACGAAGATGTCGGCGGTCGTCGCCCGCTGGCTCGGCCACGACCTCGACGACCTGAGCACCTACGTCGCCCCGCCGCTCGCCGCCATCGGCGCGCTGATCAGCGCGCTGGGCTTCGTCGTCCCGCTGGTCTGCCAGCGGATGTCGGACAACTGGGAGACCTGGACGACGTACCGCAGGCTCGGCGCCCTCTGGCACGAGGTGCAGATCTCCGCACCCGACGGCACCCCCTCCGTCCGGATGTCGTGGTGGGCGGCGGCCGAACTGCGCGTGATCCAGCGCGAGTCGGACATCCACGACGGCTTCCTGAACCTGGGTCCGTACTTCGACCGGGACCTGCGCGACGACGCCTACGAGCGCGCCGCCGCGAACGGCGCCGACGAGGAGACCGCCCGCGCGGTCGCCGACGCCGCCATGGTCACCGCGGCCGTCCGGGCCCGGTCCGCCGACCCCGAGGGCAACGTGGTCACCGGAGCCGGCGAGGAGACGGTGCTCGACACCTCCGACGGGCCGCGCGACCTGCTGCGGATCTCCCACGCCCTGCGGCACTCGCCGGTGGTCCAGGCGGTCCGGCAGCGGACGGCGCAGCCCGCCGCCGGACCCGGCTGACGGGGGCGACCCGGGCCGGCGGGGCGCACCGGGTACTCCGGGTACTCCGGCGGGCAGCGGTTCAGCCCGTACCGGCTCAGCGGGCCGCGGCCACCGCCAGCGTCGGGAACAGCTCCTGGAAGGGCCCGGCGGAGTCGATCCCGTCCCGGCCGTAGGGGGCGTCGAAGCTCCACACCATGAACAGCAGGAACACGATCAGGGCGCTGAAGAGCCCGGCCAGCAGCAGTTCCCGCCCCGAGCGGCGGATCTGCAGCGTGAAGATCAGCCCCACCGTGACCACGCCTCCGACCAGCAGCCCGAACCACACCACGCCCGGGAGCGTGGACTCGTCGCTCTGGGCCCGCGAGTGCCGGGCGTCGTCGGCGGCGGCGATGTGGTCCAGCAGCGGCTGGTAGGCCTGCGCCTGGAGTTCGGTGGCCGGGCTCTGGTGGGTCAGGTCGCTGCGCAGCTTGCCGAGCAGCCGGGCGCCCTCCGTGGAGGCGCCCTCGCCCGACGCCAGCAGCGGCCAGTCCACCGCGACGGTGTGGGAGACGTACGCGTCCACCTCGCCGCGGATCCGGTCGCGCACCGGCGCCGGGTACACGTCGGCGCGCTGGGTCACCTCGTACAGCGACTGGGCCTCGCGGCGGACGCTGTCCTCGGCGGCGCCGCGCGCCTCCCAGACGCCCGCGATGGCGAGGCCGAGCACGATCGCGTAGACCACGCCCACCATCATCGTCATGTACTCGATGACGTCGGGGGTCTCGCTGGTGTCCTCGTCATCGGCGGCCCGGCGGTGCCGGATCGTGGTGATGGTGAGGACGACGGCGCAGACGAGCGCCATGGCGATGGCCAGGACCAGCCATTCGGACACGTGGATTCTCCCGGTGTGGATCGGTGGTTCAGCGGATCGGCGGACGGGTCGGCGGCGGAGGGCCGGCCGCGGCGGATCAGCCGCGGCCCTTCGACCGCGGCCGCAGGGCGGCGGCCGCGAGGACCGCCGGGGTCGTCACGACGACCATGAGCATCAGCGGGGACAGGCCGCCCGGACCGCGCCGCTCCAGGGCCACCGAGCGGTACGGGCGCACCCGGAAGGCGCTCACCCGTGCGACGGCGCCCGGCCGGAGCGGAGCGGATGCCACCGCCGGGACCGGCGCGGACACGGGCGCGGCGCCCGGTGCGGGTTCCGGCGGCTTCGCATCCGCGGCCGCGGCCTTCGGATACGGCTCCGGTGGGCTCTGCGCGTCCGGCGCGTCCGGTGGCACCGGCGGCGCCGCGGGGAGGTCGGCCCGCCCCGGGTGGTGCACGGTCGGCCGGCCGGCGCCGGGCACGGCGGCCCGTACCGGGGGCGTGGCGGAGGGCCGGGCCCCCGGGGGACGCACGGTGGGCCGGCCGGTGTGCGCGGGCCGCTCCGGGCGTTCCGGCGTGCCCGCGGGCACGCACAGGTCGACGCGGGCGCCCCGGCCGTGACCGTCGCCCGCGACCGCCACGTGGCCGTGCAGCGGGCAGAGGGCCGCCACCAGGCCGGCCCCGGCGAGGTACTGCCAAGCGGTCACCGCGTCCTCCCGATTCCGCAGCAGATGCAGGGTTACGGGTGAAGAAACGATCACGAACGCAGTTCGACACGCGGCAGACAGGTCGAGATCCCGTCTTCGAGGGTCCGCGGCCCGCCGCGGGCGGACGGCGGGCCGCGGCTCGCGGGGCCCGGAGGGGCGCGAAGCCCGGTCCTGGACGGTGCCGGGGCCTCCCTGCGGACAACCCGCCGGGGCGGTCGCCCGCGCCCCGAACCGGCGTCAGACGGCGGGGTCGTCCTGCCGGGGCACCGCGGCCGCCGCGATGCCGAGGCGCGGCGCGGCGAGCCCGGTGGCCGGCGCGAGACGGCTCCCGGACGTCATCGAGTCGGTCCCGTGCGCCCCGGGGGCCGCTACCGGCGTCTGCGCTCCCTCCGGGCCGGCGGCCGAGCCGACGGCGCGGGGCGCGTCGCCGGTGTCAGGCGCCGGTGTCCGGACAGCCGGAGCGGGCCGGTGTGGACTTCCGCGACGCGGCGGGCGATCCGTCCGTCGCACGGGCGCCGGACCGGCCCCCTGCCACGGGCCCGATGAGGTGGTCCAGCGTACCGGTGAGCCTCAGGAGCCGGTCCAGTCGCGCGGTCCGCTCGTCGAGGTGCAGGCCCACGCCCGCCGCGCCCGTGCACCGGCGGATCATCAGCAGCGTCGACAGCCCGGTGGAGTCGACGGCGGTCAGACCCGCGCAGTGCAGGCGCAGGTCGCGCAGTCGGGTCCGCTCGGCCAGGATCCGCGTGACGGCGTCCAGGAGGACGTCGGCGCAGTGGTGGTCGAGGTCGCCGCGCAGCTCGACGTGCACGGTGTCCTGCGTGTCGAGGTACGTCAGGCGGAGCGGACTCGGGGGCAAGCTGGTCATTCGGGGATTCCTGCGGCGGTGAGGGGTGCACTGGTCAGGCGGGCGGAGCCGGATCGGAGCATGCCGGCGGCGCGGGGGAAGTCCGCCAGCCCGCGGCCCAGCAGCGCCAGCGCGGGCGGGAGCGCCGGCGGGGACGCCCCGTGAGGACGCCGGCGGGCGATGACCGCCCGTGCGCCGGGGGCCGTGGTGTTCCGCGCCCTCACGCGGTGAACCTGCCCCGGGTGTGGCCGTTCACCGCACTGAGGTGGTGGGTGCGCGGGGCGGAGATCACCACGACGGCCATGTCGTCGTGGCGGCCGGTGCCGACCCACTGGGAGGCGAGCATCTGCACCCGCTCCACGACCGCTTCGGCGGGCATGCCGGCGCACTCCGACAGCGCCCGGCGCAGCCGGTCCTCGCCGAACATCGCCCCGCCCATCGGACCGCCGCGCGCCTCGGTGATCCCGTCGGTGTACAGGACGCAGCTCTCGCCCGGCGCGAGCGTCATCGCCACCGTGCCGGCGGTGATGTCGGGCAGCGCGCCCACCAGGGTGCCCTGGGTCCGGGCCTCCTCGACGCGGCCGTCCGAGCGCAGGATCAGCGGGGCGGGGTGGCCGGCGCTGGTCAGCCGCAGCCGTACTCCGTTGCCGTCGCGTGCCGCGGAGGCCAGGACCATGGTGGCGAAGCGGGCGTTGTGGGTGTTCAGGAGCGAGGTGTTGAGCAGGCTCAGGATCCGCTGGTGGTCGTCGGCCATGGGCAGCAGGGCGTGCAGGGTGTTGCGGATTTTCCCCGTCATCACCGCCGCCTCCAGGCCCTTGCCGCAGACGTCGCCGAGCACGACGAGGGAGGCTTCGCCCTCGACGGAAGCCGGGTGGACGTCGTAGAAGTCCCCGCCGATCCGCTCGTGGTCCTGCGAGGGCCGGTAGCCGCCCGCGTACTCCACCCCCGACACCTGCCGCAGCGCCGGGGGCAGCAGCTCGCGCATCAGCGTCTCGGTGAGGGCCGCCTGCTCGGCGTAGAGGCGGGCGGCCGACATCGCGGCACCGGCGCGGGCCGCGAAGAGCCGGGCGAAGACCTCCTCGGCCTGCGTGAACGCCTCCCCGCCGGCGGCGCGCAGCAGGACCAGGGCGCCCGCGGGCACGCCGTGGCCGGGCAGCGGCGTGACGACGATCGACCCCACCGGGCCGAAGCCCTCCGGGATCAGCCAGGCCGGAGCGGCGGCGGGATCGATCCATCGGGACGGGACCGGGGGGAACCCCTGAAGGGCTTCGCCCAGTCCCGGCACCTCCCCGGGGTCGACGGCGACGCGGGACAGCGAGGGCGCCCCGCCGCGCAGACAGGTGACGACCGGGAGCTCGCTGCCGCGCGAGGGGGCGATGACCAGGGCCGCGTCGGCGAGGTGTTCGGCCGCCATCTGTGCCGTGACGTCCATGCACGGGTCCAGGTTCAGCGAGGAGAGCAGCAGGTTGGACGCCCGGGTCAGGAACGCGGTGCGCTCCCGCTCCATCCGCAACGCGTCCCGGGCCAGCCGGTGGTCGGTGTCGTCCACCAGCCACCACGCGACCGTCCCGTCACCCCGCACCGTCGGATGCGCCTCGTACGACCGGTCACCGACCGGCCCCCGCACCGTCCGGTCCTCGTCGTCGGCCGCCTCCCGCTGACCGGGGAGCGTCCGGAGGCACCGCGCGTGCGCCGCGGACAACCAGGCGGGCACCGCGCCCGCGATCTCCGTACCGGGGCGGAGAGCGGGGAAGACCAGGCCGGCCGCCTCGTTGGCGGACACCAGGAGAGCCTGGGCGTCCGCCACGAGGACGGGGTACGGGGCCTCACTCCACGGACTCCCCGCCGCGGCGGGGGTGGGAACTGCCCGGGTGGAATTCACCAAACGTCGAAGGCCCGCTGCGCGAACCCCTCACCTCATCGCCTCGAAGGAAAAATCCTTGCCCTGCGGCAACCATCCCGCACGGGGCGCCCCGCTCGCAACCGAGCCCCCCTGAACGCCCCGTTCCGCACCGCGCGCGCACCGCCCGCGCCCGCCTCCTCCTCCGGCCGTGTGGCCGGGTCTCCGGCCGAGCCGCCGACCGCGTCGGCCCGTCGGCCTTACGGACCGCCGCACCGGGCCGGGCGGGCAGGCACGCGACCGCCCTGCGGGAGGCGGACCCGGCCTCCGGGTACGGCTTCGGGGACGGCCGGGACCAGGGGCGATACGGGGGGCGCGGCATCCGGCGGTGACATCACCCGGCCCGGGCCGCCACCGCGTTGACGCCCTTCGCGGGCGGTGCGTCCGGCGGCCGGACAGCTCGGTCCCCTGCCGGGAAACGCCCCGCCGGACCGCTCCCGGTCCGCGATGTAGGAAGATGTCGGGGTGATCGGAGACGAACCGGTGGTCACCACGACCACGTACGAAGGCACGACCGTCGTCCGCCTGCGGGGCGACCTCGACCAGGACAGCGCCCCCCTCCTCACCCGGGTCCTCACCGAGGCCGCGGCGAGCGGGGCCCCGCGCACGCTGGTCGACCTGTCCCGCACGCGCTTCGCCGACTCCTCCGTCCTTCACGCCCTGCTCAACGCCCACCAGGCCCACACCGCGAACGGAACGGCGCTCGTCCTGACCGGCCCGCTGCAGGTGGCGGTCCGCCGCCTGTTCGACGTCACCGGAACCGGAGCCGCGTTCAACATCGCGGACAACCTGGAGGACGCGATGACATGGTGACCCGCTTCCCGGCCGAACCGGTGCCCGGCGGCATGGACCACACGACCTGGGGCAGGCGATGACGGTATGAACCCGCCCACAGCAGCCGATGACACCCGCGGATCCCTCCGCGGCGGGGACCGCCCGTCCGCGGCCGCGCCGGCGACCGCCGCGGCACCACCGGTCACGGCGGCCGGTCCGGTCACGGCCGCCGCGGCCCGCGCGACGGTGGGCGAACTGCTGCGCCGCGCGGGTGTCGACCCGGACGGCGTCACGGCCGCGGACGCCCTGCTGGTCACGTCGGAGCTCGTCACGAACGCGATCCGCCACGGCGGCGGCATCACCGCCTTCCACGCCGAGATCGCGGACGGCGCCCTCCACCTGTCCGTCAGCGACGCGAACCCCCGCACCCCCGTGCCCCGCACCGGCAGCCCCGACCATCCGGGCGGCTACGGGTGGCCGCTGGTCCAGCGGCTCACCGAACGCATCGACATCAGCAGCCACTCCGGTGGCAAGACCATCAACACCACGCAGCGCCTGACCTGACCCGCGCGCCCGCCCCGTCCGGCCACGGCCCGGCGGTGGCGGTCGCCCCTCCTCCCGGGCACTAGCATCAGCCACCTCTGACGGCTGATTTGGAAGGCTTTCGCGATGGCCGATGACGCATACCTGTTCCTCCTACCCGACCGGCATCCGCGACGGGGGGCGGCCTTCGCCTCCGTCGGCACCCTGGAATGCGCCGAGTCGCCGGCGGTCCAGGGCTGGCTCCAGGCGCACGGGGTCGACGCGTCCTCCGAGCAGGTCCGGATCCTCCCCGCCGGATCGGAGGCGTTCGTCCCGACCGACGCCGAGCGCCTGCCGCTGCCCCTGAGCGAGGAGGAGGCCCTGCGGGTGGAGCAGGAGTGCGCGCCCCAGGCCGTCACGGACGTGGAGACCGAACTCCTGCAGTTCAGGGACACCACCCAGGACTGGGAGGGGCTCGTCCACCGGGCTCTGACGGCCGGCATCCAGGCGCCGCGGATCGTCCAGCTGACCGGCCTGGACCCGCAGGACATCGGCCGCCTGACCATGTGACCGCCGCCCCGCCCGCCCGCCTGCGGCCTGCGCGGGCGGGCGCGCGGGCGGGGCGGTGCCTACGTACGGCTGTCGCTGCGCACCGAGGGGTGGTCCGCGCCGGGCGCGGCGGAATCGGCGGACGCGCCGGCCGCCGCGCGCGCGAGGATGCGCAGGGCCGCTTCGGAAGGCGAACCGGCCTCCGCCGTGTAGGTGATCAGGCTCTGGTCGGGGTCGTCCGGGAGGTTCAGGCTCTCGTAGGCCAGGGTGAACTCGCCGACCAGCGGGTGGCGCAGATGGTAGCCGCCGTGGGTCGTCTCCCGGACCTCCTGCTCCTGCCACAGCCGGGAGAACTCCGGGCTGCGCTCGCCCAGTTCCGCGATGAGCGCCGCGAACCGCGGGTCGTGCGGGTGCCGTCCGAGGTCGAAGCGGAGGTACGCGACGAGGTCGCGCGCCTTGCGCTCCCAGTTCACGAACCGGCCGCGCACCTCGGGGTCCAGGAAGAGCAGCCAGGCCTTGTTGCGGCGCTCGGGCGGCAGCGCGCCGAAGTCCTTGACGAGGATGGCGAAGAGCGGGTTCCAGGCGAGGATGTCGGTCCGGCGGCCGACGACGACGGCGGGCGTCTCGGGCATCGACTCCAGGAGCCTGCGCAGCCCGGGCCGGACCTCCTGCGGCTCCTCCGGCGCCGGCCCCGCCGGCGCCTCCGTGCCGTCCCTGCCTCCCGCCGTGCGGACCAGGCGGGTCAGGTGCGCGGTCTCCGCGGCGTCCAGGCGCAGTGCGCAGGCGACGGCGCCCAGCACGGTGTCCGAGATGTTGCCGGCGCGCCCCTGCTCGAAGCGCGTGTAGTAGTCCACGCTCACGCCCGCGAGCTGGGCGAGTTCCTCCCGGCGCAGCCCCGGCACCCGGCGGCGGCCCCCGAAGGAGCGCAGGCCCGCGTCCTCGGGGCGGATCCGCCCGCGACGGGACCGCAGGAAGTCGCCGAGTTCTGCCCTGGGGCCTGTCTGGTTCATGCCTTCAATCCTAGGGTCGGACCCCGGTCACGGGCGATCAGGGACGATCACCGGCAGTGGCGGCCGAAGCGGAAGCGGAGGGGAGGCGGCCGTGCGGCAGCAGGCGGGCGGCGTCGCCGGCCGCCCGGGGACCCGAGGACCCGAGGACCCGAGGACCCGAGGACCCGCCCTCCAGGTTATGCCCCTTTCGTGCCGGTTCACTCGCCCGGCGCAGCCCGTCGCGCTGCACCTCCCCCTCCCGCCCCATGAGTCGGAGGGAGCACCCGGCGGACACCTCTCGCCGCGGTGACGGCGGCGGTCCGCCGGGCCCGCAGCCGGGCCCGGGTACGCCGGAGGGGGGGGGGCCGGGGCCCCCGCAGCCGCCGGCGCCGCCGCCCCCCCCGCGAGAGGACACAAAAAACAA
>NZ_JBHXSY010000005.1:0-175887 GCF_042715295.1 Streptomyces sp. NPDC058701 | reverse complement strand
CCCCGGCCGCACCCGCCGCCGGGGGGTCCGGGGGGCGGCCGCCGGCCCCCCCCCGCGCCCCCGGTACCCCGGGGGGGCCCCCCCGCGGGGATGTCCCGGCGCGGCGCCCCTCACGGGCCCACGCGGTGGGGCCTCAGGCGTCCGGGGAGCCGCCGAAGCGCTCCCGGTACGAGTCAAGGTCCTCTTCGGTGATCTTCGCGAAGAGCACCGGCGGTACGGTGAACGGCGTCCCGGCCGGGACCGCGTCCAGGGACCGGGCCTGCTCCGGGGTCACCCACGCCGCGGTGTCGTCGGCGAGCGCGAACGCGGAGCGCATGGCGCGCGCCGAGGCCGGGATGAACGGCTCGGAGACCACCGAGTAGAGGTGGATGAGGTTCATCGCGGTGCGCAGGGTCAGCGCAGCGCCCTCCGGGTCGGTCTTGATCTCCAGCCAGGGGGCCTTCTCCTCCAGGTAGGAGTTTCCGGCCGACCACAGGGCGCGCAGCGCGGCCGCGGCCTTGCGGTACTGGAGCGTGTCCATGTGGCCCTCGTACTCGGCCAGCAGTTCGGCGATCTGGCCGCCCAGCTTCGTCTCGGCCTCGCCGGCCGCGTTGCCCGCGGGGACGTCGTCGCCGAAGCGCTTGCGGGAGAAGGACAGGACGCGGTTGACGAAGTTGCCGAGGGTGTCGGCGAGGTCCTTGTTGACCGTGGCGGTGAAGTGCTCCCACGTGAAGGACGAGTCGTCGGACTCGGGGGCGTTGGCGATGAGGAAGTAGCGCCAGTAGTCGGCCGGGAGGATCTCCAGCGCGTGGTCGGTGAAGACGCCGCGCTTCTGCGAGGTGGAGAACTTGCCGCCGTAGTACGTCAGCCAGTTGAAGGCCTTGACGTAGTCGACCTTCTTCCAGGGCTCGCGGGTGCCCAGCTCGGTGGCCGGGAACATCACGGTGTGGAAGGGGACGTTGTCCTTGGCCATGAACTGGGTGTAGCGGACGTCCTCGGCCTCGTACCACCAGGACTTCCAGTCGCGGTTCGCCGGGTCGGCGTCCGCCCACTCCTTGGTGGAGGCGATGTACTCGATCGGGGCGTCGAACCAGACGTAGAAGACCTTGCCGTCCGCGGCCAGTTCGGGCCACGTGTCGGCCGGGACCGGGACGCCCCAGTCGAGGTCGCGGGTGATGGCGCGGTCGTGCAGGCCCTCGGTCAGCCACTTGCGGGCGATGGAGGAGGCGAGCTGCGGCCACTCCTCCTCGTGCTCCGCCACCCAGGCCTCGACCTCTACCTGGAGCTTGGACTGGAGGAGGAAGAGGTGCGTGGTCTCGCGGACTTCCAGCTCGGTGGAGCCGGAGATGGCCGAGCGGGGCTCGATCAGGTCCGTGGGGTCCAGGACGCGGGTGCAGTTCTCGCACTGGTCGCCGCGGGCCTTGTCGTAGCCGCAGTGCGGACAGGTGCCCTCGACGTAGCGGTCCGGCAGGAAGCGGCCGTCGGCGGGCGAGTACACCTGCCGGATCGCGCGCTCCTCGATGAAGCCGTTCGCCTGGAGCTGCCGCGCGAAGTGCTGGGTGATCTCGGCGTTCTGCTGCGAGGAGCTGCGGCCGAAGTAGTCGAAGGACAGCTCGAAGCCGTCGTAGACCGCCTTCTGGGCCTCGTGTGCCTGCGCGCAGAACTCGGCGACGGAGACGCCGGCTTCCTTCGCGGCGAGCTCGGCGGGCGTGCCGTGCTCGTCGGTGGCGCAGATGTACAGGACGTCGTGGCCGCGCTGGCGGAGGTACCGGGAGTACACGTCCGCCGGAAGCATCGACCCGACCATGTTGCCCAGGTGCTTGATCCCGTTGATGTAGGGAAGCGCGCTGGTGACCAGGTGTCGAGCCATCCTCGGATGCTCCATTTCCTCTGTGCGGTACGACGTGACGTCACGGACTGTGAAGGCGGTTCATCGTATCGAACCGCCGAAAGGCCACGCGCCGCATTTGTTGGGGTGGGCCTCACGCAAAAGCGAGGGCGGTGACCTCTCCGTCACGGCCCTCGCGATCGCGCCCATGCTACAGCCGCCCGACGGCGCCCCCGACCGCCGCGGAGCCCGGTCCCGTGCCTCCCCGGACGCTAGTCCCGGCCCCCGGAGGCGCCGTCGAGCGCGGTGATCCGGGCACCGCTCGCGAGGCGGCCCGTGAGGGAGACCCGGGCCCCCTCGGGGCCGGCGGGCGCGGCCAGGGCCCGGCCGTTCGCCTCGGCCCGGACCGCGCCGGACGCGGTGATGCCGACGACCTCGCGGCTCCCCGCGGCCACCACGTACCAGCGGCCCGCGGGCGAGCGCCACCGGGTGCCGGCGAGCAGGTGCTGTCCGAAGCGCCCGCAGGCCGCCGTGGACCGGGCCCGCACCACGTCCTGCGGCGCCCCGGCCGGCGGCCGCAGCTGGACGAGGACGTCGCCGGGGCCGGCCCAGCCGGAGGCGCGGGTGCAGGACCACACGGCCCGGCCACCGCCGTCGGGGAGCTCGGAGCCGGCGAAGTCCCAGACGTTGACGGCGCGGACGGCGCCGCCGCCCAGTTCCCGCAGTCGGCACGCGGTGGGCGCCCAGGCGGCCCGCGCGGCCGGTCCGGTGGCCTCGCGCGGCTGCCGGGCGGCTACGGCGCCGGGCCCGTCCGGGAGCGGCGTGTAGGTGAGGTGGACCGGGGAGAGCGCGCCGAGGTCGGCGAGGACGAAGGAGTGCTTCTCGACGATGCGGGCGGAGGAGGTGAGTTCGAGTACGGGCCAGGACGCGCAGTCCCCGGCCGTACGGGGCACCGCCGCCGGAGCCGTGACCCCGTCGGGGGCGACGGTCAGCGGCGCGCCCTCGTCCCCGGTGCGGAGCAGGTCCCGGGTGGCGGCCCGCTCGATCCACGGGGCGAGCAGGTAGCGGGCCGTGCCGTCGGCGGAGGGCCGCACCAGGGTCAGCGCGGCCGCGGTGGTGACCCCGGCCTCATCGGTGCGCGCGAAGCCGAGCTCCCGCTCGCGGGGTCCGGCGGCCGCTTCGGCGTAGCGGACCACGCGGTCCCCGTCGAGCAGCAGCACCACGGCCCGGCCCTCGATGTCGCCCGCGTACAGCAGCTGCGGGGGCCGGGCGGGCGGGTCGGTCGCCGTTCCGGGAGCGGCGGTGACGGGGACCCCGCGCGGCCGGGCCGCCCACGTGCCCAGCGCCCGCGCCAGCAGCGCCCGGTCGCTGGTGCGCCCGCCGCGGGCCGGCCAGGCGGTGAAGTCCACCCGGGCGGTGTCGGCCCAAGCCTGGGCCGGGACCCGGAGCAGCCGGCCGGGGTCCAGGGCCCGCGCGGCCACCGGTCCGGCGGCGGGCGTGGCTTCCGGACGCGGCCCCGAGGCGTCGGCCACCAGCACCCCGGTGACCAGCGCGCACAGGGCGGCGGCGGCCCACCCGGTCCGGGCCCGGCGGCGGCGCCGGAGGAGGTCGGTGGGGCGGGCGCTGACGACGCTGGCGTCGAACTCCGGGCTGCGCCGGGCCGCCGGGAGCGGTGCGCCGACGGGCAGGGCGAGGGCCTCGCGCACCGCGTCGGCGGGGTCGTCCGCGCCGGCCGCCGCGAGGAGCCGGACGGCCGCCTCCTCGGGGAGCCCGTCCATGCGGTGGAGGACGAAGGCGGCCCGGACCGGACCGGGCGCGCCGGCCAGCACCCCGGCCGCCTCGTCGATCCCGCCGGCCGGGGGCCAGAGCCGCAGCCCCCACACGAAGGGCGGGACGGGGGGCCAGCCGGCCTTCGCCAGGACGGAGCGGATCCGGCCGGACGGGGCGAAGGAGGCGCGCAGCACCCGTACCCGTACCTCGGAGAGCGGCCCGCCGGGGCTGTCGGGGCCCGCCGGGGGGCCGGGGCGGCCCGGGCGGGAGGGCCCTGCATGACCGTCCGGGCCGTCCGGGCCGCCGGGACCGCCTCCGCCGCCGGGCCCGGGGCCCGTGCCCCCCAGCCCCCGGGGCAGCGCGTGCTGCACCGCGCGGTGCGCCAGCAGCACGCGGGTGTGGCGCCCGAGGGAGTCGGGGAGGGTGAGGTAGGCGAGCCGTACCAGCTGGGGGTACTGCTCGACGAGGACCGCCTCGGCCTGCTCGACGGCGGTGGAGCCGAATCGCTGCGATGTGCTCACCCACCGACAAACGAGTGAATCGTGCGATGGTCACACGCAGTGCGCCCTCCACCCACCGGTCCCAGCCGCGCGGCATATGCATATGCGCTGGCCGGGACGCCGGACGATCGACATCGATCACGATCCGGTCATCACCGAACGTAATATTTCCAGCTTTCTCCTCTGCGCCCCCCGAGTGCGCCCGCGCTGATGTGCTGTCCGCACAGGGGATCAGGGGGATGGGGTGGAGCATTGAGCGAAGGCGGAACGGAGGAACCCGGTGGAAGCGTGGGACTGCCGAGCCGGCAGCGGCGGCCGACTCCCGTGAGCCAGTGGGATCCGACGGCGCGCCTGGCGTACTGGGCCTTCCACACCAACCGGCGGCCCGCGTACATGCGCTTCGCCTGCCTGCACCTCGGCTCCTCCGCGCGCGCGGAGGACGCGGTGGACGCCGCCTTCGACTCGATCATGGCCGAGTGGCTCCGGATGCTGCACATGGACCGGCTGGACGCTTACGCCTGGACCGTCCTCAAGGGCTGCATCATCGACCGGCAGCACGTCCGCGACCCCTGGCGGCAGCGTCCCGAGCCGATGGACACCAGCGCCTTCGAAGCGGCCCTCAAAGAGGCCCGCGCCGACCGGTTCGAGATGCTGACCGACGCCATCCGCTTCCACTCCGCCGTCTCCCGGCTCGTCGAACGGCAGCGCGATGCCGTCCTCCTGCGGTACGGCCTGCAGTGCAGCCCCGGCGAGGCCGCCGCGGTGATGGGCGTCGACGAGGCGACCGTCCGCTCGCACCTCGGCCAGGCCCACCGGCGGCTCGCCCGCCTGCTCGACACGTCCCCCGGGTCGTGAGGCCCGAGGACGGTCACGGGTAGGCGAGGACGCCGCGGCTCCGCGCTCCCCGGCCGAGTTGCTCGCCCGGGCCGGCGTGCGCGAGAGCCACCCGCACCACGACCTCGGCGCCGCCGAGGCGAAGGGGCCGGGTTCCCAAAAACACGAAAAACCCCACCGGAGTGGGGTTTTCGTCTGTGTGTCCGAGGGGGGACTTGAACCCCCACGCCCGATAAAGGGCACTAGCACCTCAAGCTAGCGCGTCTGCCATTCCGCCACCCGGACCAGGTGATCGGCCCCGGTTTCCCGCGGCGACATGGACAACCATAGCAAAGGATCGCCGGGCGTCCGACCACTTATCCGCGCCGTGATCGTCCGCCACGCCGTGCTGACCTGCGGGCATGCCCCGATGCGCTCGACGAGACGGGACGTCTCGTCAGGCATGGGGCGGGACCCTCGGGGCCGGAACGCACCGTGCCCCCGCCCTGTCCCGCGGGGCGGGGAGGGCGGGGGCGCGGCGGACGTCACGGGCAGCTGATGACCTGGCCGGCGTAGGAGAGGTTCCCGCCGAAGCCGAAGAGCAGGACCGGGGCCCCGGAGGGGATCTCTCCGCGCTGCACCAGCTTGGACAGGGCCATCGGGATGCTCGCCGCCGAGGTGTTGCCGGAGTCGACGACGTCGCGGGCGATGACGGCGTTCACGGCGCCGATCTTGGCGGCGAGGGGCTCGATGATCCGCAGGTTCGCCTGGTGCAGGACGACGGCGGCCAGCTCCTCGGGAGCGACCCCCGCCTTCTCGCATACCTTGCGGGCCAGGGGCGGGAGCTGGCTGGTGGTCCACCGGTACACGGACTGGCCCTCCTGGGCGAAGACCGGCGGCGAGCCCTCGATGCGGACCGCGTTGCCCATCTCGGGTACGGAACCCCACAGCACCGGGCCGATGCCCGGCTCCTCGCAGGCCTCGACGACGGCCGCCCCCGCTCCGTCGCCGGTGAGGACGCAGGTGGTGCGGTCGGTCCAGTCGGTGATCTCGGTCATCTTGTCGGCGCCGATGACCAGCGCCCGCGTGGCCGAGCCGGCCCGGATCGCGTGGTCGGCGGTGGCCAGGGCGTGGGTGAAGCCCGAGCAGACGACGTTGAGGTCCATCACCGCCGGGTTGCCGCCCATGCCCAGCTTGGCGGCGACGCGTGCCGCCATGTTGGGCGAGCGGTCGATCGCGGTGGACGTGGCGACCAGGACGAGGTCGATGTCGTCCGGGGTCAGCCCCGCGCTGGCCAGGGCCTTGCCCGCCGCCTGGAAGGCCAGCTCGTCCACCGGCTCGTCCGGACCCGCGATGTGGCGGGTCTTGATCCCGGCCCGGGACCGGATCCATTCGTCGGTGGTGTCGACCATGGCCGAGAGGTCCTCGTTGGTGAGCACTCTCGCGGGCTGGTAGTGCCCTAGCGCCACCACGCGTGAACCGGTCATGGGCGGGGTCCCCCCTCGTCGACAGTCAGGATCACCCAGCTTCGCCTGCTACCGATGGGTACGAGTGCGCGTGATCCGACAGGATTCGGGCACCGGAATTTGGAGATTCCGGAGGATCTGGCTGCCGGGAGCGCCGCGGGAACCGGAACGGCGACAATAACTCTGTCGGCCGCGGCGGAAAACAGAGCGAGGTGGGGGAACACCATGGGACGCGTCACCGAGCGCCGCCGGGTCGTGCGGATCCGGAACGGGATCACCGGGGTGCGCCCGGACACGCTGGTGGCCGAGGAGCCGCTGGAGATTCGCCTGAACGGCAAGCCCCTGGCGATCACGATGCGCACCCCGGGGGACGACTTCGCCCTCGCGGTGGGCTTCCTCGTGAGCGAGGGCGTGCTCGGTGCGGCGCAGGACGTGCGGGCCGTCACCTACTGCGAGGGCGCCACCGAGGACGGGTCGAACACCTACAACGTCGTCAACGTGCAGTTGGCGCCCGGCGTGCCGGTTCCGGACATCACGCTGGAGCGGAACGTCTACACCACCTCCTCCTGCGGACTGTGCGGCAAGGCCAGCCTGGACGCGGTCCGGACGGCGAGCCGCTTCCCGGGCGCCGCCGCCGGAGATCCCGTACGGCTTCCCGCGGAGCTCCTGGCCCGGTTCCCGGACCGGCTGCGCGAGGCCCAGAAGGTCTTCGACCGTACGGGAGGGCTGCACGCGGCGGGGCTCTTCACCGCGGAGGGCGAGCTGCTGGACGTACGGGAGGACGTGGGCCGGCACAACGCGGTGGACAAGATCGTCGGGCGGGCGTTGCAGGCCGGGCGGCTGCCGCTGACGGGCGCGGTCCTGCTGGTGTCGGGGCGGGCGTCGTTCGAGCTCGTGCAGAAGGCCGTGATGGCGGGCGTCCCGGTGCTGGCGGCGGTCTCGGCGCCGTCCTCGCTGGCCGTGGACCTGGCGCTGGAGTCGGGGATGACGCTCGTCGGGTTCCTGCGGGGCCCGGACATGAACGTGTACGCGGGCGAGGAGCGGATCACGACGTAGCCCCGCCCCCGGTGCCGCTCCCCCGCCGTCCCTCAGCGGCCGCGACGGGAGCGGCGCGAGGGATTCGCGGCCGGTGCGGGCTCCGGCGGGTCGATGCGGTGGAGGTCCAGGGTGTCGGGGACCGGGGTGGTGCCGGGGCCGCCCGACCGGGCCCAGGCGATGATCTCGTCGGTCGCGGTGTCGTCCAGGGCCCAGCCGAACCAGGTCGCGCGGGCGCCGCGGCGGCGGGCTTCGCTGGTGGGCTGGACCACGATGACGTTCGCCTGCGCGCACGGGCCGAGGCACTCGCTCGTACGGACAGCCAGCCGGCCCCCGGAGTCGGCGGCGGCCGCGCGCAGCCGGGCGAGCTGGCCCGCGTGGTCGGAGCCGGGGTTCTTGCGGGGGTCCCCGCAGCAGCAGCCCCGGCAGACCACCAGGGTGCAGGGGCGTTCGGCGCGGGCGGCGATCGGGCGTATCCAGGTCACCGCCGCACGTTACCGGGCCCGGGGGGCGGGGTGTTGGAGCGCCCGGGAGACCTCCGCCACACGGTGGGGCGCGGGTTCGGAGTCGCGGGCCCTGCGGCGGGCCAGGACGGCGCAGACCATCAGCTGCATCTGGTGGAACAGCATCAGCGGCAGTACGGCCAGGCTCGCGTGCGCCCCGAACAGCACGCTGGCCATGGGCAGTCCGGCGGCCAGGCTCTTCTTCGAGCCGGCGAACTGGATGGCGATGCGGTCCGCGCGGTCGAAGCCGAGCCGCTCGGCGCCGTACCAGGTGACCAGCAGCATGACGGCCAGGACGGCGGCCTCGGCCAGCATCAGGGCGCCGAGGCGCGGGACGCTGACCTGGCTCCAGACGCCCGCGACCATGCCCGCGCTGAACGCCGCGTAGACGACGAGCAGGATCGAGCCGCGGTCCACGTAGCCGAGTGCGGAGCGGTGGCGGGTGAGGAGGCCGCCGACCCAGCGGCGCGTCACCTGCCCCAGGACGAAGGGCAGCAGGAGCTGGAGGGCGATCTTGAGGAGGGAGTCGGCGGAGAAGCCCCCCGCGTCGCCGGCGAGCAGCGCGGCCGCGAGGAGGGGGGTGAGGAGGATGCCGGCGAGGCTGGAGAAGGAGCCTGCGCAGATCGCGGCGGGGACGTTGCCCCGGGCCATGGAGGTGAACGCGATGGAGGACTGGATGGTCGAGGGGACCAGGCAGAGGAAGAGCAGGCCGCTGTAGAGCGGGGGCGTCAGAACGGTGGGCACGAGGCCGCGGGCGGCAAGGCCGAGGAGGGGGAAGAGCAGGAAGGTGCAGGCGAGCACGGTGAGGTGGAGCCGCCAGTGGCGCAGGCCGTCGAGCGCCTCGCGGGTGGAGAGGCGGGCGCCGTAGAGGAAGAAGAGCAGGGCCACGGCGGCGGTGGAGGCCCCGTCGGCGAGGGTGGCGACCGGGCCGCGGGCCGGGAGCAGGGCGGCGAGCCCGACGGTGCCGAGCAGGGCCGGCACGTACGGGTCCAGGGGCAGCCGGGCGGGGAGGTGCGGGCGGCGCATGCGCGGGGCTCACTTGCTGTCGGGGGCGCGGGGGCGGGGGCGGTGCCCTGCGATCCCATCGTCGGGGCCGCACGGTCATCGGGAAACCCGCACACCGAACTCACTGTCATCACGATCCGCGATAGCCTGGGCGCCATGTACGACCCGGTCCAGCTGCGGACGTTCCTCACGGTGGCCCAGACGCTGAGCTTCACCCAGGCCGCCGGGCGGCTCGGTGTGCGGCAGTCGACGGTCAGCCAGCACGTGCGGCGGCTGGAGGACGCGACGGGCCGGCCGCTGTTCGTCCGGGACACCCACAGCGTGGAGCTGACGGAGGACGGCGAGGCGATGCTCGGCTTCGCGCGGACGATCCTGGGGGCGCACGAGCGGGCGGCCGCCTTCTTCGCCGGGACGCGGCTGCGGGGCCGGCTGCGGTTCGGGGCCTCGGAGGACTTCGTGCTGACGCGGCTGCCGGAGATCCTGGAGGGCTTCCGGCACGAGCACCCGGAGGTGGACCTGGAGCTGACGGTGGAGCTGTCGGGGACGCTCCACGAACGGCTGGACGCGGGCCGGCTCGACCTGGTGCTGGCCAAGCGGAGGGGCCCGGGCGACGAACGGGGCCGCCTCGTCTGGCGGGACCGCATGGTGTGGATCGGGGCGGAGGGCCTGCGGGTGGACCCCGAGCGGCCGGTACCGCTGATCGTCTTCCCGCCCCCCGGGATCACACGGGCCCGGGCGCTGGAGGTGCTGGAGCGGGACGGCCGCGCGTGGCGCATCGCCTGTACGAGCGGCAGCCTGAGCGGCCTGATCGCGGCGGCCCGGGCCGGGCTCGGCGTGATGGCCCACACCCGCGGGCTGATCCCGCCGGGCCTGGTCCGGGTCGGGGGGCTGCCCGACCTGGGGCCGGTGGAGTTCGCGCTGCTCCAGGGGCGGCGCCCGACCCCCGCCTCGGAGGCCCTGGCCGCCGCCGTCCTCACCGGCGCCGACCGCCTGAGCCGCCCGGCCTGACGCCCCCGCCCCGACACCCCCGCCCCGGCGAACCATCGGCCACCCCACCGCCGGCCACCGGCCTACCGCGCGCCCCTCCCCGCTCCCGCACCCCACCCCCCGCGCCCCCTGCGGAGGTCTTGTGGAGGTGTTCGGCGGCTGATCAACTGCCGACAGGCGTGGGGTAGCGTCGCCGCGCTGTGCGGAGAGGAGCGGGGCCTTGCGCGAGTTCACCGTCCCACCCGCCGTCACGGGCCCGCCCGTAGGCGGCCTGGCCGACGTCGTCTTCCAGTACGCACACCAGGACCCGGGCCGCGTCGTGCTCGGCCGCAAGACGGGCGGCGAGTGGAGGGACGTGACCTCCGGCGCGCTGGCGGCCGAGGTGCTCGCCCTGGCCAAGGGCCTGCTGGCCCAGGGCGTGCGGTTCGGGGACCGGGTCGCGCTGATGTCCCGTACCCGGTACGAGTGGACGCTCTTCGACTTCGCGCTGTGGTCCATCGGGGCGCAGCCGGTCCCCGTCTACCCCTCCTCCTCCACCGAGCAGGTGCACTGGATCCTGGAGGACTCCGGCTGCGTGGCCTGCGTCGTGGAGAACGAGGACCAGGCCATGACCGTGGGTTCGGCCGTCGACCGGCTGCCCGGTCTGCGGCGGCTGTGGCAGCTCGACGCCGGTGCGCTGGAGGCGCTCGTCGCCGACGGGCGGGGGGTCGCGGAGGACGTGGTGCACCGGCACCGGGGCGCGGTGACGCCCGACGCCGTCGCCACCGTGATCTACACCTCCGGGACCACCGGCCGGCCCAAGGGGTGCGTGCTCACCCACGCCAACTTCATGTACGAGGCCGACACGATGGTGAGCCGCTGGGAGTCGGTCTTCCAGGCCGGTCCGGGCGAGCGGCCGTCCACGCTGCTGTTCCTGCCGCTGGCCCACGTCTTCGGGCGGATGGTGGAGGTGGCGGCCGTGCGGTCGCGGGTCAAGCTCGGGCACCAGCCGGTGCTGGCGGCCGCCGAACTGCTGCCGGACCTGGCCGCGTTCCGGCCGACGTTCGTGCTGGGGGTGCCGCACGTCTTCGAGAAGGTGTTCGCGGCGGCCCGGCGCAAGGCGGAGGTGGAGGGGCGCCGGGGTCCCTTCGACCGGGCGGTGGAGACGGCCGTACGGTACGCGGAGGCGCGCGAGGCGAAGGCGTTCGGAACCGGACCGGGGCCGTCGGCGGGGCTGCGCGTGCAGCACCAGCTCTTCGAGAAGCTGGTGTACGGGAAGGTCCGCGAGGCGATGGGCGGCCGGGTGCGGCACGCCATGTCGGGCGGGTCGGCCATGTCACGGCGGCTCGGGCTGTTCTTCGACGGCGCAGGGATCACGGTGTTCGAGGGGTACGGGCTGACCGAGTCGAGCGCGGCGGCCACCGCGAACCCGCCGGGGGCGACGAAGTACGGCACGGTCGGCCCGCCGATCCCGGGCAGTACCGTGCACATCGCCGACGACGGGGAGGTGTGGCTGCACGGCGGCCACGTGTTCTCCGGGTACCTGAACGATCCGCGGGCGTCGGAGGCGGTGCTGCGCGGCGGGTGGCTGGCGACCGGGGACCTGGGGCGGCTGGACGAGGACGGCTACCTCACCATCACCGGGCGCAAGAAGGAGATCCTGGTGACCTCCAACGGCAAGAGCGTCTCGCCCACCGCCCTGGAGGAGCGGGTGCGTTCGCATCCGCTGGTGTCGCAGTGCGTGCTGGTGGGCAACGACCGGCCGTACATCGCGGCCCTGGTCACCCTGGACGCGGAGGGCATCGCGCACTGGCTGTCGATGCGCGGCCTGGCGCAGCGGCCGCCCTCGGACCTGGTGCACGACCCGGAGCTGACCGCGGAGGTCCGCCGGGCGGTGGTGGCCGCCAACACCCTGGTCTCGCAGGCGGAGGCGATCCGGACGTTCCGGGTGCTGCCGGGGCAGTTCACCGAGGAGCTCGGCCTGATGACGCCCTCGCTGAAGCTGAAGCGGCGGGCGATCGAGGAGGCGTTCGCGTCGGAGGTGGCCGCGCTGTACCGGGCGTGAGCATCGCGACGCGGCGACCATCTGACGGACCGTCACTTTGCTTCGTCCATTATGTTGACGATCCGTCAGCTCGCCCACAGAATGCGGGGATCCCGACCGGAGGGAACCCCTCGATGTTGCGACCGATCCGCACCCTGGCCGCCGCGGCGGTGGCTCTCGCGCTCGTCTCCGCCTGCAACTCCGCCGCCACCCCCGACACGGCGGCTCCCGGCGCGTCCGGCGGGACCTCCCGCGGCGTCACCGCGGACTCGATCAAGGTCGGCGGCATCGTGTCGATGACCACCGCCAGCGGCTACAGCAAGAAGGACACCGACCTCGGGGCCAAGGCCCGCTACACGAGGGCCAACGCCGAGGGAGGGGTCAACGGCCGGAAGATCGACTACCTCGGGGCGGAGGACGACGGCCAGGACCCGGCGAAGAACATGGCGGCCGCCCGCAAACTCGTCCAGCAGGACAAGGTCTTCGCGGTCTCCCCCATGAGCTCGGTGACCTTCTCCGGCGCCGACTTCCTGGAGCAGGAGAAGGTCCCCACCTTCGGCTGGGGCACCCTGCCCTCCTTCTGCGGGCCCAAGTACATCTACGGCTTCAACGGCTGCCTGGTCCCCTCCCCCGGCGGCACCCTCAACCAGACGTGGCCCGAGGGCATCGGCCGGGTGCTCGGCGGGGCCGCCGGCAAGTCGGTGGCGGTCATCGCGAACGACAGCGACGCCGGGAAGTTCGGCATCCGCACCTTCCAGCAGGGTTTCGCCGGCGCCGGGTTCACCGTCGCGTACGCCAAGGCCTCCGTGCCCGCCACCGCCGTCCCGAGCGACTGGTCCGCGTACGTCAAGGAGATCATGGAGAGCAACGGCGGCAAGGCGCCCGACGCCGTCGTCTCCGTCATGCAGACGCCCAACAACATCGGGCTGTTCACCGCGCTCAAGCGGGCCGGCTACAAGGGCCTGATCTCCGACCCCACGGACTACGACCCCGGCCTGCTCGCCAAGGAGGCCACCAAGCAGGCCCTCGACGGGGTGCACGTCCTGCTCCAGTTCGAGCCCTTCGAGTCGGACAACCCGAAGATGGCGCAGTTCAAGGCCGACATCAAGGCGGCGGCGGGCGGCCAGGACCCGCCGCCCCTGAACATGCACATGCTCACCGGCTACATGTCGGCCGACCTCTTCCTGTCCATCGCGCAGAAGGCGGGCAGGGACCTGACCGTCGAGTCCTTCCAGACCGCCGCGCAGGGCTTCTCCGACACCGGCTCGCTCGTCGGCGACCGCGCGGAGCCCAAGGGGCAGAAGGACAGCTTCGGCTGCGGGGCGCTCGTCCAGCTGAAGGACGGCACGTACAGGGTGTCCGTCCCCTTCACGTGCTACGAACCCGTCCCCTTCTCGTAGGGGACGGGCAGCCGCATGGGAGATCTGCTCGTCTTCGTGCTGAGCGGTCTGGTCTCCGGCGCCCTGTACGCGCTGCTGGCCACCGGGCTCGTCCTGTCGTACTCGGCGTCCGGGCTGTTCAACTTCGCCCACGGGGCCACCGCCTACCTGTGCGCGCTGACCTTCTACGAACTGCACTCCGGGCTGGGCTGGCCGGCCGTACCGGCCGCGCTGCTGGTGGTGTTCGTGCTGGCGCCGGGGCTCGGGTGGGGGCTGGACCGGCTGATGTTCCGCCGTCTCGCACGGGTCGGCGAGACCGCGCAGATCGTCGCGACCATCGGACTGCTGGTCGCACTGCCTGCCGCCGGGCTGTGGGCGGTGGAGCTGCTCGCGGACGCGGGCGCGCCCGTCAAGCCGGCGGAGAACCAGTTCGGGCTGCCGGGCGTGGGGCCGAGCCCCGCGGTCTCCTGGCAGCTCGCCGAGGGGGTCGGCATCGACTCCGACCAGCTGATCACCTGGGTGGTGACGGCGCTGGTGGCGGTGGCCCTGTGGGTGCTCATGCGGCACACGCGGCTGGGGCTGCGGCTGCGGGCGGCCGTCGACAACCGCTCGCTGACGGAACTGCGCGGGATCAGCGCCGACCGGCTCTCGTCGGTGGCGTGGATGATCGCGTCCGGGCTGGCCGGGCTGGCGGGCGTACTGGCGACGCCGCTGCTGGGGCTCTCCGCGCACGACTTCACGCTGTTCCTGTTCGTGTCGGCGACGGCCGCGGTCATCGGGCGGTTCGCGTCGGTGCCGCTGGCGTTCGCCGGCGGGCTCGGCCTGGGCGTGCTGCAGAACCTCGTCGCCGGGTACGCCTCCTTCGCCGAGGACATCACCGGGCTGCGCACGGCGGTGCCCTTCCTCATCCTGTTCGGCGGGCTGCTGGTCCTGACCCGCAGG
Organism: Streptomyces sp. NPDC058701; assembly: GCF_042715295.1. Lineage (NCBI taxonomy): Bacteria > Bacillati > Actinomycetota > Actinomycetes > Kitasatosporales > Streptomycetaceae > Streptomyces > Streptomyces sp. NPDC058701. The sequence continues at coordinate 161,657 of NZ_JBHXSY010000005.1, read as the reverse complement.
GCCCGGACCGCGGGGACCGCGGCCGTGGACGCGCCGCCGGTGGACCATCTGGCCGGGGCATCGTGGGCGCGGCGCTGGGGCGGGTGGGCGGCGGGAGCCGTGCTGCTGGGCACGGCGTTCTACACGGTGACGACGCCGTTCTGGAGCGGGCTGCTGGCCCAGGGACTGGCGATCGCGCTGGTGTTCACGTCCTTCACGGTGGTGACCGGGCTCGGCGCGATGGTGTCCCTGGCCCAGGGCACCTTCGTCACGGGGGCCGCGCTGGTGGCCGGGCTGCTCATGAGCCGCGGCTGGCCGTTCGTGGCCGCTCTGGCGGTGGGCACCTGCGTGGCCGCGGTGCTGGGGGCGCTGGTCGCACTGCCCGCACTGCGGCTGGGGGGCCGCTCCCTGGCCCTGGCCACGCTGGCGCTGGCGTTCCTCGCCGACCAGGTGCTGTTCCAGCTGCGGTGGCTGCGCAACGGGGACGCGGGGTGGTCGATCCCCCGGCCGGTGTTCGGGCCGGTGGACCTCTCCGACGACCGGGCGCTGGGAGTGGCCCTGGTCGTCCTGGTCGCGGCGGTCGCGGCGGGGCTGGGCGCGCTGCGGAACTCGCCGTCCGGGAGGGCGATGCTGGCCGTCCGGTCGGCTCCGGCGGCGGCGATGGCCTCGGGGGTGTCGGTGCTGCGGACGAAGCTGCTGATGTTCACCCTGTCGGCGGGGCTGGCCGGGTTCGGGGGCGTGCTGTACGCCTCGTACAACACCCGGATCACCGCGACCGACTTCACGGCGATGACGGGGCTGGTGTGGCTGGCCGTGGTGGTGGCGGCCGGGGTGCGCAGGCCGCAGTACGCGGTGGTGGCGGGGCTGGTGTTCGCCGTCGCGCCGCGGCTGCTGGCGGACTACGTGACGGAGTCGGCCCACCTGCCGGTGATCCTGTTCGGCCTGGCCGGGCTGGCGCTCGCGAACGATCCGGACGGCTACTGCGCCGCGCTTCCGGTGCGGTGGGCGCGAAGGCGGGCCGCGGGCACCGGCCGGGTCGGAGCGAAGCGGGCGGACGAGGTGGCGTGGGCGGACGGGACGCCGCGGGCGGCCGGGACGCCGCAGGCGGACGGACCGGAGCGGGCGGACGAGGTGCCGGAGCCAAACGGGACACCGCAGGCGGACGGGACGGGGCAGGCGGACGGACCCGCGGACCGGGCGGCGGCCGACCGGGCAGGCCGGACCGGGCCGGCGGGCATCTCCGCGGTCCCGCGTCCCGGCCCGGGTCCGGGCTCCGGCGCCCCGGTCCCCGCCCCCCGCCCGGCGGCGTCGCCGGCCGCGGCGCACCCCGCGCTGGAGTTGCGCGGGGTCACCGCCGGGTACGACGGCGGGCTCGTCCTGCACGGGGTGGACCTCGTGGTCCGGCGTGGCGAGATCCTCGCCGTCCTCGGCCCCAACGGGGCGGGGAAGAGCACCGCCTGCAAGGTGGCCGCCGGACTGCTGCCCGCCGCGGGCGGGAGCGTGCGGGTGGCCGGGCGGGACGCGACCCGGGACGGGCCCGTGCGCCGGTCCCGGGCCGGGGTGCTGCTCGCCCCCGAGGGCCGGGGGATCTTCCCCGCGCTCACCATCGAGGAGAACCTCGCGCTGTACCTCCCGGACCCCGGCGCCCGGACCGCCGTCTACGACCGCTTCCCCCGCCTCGGGGAGCGGCGCGGGATCGCCGCCGGGTCCCTGTCCGGCGGGGAGCAGCAGATGCTGGCGCTGGCACCGCTGCTGCAGCGGCCGCCCGAGGTGCTGATCGCCGACGAGCCCTCGCTCGGGCTGGCCCCGCGGGTCGTGGAGGAGGTGTACGCGCTGCTGGCCGAGCTCCGCGGGGCCGGGACGGCACTGCTGCTGGTGGAGGAGAAGGCGGCCGGGATCCTCGGGATCGCGGACACGGTCGCGTACCTCGCGCAGGGCCGGGTCTCCTGGTGCGGCCCGCGCGCCGAGGTGGAGGCGGACCGGCTCACCGAGGCCTACCTGGGGATGGCGACATGAGCGGTGACGTGTTCCGGGCGGTGGGCGTCAGCGTCCGGTTCGGCGGTGTCCGGGCCCTGACCGGGGTGGACCTCGGCGTCCGGGCCGGGGAGGTGTGCGGGCTGATCGGGCCGAACGGGGCCGGCAAGACCACCCTGTTCGACGTGCTGTCCGGCATCCGGCGGCCCGACCGGGGGCGGATCCTGCTCGACGGCGCCGACATCACCCGGCGCTCCCCCGTCTGGCGGGCCCGGCACGGGATGCGCCGGACCTTCCAGCGCCAGCAGCTCTTCGGGCAGCTCAGCGTGGCCGAGAACGTGCTGGTGGCGCAGGAGTGGCGGGGCGGCGGGGGCGGGATCGCCGCCGACCTGCTGGCCTTCCCCGCCCGGCGGGCCAGGGAGCGGGAGCGCCGGGCCCGGGGCGAACGGGTGCTGGCGGGCTGCGGGATCGGCGCGCTCGGCGCCTCGTACGCGGGCGGGCTGCCCGTCGGTCAGGCCCGGATGGTGGAGCTGGCCCGCGCGGTGGCCGACCCGCCGCGGGTGCTGCTGCTGGACGAGCCCGCGTCGGGCATGTCGGCGCCCGAGCGCGAGCGGCTCGCGGCGGTGATCCGGCGCCTCGCGCGGGAGGACCGCTGTGCGGTGCTGCTGGTCGAGCACAACGTGGCGTTCGTGATGGACCTGTGCACGCGGGTGGTGGTCCTGGACCTCGGGACGGTGCTGGCCGAGGGGACCGCGGCCGAGGTGCGGGCCGACCCGTCGGTGCGGGAGGCGTACCTGGGGTCCTCCTGACGGGGGTCCGGCCGTGCGGAGGGGGCCTCCGCGTGGCGGGAATACGTCGTACGGGAGGGCGGTTGCCGCCCCCGTACGACGCAACCGAACCGACGCGAGGGAACGGCCAGACGTGAACCAGGTCCCCACCATCAAGCTCGACAACGGCACGCTCATGCCCCAGCTCGGCTACGGCGTGTGGCAGGTGCCGGACGAGGAGGCGGAGCAGGCCGTCGCCACGGCGCTGGAAGCGGGCTACCGCAGTGTCGACACGGCGGCCGTCTACGGCAACGAGGCGGGAACCGGCAGGGCCCTCGCGGGCTCCGGCGTACCGCGCGGGGAGCTGTTCGTCACGACCAAGCTGTGGAACGACCCGTCGCGGACGTGGGGACGCGACGAGGTGCTCCGCGCCTTCGACGACTCGCTGGCGAAGCTGGGCCTGGACCACGTCGACCTGTACCTGATCCACTGGCCGCGCCCGATGCGCGACGACTTCCTCGCCATCTGGAAGACCTTCGAGGAGCTCGCGGAGAGCGGCCGCGCCAAGGCCGTCGGCGTGTCGAACTTCCGCCCGGCGGACCTGGACCGGCTCGCCGCGGAGAGCGCGCTGCTGCCCGCCGTGAACCAGATCGAGCTGCACCCGCTGTTCCCGCAGACCGAGCTGCGCGCCCTGCACGCGGAGCGCGGGATCGTCACCGAGGCCTGGTCCCCGCTGGGCCAGGGCAAGGAGCTGCTGACGCTGCCGACGGTGGCCGAGATCGCCGCCCGGCACGGGCGCTCCGCCGCGCAGGTCGTACTGCGCTGGCACCTCCAGCACGGGAACGTCGTGATCCCCAAGTCGGTGACCCCGGCCCGGATCCGGGAGAACCTGGACGTGTTCGGCTTCGAGCTGGACGCCGAGGACGTCGCGGCGCTGGACGCGCTGGGCGCGGGCGCGGCGGGCCGCCGGATCGGGCCGGACCCGTCCGTCTTCGACGCCTGAGGGCCGGGGGGATCGCGCGCGTGAACGTCCCGGACGGGACCTATCAGGTCCGCAACGTCGCCAGCGGACTCCTGCTCCAAGTGGAGGCCGGCAACCGGGTGGTGGTCGCGCCCGACGGCCCGGTGCCGGAGGCGGCGCGGTGGGAGGTCTCGCCCGTGCACGCGGGCGGGGGCCTGTTCCACGTCGTGAGCGTCCACAACGGCAGGCGGCTGGACGTGGCGAACGCCTCGACGGAGAGCGGCGCCCGCGTCCAGGTGTGGAGGGCGAACGCCTTCGGGGCGCAGGAGTGGCTGGTCGAGGAGCACCTCGACGCTCCCGGCGTCGTCTCGCTGGTCGCCGCCATCAGCGGTCTCCCGCTGGAGGCGGACCCGGAGGGCCGGGCCCGCCAGTGCGAGGACACCGACTCGCCGGGCCAGTGGTGGCGGCTGGAGCGGGTGTGACGGCGGCGGCCGGGCGGTGACGCCGCCGGTTCCGCGGCCCGGGTCCGGGAAGGGTGCGGGTGGACGCCGGGAGGAGGCCGAGGAACGCCGTGGCGCCGGCCCCCGCCCTCGGGGGGCCGCCGCGGGTGGCGTCGTAGGCCTCGGCCTCGGCGTCGTGGTCGAGCAGGGACCGGGCTGTCGGCCGCCGGGCCGGATCAGCTCGCGCCGTGGGCCGGGGCGAGGGACTCGACCCGTTCCGCGAGTGCGAAGTCGGTTTCGGTGACGGCGCCGCCGGCATCGTGGCTGTTGACCGACACGCGGACGGTGTCGTAGCCGAGCGTCAGGTCCGAGTGGTGGTTCAACTCGTCCTGGACGGCGGCGATGTGGGCGACCAGGGCGCTCGCGGCGACGTGCGTGCCCAGCCGGTAGGTGCGGATGATGCGGTCGTCCTCAAAGGCCCAGCCCGGGAGTTCCCGCAGCCGGTCCTCGATCTCCTTCTGCGACAGCGGCTCACTCGGCATCGGGCGGCTCCTTCTCCTCATGACGGGGTGTCAAGGTTCCCACAGCGTGCGCCGCGGCGCCCCTTTCCCGCCGTGGTGCGCCGGGGTGCCCTTCTGTCTTCCGAGCACCGGCGCGCCGGCTCGGTCCGCCGCACGTGTTCGCCCTCGGGTGAGGGCGGCGGTGCTCGGCTACCGTCGGGGCATGACGACGACGACCGGCGTGGGTGCGCTGTTGCGGACGTGGCGGGAGCGGCGCGGCATCAGCCAGCTGGAGCTGGCGGGCCGCGCCGAATCCTCGTCCCGGCACATCAGCTTCGTGGAGAACGGCAGGTCGCGGCCGAGCGAGGAGATGGTGCTGCGGCTCGCGGACCACCTCGACGTGCCGGTGCGCGACCGCAACGCACTGCTCGTGGCGGCCGGTTACGCGCCCCGGTACGCGCACACCCCGCTCGACGCCCCCGCGATGGCCGCTCTGCGCGAGGGGCTGGAGCGGCTGCTGACCGGCTACGAGCCGTACCCGGCCCTGATCGTGGACGGGACGTACACGGTGGTGGCGGCCAACCGGGGCATCGCGATGCTGCTGGAGGGCCTGCCGGAGCACCTGCTGACGCCGCCGCTGAACGCGATGCGGATCACCCTGCACCCGGAGGGTCTCGCGCCGCGGATCCACAACTTCGCCGAGTGGCGCGGTCACCTGCTGGCCCAGATGGAACGGCAGATCGCGCTGGCCCGCTCGCGGGAGCTGCGGGAGCTGTACGAGGAGGTGTCGGCGTACCCGGTGCAGGACCGGCCGGGCGACGCGGAGCCGACGGAGGCCGTCGCGTACGTCGCCCTGCCGCTCGTGATCGAGCACGACGGGCGCCTGCTGTCCTTCGTGTCGTCCATCTCCACCTTCAACACCCCGATGGACGTCACCGTCGCCGAGCTGGCCATCGAGACGATGCTCCCGGCCGACCCGGCGACGGCCAAGTACCTTCGTTCACTGGAGAGCTGACCCGGACCGCAGCGCCAGCTGCTGGAGCACGGCGAACGAGGCGACGGTGGCGGCCTGCGCCGGGATCCACACCAGGCCGGCCGCGGTGGGCGAGAACCAGACGACCAGCGCCACGAGGCTCAGGGCGGCCCAGGCGTAGTTCACCTCGACGACCAGCCGTACCGCGAGGCGGGGCGGCTGCCGCCGCGAGGCCAGCCATCCGACGCCGGCGCCGTACAGGGCCAGCAGGACCCCCAGACCGAGGAGCAGCCCCTGCCCGACGCCGAGCAGCCGTCCGATCGCGGCGGGGAAGGCCAGGTAGGCGACTCCGTTGGCGGTGGTGACCACGGCGTCGAGCGCGAGGAACCGGCGCAGCGCGACCTGCGGCTCGGGGGTGCGGGCGATGGTGCCGAGCAGGGTTGCGGACATGGCGGATCAGCCTCCGTCGAGGGGGGGGACGCACGGTTCGGGTGCGGGCCCCGGAGCCGAGTGCGCGACCCCGGAACCCGCACCCCCACTCTGCGCCGCCCCACCCGCCCGGTCGATTACCCGCCAGGTAAGGGTGGTGGTCCCGCGCCCCGGGGCTCGCCCCGGCAGCCACCCGGGCAACTCGTACCGAATGGGGCATCTCGACTAAATCGTGCATTCAATTTGATTTCGTTTCATATGCCGCTTGATGCTGTGTCAGCCACGAAAGCGTGGGGCACAATCGACCCCGGTCGCCTCCGGAAGCGGTGGAGCCCCAGGGCGCCGACCCGCCCCCTCAGCGGAATTTCGCACCGGACCGATCCTCAAGGCGTTCTCGATGTACCTGGCCAGCCGCACCCGCCTCGCGGCCCTGCTCGCCGCGCTCGCCGTCGGCGCCACCGGCGTGACCACCTGGGCCCACGGGCGCGATGGCGCGCCGGAGCCGACCGCGCTCGGGGCGGCGCTGCGCCCGAGTGTGACCGAGGGCACGGTCGTCCAGGTCGTCGCGCACCCCGACGACGACCTGTTCTTCATGAACCCCGACCTGAGCCGCTCCATATCCACCGGCGTCGAGGTCGCCACCGTCTACCTCACCTCCGGCGAGTCCGACGGCCGCAACGAGGCCCACAGCCCGCACCTGGAGGACCCCGCGGGCCCCGCCGACCGCGCCGCCTACGCGGAGGCCCGGCAGAACGGCATACGGGCCGCCTACGCGGAGATGGCCACCGGGGACCGCGCCGGCGCCTGGCGGCGTTCGGCCGTCCCCACCGTCGGCGGAGGCAGCGCGGAGGTGGACGTCCTCGTCGCGAAGCCCCAGGTCAGCCTGGTGTGGATGCAGTTGCGCGAGGCCCGCAGCATCTCCGACGACAATCCGGACAGCCTGCGCGGCCTGTGGGACGGCAGGGTCCCCGCCCTGGGCTCCCAGCTGACGTCCGGGACGCCGGTCGGGGCGCCGTTCTCGTACACGAGGGAACAGGCCGTCGAGGCGATCGCGGGCATCTTCGCGCGGTACCGGCCGACGACGATACGGACCCAGGACCCGACGCCGGGCCGGTCACCGGGCGGCGCGTTCCTCGACCACCAGGACCACGTGTACGGCGCCCGCTTCGTGCAGGCCGCGGCCGAGCGCTACGCCCGGTCGAACGGGACGGAGTCCGGGCGCGACGGCCTCGCCGGCCGGCCGCACTTCTCCGTCCAGAACTACGTGAGCTACCCGAACAGCTCCCTGCCGCCGACGCTCGGCCCGCAGGCGGCCGAGGAGAAGCTCGGCTACCTCAAGACCTACGCCTGGACGGACCACCGGGACTGGTGCGGCAGTCCCGCCGGCTGCGGCGACCGCAAGACCGCGACCCGGCCCACCGGCGCCGGATGGAACCAGGCCATCCGCTACAGCCGGGGCGAGGGCACCTCCTGGCTGACCGAGGGCGTCGCCGGCCGGTTGTGGGCCGTCGCCGTCCTGGACGGCCGGATGGCGTACTGGACGCGCGGCGGCCCCGGGTCCCCGTGGCAGGGGCCCCGGTTCCTGAACGGCGCGGGCCTCGACGCGGGTGCGACGGCGGCCCGGCTCCCCGACGGCAGGATCGCCGTCTTCGGCACCCGCACCACCCTGGGCGCCACGCCCCAGGAGTACGGGCGCTCAGTCGTGTACGCCGTCCAGGCGGCGCCCGACGGGCCCTTCGGCCCGTGGCAGTCCCTGGGCACCCCCGACACGAAGGACATACCCGGCACTTCGGCCATCAGCGCACCGGCGGTCGCCGTGGACCCGGCGGGCCGGCTGACGGTGTACGTGCGCGACTCCGCACGCACCCTGCGCGCCCGCGCACAGGCCGCCCCGGACGGCCCCTTCGGCGCGTGGCAGGCCCTGGGCGGCACCGGACTGCGGGGTGACCCGGTCACGGCCACCGACTCCTCGGGGCGGCGCCACGTCTACGCGGCCACGGCCCGGAGCGTCGTGGCCTGGGTGCGGCCGGAACCGGACGCCCCCCTGCGCGGCCCGTTCCCCACCGGGCTTCCGGCCATCACCGGCCCGCTCTCGGCGCACGCGCGGGGCGGCGGGGTCGGGCTGTACTTCCGTCAGCCGGGCACCGGCGCCGTCGGTGTGACCCTGGCCACGGCCGACGGGCCCGCACCGGTGTTCTCCCCGGTCACCGAGGAGGGCGGCGAGGGCGGTTACGGCGCCGTCGGCGTCGCGGGCCACCTGCTGACGGGCCGTGCGGGCACGGGCACGGTCGGCCTGTCGGCGGGCGGCCCCGGCGGCGCACCGCCCTGGTCCGAGTCCCGGATGCTCTACACGGGCGCACCGGCGGCCGTGGCGCAGCCCGACGGCACGGCCGTCGCCGCCGCCCTCGGCCTGGACGCCGCCCTGCACGTCACGACGGCTCCCCCGGCCGGGTCCGCACCGGTCGGCGGCCTCCCGCCGTCCTCCCCGTGGCACGGCGCGGTACCGCCCTCGACGCTCGCGCAGGCCGCGCGCGCCGTCTCCGGGTCGCATCGCTGACCGTCGGCCCGGCGGGGCCGGTGACGGGGCGGCCCGCCGTCCCCGCCGCGGGGGCGGGTCCCGTCCGGGCCGCCGCGGGTGCGGCCGTCACTGCGGCGGGGGCGGTGTCGGGAGCGGCGTGCCGTCGAGGGCCACGAGGGCCAGGACGGCGATCGAGCCCGTCCACGCGAGGGGCGCGACCGAGGACGGCCTGCCCCGCCTGTCCACCTTCTCCGGCAGCTCGCCGAGCGAGTTCTGCTTGGACAGGACCCACTCCAGGACCGGTCGCGCCTTCCCGTGCTTCCCCGACGCGGCCCAGGCGAGGGCGAAGAAGGCCGTACTGGGCGTCCAGGCGCTCCCGCCCCACGGCGCCGCGGGGTCGTTCCCGGGGGTCAGCCCCCCGCTGGGCAGGAGCAGCGCCCGGTACGTGGCGTCCAGCGCGCGGGGCAGGTCCGCGGGGGCCGCGTTGAAGGGCGGCGCCATGAACGCCACCGCGCTGTCGTGGCCGTGCCGGCCGTCGGCGGTGCGCTGGTAGCCCACGGGGGCGAAGCGGGCGGCGATCCCCGCGGAGAGCCGCCGCGCGGCGGTGGACCAGCGCGCGGCCTCGGCCGGCCGGTCCGCCTCACGCGCGAGGTCCGCGGCGGCGTTGAGCCCGGCGAGCAGGGGCGCCGCGGTACCGATGTTCGCGGCGGGCGTCGTCAGCTCCCAGTAGTCGGGGGAGGCCGGGGGCAGTCCGTCCGCCCGCAGGGAGCCCGCGGCGTGGTCGGCGGCCTTGCGGACCATCGGGTAGAGGGCGGCCAGCCGGACCGTACGGGTGGCCGGCGGGGCGGTGCGGTACCACTGCCAGGCGGCCCAGGGCACCCAGCCGTCGGCATCGAGCTGCCGGCGCCGGCCGTCGGGCGGGCCCGTTCCGTCGAGCTTCGTCCGCGCCTCCCAGGTGCCGTCCGCGCGCTGGGTCGCGGCGCTGTAGCGCAGGATCCGGTACGCCTCGGCGTCGTGGCCGGTGTGCGCGAACGCGGCGGAAGCGAAGCTGGAGTCGCGCGGCCAGGAGTACTTCCAGCCCGGGCTCCACCCGGCGGCCATGGCACCGTTCGGCCGGAGCAGCGCGCGCATGGCCAGGAGCGCCCGCTCGGCGGCGGTGCGCTGGGCCGGCGTACGGCCCGGGACCCGGCCGGAGGCCAGCCAGTCGCGGCTCCGGGCGATCTGCCACCACGCCGGCAGGTGGTCGGCGGCGACCACGGCCGACGCGGTCCGGTCGGCCGGAAGGTACATGAGGCGGCCGGAGGCCAGCCGCAGGACATTGCTGCCCGGGACGTAGCGGGCGCCCTCGGCGACGGACGCCGGGACCCCTTCGGCGGCGGTCGTGTTGGACAGGACGCCGACGGTGGGGACGGCCTGCACCGCCTCGGGCCCGTAGAGGCGGGCCGCCCCGCGTCCGGCCGCGCCCCGGTCGTGGTGGCCCTCGGGTCGCAGGAGCGCCGACCGCGCCGGGCCGGTGTCCCGCCCCGCGGACGGCGGCCCCGCGGTGCACACGGGGACGGCGGCGCACGCCAGGGCCGCCGTGACGGCCGCCCATCGGGCGAGCAGGACACCGGGCACCGACACTCCCTCCGCCGGGTCCGCGCGGCAGGCCGACCTGGAGTCCCCATCCTGGGAGACCGGTACGGAGGCCGCCACGGATGGCCCGCCGCCCGGGTGAGGGACGCGCTCCCCGGGCCGGGCGGGTCCGGGAGATCCGGGCGGGTCCGGGAGATCCGGGCGGGTCCAGGAGATCCGGGCGGGTCCAGGAGATCCGGGCGGATCCGGGAGATCCGGGCGGGTCCGAAAAGTACCGACAAGTGCCGAGAAGCCGGGGAGCCCGCCGCCCGGTGCCCGGCCTGGCCCACCCCCGGATGCCGGGGGTGTCGGGCCGTGTGCATCATGGGTGTTCGACGGGCCGTGCGATTACCGCCGTCGGTGGGGCGCACCGGCCGCCCCTCCGGCCGGGCCCCACGGCGAAGGAATGGTGGATGACCACTGCTGCGGTCGAGGACGAGGACGAGGGCGTCCGAGCCCCTTCAGCCGGGAAGGGCCGGCGCACCGGCCGCCGAGCCCCGCTGCGCGGAATCCTCCCGGTGGCCGGGGCGGCGCTCGTCGCCGCGGCCGGCGCCCTGACGGCCGTCGGCTGCTTCCTCGGCCTGTACGTGCGGCCCACGTCCGACGACTGGTGCGCCGCCTGGAAGGCCCGGGACATGGGGGTCCTCGGCATCACGGCGGACTTCTACTCGACCCAGAACGGCAGGATCGCCAACGCCTTCCTGAGCGGCGTCGTGTACGGCGACGGACTGGCCGGGACGAAGGTCCTGCCGACGTTGATCGTCATCTCCTTCACCATCGGACTGGTCCTGCTCGGGCGGCACTTCGCCCGCTTCCTGGGCGGCAGGCCCCCGGTCCTCGTGCTGACCGCCTGCGCCCTGGTCGTGCAGGCACTGCTGTACTTCGCGGGCACCCGCAGCTACCAGGTGCTGTTGTGGGCCCCCGCCACGATCTCCCACACCGTGCCGAGCGTCATCGGCGTGTGGGCACTGCTGCTGGCCGTCCGGACGGTCGGCCATCCCCGCGCGGGCGTCCGTACGGCCGGATGCGTCTCGGGGTTCCTCATCGCCTTCGCGCTCGGCACGCTGAGCGAGCCGTTCGCGCTCGTCAGCGGGCTCCTCGCCGCCCTGGTCGGAGTGCTCTGCCTGCCCCGCCTGGGGCTGGCCCGCACCCGGCGCCCCCTCGTCTGGTGCCTGCTCTGGTGCTCCGGTCTCCTCTGCGGCCTGGTCGTGCTCTACACCTCCCCGGGCGCCCGCTGGCGGCGGGCCCAGCAGCCGGAGAAGGAGCCGCTGCTCTCCGCGGGCGAACTCAGGGGCACCGTCCGGGACTGGCTGTACATGTGGGACACCGTCAGCGGCCGGTGGGCCTACCTCGGAGCCGTCGCCGTGGGCGTCCTCCTCGGCCTGGCGATCCGGCGCCGCGGAAGCGGGCCCGGGAAGCGGTCCGAACGGTCCGAGCCGGGAGAGCGGGGCGAGAAGGCGGGGCGGGCCGCGGGCGACCGGCGGCGGACCGTGCCGCGCACCACGCTCGCCGCCCTGCTGCTGCTCCCGGTGCCCGTGGTGGTGCTGGGGTCGCTTGCGGTGGTGGTGGGCCTGCGCAGCGGGTACGGCCCGAGCGGGTGGACGTACGCCCGTACCTGGACGAGCTACCTGGTGCCGATGGAACTGGCGCTGTGCGGGTACGGCGCCCTGCTGGGCGCGTGGGCCGCCCGGTGGCTGCCGGGCCGGCTCGGCCGGCGCACCGCCGAAGCGGTCCTGGCGGGCGGCGCCGTCGTCGCGGCCTGCCTGGCGATGGCCTCCGTCGCCGTACTGGTCCCGGACGTCCAGCGGCTGACGACCGCCACCGTCACCCGTTCCGTGGCCTGGGACGCCCAGAACGCCCGCATCCGCGAAGAAGCGGCCCGGGGCGCCGCGGACGTGGGCTACCGGCCCCTGCACATCGGCAACCTCGCCGAGCCCTTCTTCACCGGGAGTTACGAGCGGGACTGGGTCGCCGCCTGCGTGGTGCAGTGGTACGGCGTCGACCGGATCCACCGCGACTGATCCGCGGCCCGGAACGCGGAGCGCGGAACGAGGAGCCGGGGAAGGGGACGCGGAGGGGGCGGAAGGTCGGGCAGGGCGGGTCGGCAAACGGGCGCGCCGCAACGTTCCTTGAGTCGGAGATCAGGAAACGTTGGGGTTTTCCTGGTTCCGCCCGGGGCGGGCGGCTAGGCTTCACACAGCCAGACCGCTCGAACGCCCTGTCGACTTACGGAGCATCAGCCGGTGCCAGACCCCGCCCGACCCGACCTCGCCGCCCGCTGGCGCCGCGTCGGGGAACTGGCGCGGCGACGCGGACCCGGCGCGCGCGACCCGCTGGACGCGGAGCGGCTGAGCCACCTCAGTGGCGTCGAACCCGCCCGCATCCCGGGGGTGGTGGCGGGCACCGCGCCCGCGACGCCGCTGGAGCGGCGCGTGCACCAGCGGTTCCTGCGGCTGCGCGCCACCCGCCTCGACAAGCACGGCCGGGAGTGGCCGCTCGCCGCCATCGCCGAGGACTTCGACGCGCCCGGCGCCTCCCTCGGCCCGCTCAACGCGGGCACCGGGCTGCCCCGGCTGGGCCACGCGGCGGGCGTACAGCGGTTCTTCGGGGTGCACGCCGGCTTCCTGCTGGCCGACGCCAAGAGCGCGGTGGAACGGGCCCTGGCCCTGTCCGGTGCCGCCGCCCCCGAAGGCCCCGACGGGCTGGCGCGCCTCTCGTACCTGACCGGGATCACCCCCGGGGACATCCGCCTCACCCTCGACGGCCGGCCGCCTCGGATCCCGTTGAAGGAGCAGGTGCACCAGCGGTTCGAGCACCTGCGGCGCACGCGTTTACGGGAGGACGGGCACCCCCACTCCCTCTCCGCCATCGCCCGGTCCTTCGACGCGTCCGGCCAGTCGCTGACCCGCCTCGCCCAGGGGGAGGGACTGCCGAACCTGGCGGCGGCCGCGGGGATCCAGCGGTTCTACGGCGTGGACGGCGGCTTCCTGCTGGCCGAGGACACCGAGGCGCTGGCCACCGCGCTCACCGCGATCGAGCACGAACTGCGCTGCGCGGAGCGGCCGGAGGAGAACCCGCTGCTCGCCGTCCTGCGGGCGCACGACGTACGGAGCATCGTCGCGCGGGCCGGCCGGCTCTCCCCCCGGGGCTGGAAGTCCCTCGCCGACCACCTGGACGACCTGCTGGCGCGTGAGGGGCAGCTCGGCCGGCCCGCCGGGGACGACGCGCCCGCGGCCGGCGGCAGAACCGCCGAGGGGGAAGCACCATGAGGACCACACGGGCGATGCGCAGGCTCGGCCGCGAACTGCTCGCGGGCGCGCGGCTGGCGCCGCCCACCGACGCCGGCGGGATCATCGGTGGACTGTGCGCCGCTTACGGGCGGCGCCGCGGCAGCGGCCGGAAGGTCGACTTCCGGTTCGCCTCCTTCCCCCCGGACACGGCCAGCGGCCTGTGGCTGGACATGGACGAGCGCGACCTCCTCGTCATCGAGGAGCGCACCCGGCCCGAGCACCAGCTGGTCATCGCCTGCCACGAGTTGTGGCACCTGGACGAGGGCACCTGCGACCGTCACGGGCCGGGCCCGGCGGTCGCCGCGCGGCGGACCGGGCACCACGGCGGCCTGGAGGAACTGCTGCGCGGGGAGACGGGGTTGAGCACCGCCGTCCGGCACGTCGCCGCCCGGGCCGACCGGGGGGACCCGGCGGAGATCCGGGCCGAGATCTTCGGGCTGCACCTCGGCAAGATCCTCAAGCCGTACCTGCCGCCACCCCGGGAAGAGCAGTTCCCCGAGGCGATCGAGCGCATCAAGACCTCGCTCGGCTGGGGCCGCTGAGCGTCACCCCCGTGACCTCGGCCGCCCCGCGCCGCACCCTTCGCGCCGATGCCTCCGCACGGCCCTGACAGAGAGCACCACACGATGACCCAGTCTTCTCCGCCCCGCCGCGCCGTCGTCATCGGCGGCAGCATGGCGGGCCTCCTCGCGGCCGCCGTCCTCGCCGAGCACGCGACGGTCACGATCATCGACGCGGACACCTTCCCGGACAGCCCCGCACCGCGCCGCGGGCTCCCCCAAGGCCGGCACGTGCACGTCATGTGGTCCGGCGGTGCGCGCGCGATCGAGGAGATACTGCCGGGCATCACCGGCGACTGGACGGCGGCGGGCGCGATCCGCCGCAGCCTCCCCACCGACCTGGTCACCAAGACCGCCCAGGGCTGGATCCCCCGGTACGGCGAGAAGCAGTTCAACGTCTCGTGCAGCCGCGACCTCCTGGACTCGGTGGTCCGCTCCCGGGTGAACGCCCTGGAAGGCGTCACCACCCTGGAGCGGAGCCGGGTCCGGAGCCTGGAGGGCACGGCCGCCCGCGTCACCGGCGTACGCGTCGACACGCCGGACGAGGAGGGCGCGCTGATCAGCGCCGACCTCGTGGTCGACGCCAGCGGGCGCGGCTCCCGGGCCCGCACCTGGCTGCGGGAGCTCGGCGCGGGCGACATCAGACAGGCCGAGGTCGACTCCGGCCTGGTCTACGCGACACGGATCTTCGAGGCACCCGCCGGAGCCCACGCGCTGGGCTTCCCCATCGTCAACGTGCAGTCCGACCCCCGCGTGCCCGTCCCGGGCCAGACGGCCACGATCGTGCCCATCGAGAACGGCCAGTGGCAGGCCACCCTCTCGGGTACCCGGGGCGGCCAGCCCACCGGCGACCCCGAGCAGTTCATCCCGTTCGCCAAGAGCATCCGGGACCCGATCGTCGGGGAACTCCTGGAAGGGCGCGAGCCCCTCACGGACGTGGCCGTCACCCAGGGCACCGCCAACCGGCGGGTGTACTTCGAGAAGGCCGACCTGCCCGACGGGTTCTTCGCCGTCGGCGACTCGGTCGCCACCTTCAACCCGCTGTACGGGCAGGGCATGACGGTCGCCGCCAAGGGGCTGCTGGCCGTCCGCGCCCTGCTCCGCGCCAAGGGGCTCTCCCACCCCGGCTTCGGCCGCGAGGCGCAGCGGGCGATCGCCCCGCAGGTGGGCACCGCGTGGGAGCTGGCCACCTCGCAGGACATCCTCTACCCGGGCGCCACGGGCGTGAAGCCGCGCGCCGGCACCGGGGCGCTCAACGCGTACGTCAGCCGGTTGATGACCGGCGCGACCACCCGCGAGGCGCTGACCGCGGCCTTCCTCCAGGTCATCACGATGAGCAGCGCGCCGACGCACTGGCTGAGCCCGTCGGTGGTCTGGCAGGTCCTGCGGGCCTCGGACCGGGGCGCGCTGAAGGCTCCGCCGCTGACCGCGGCCGAACGCACCGTGGCCGGGCTCGACCGCGGGGCCGCGGGGTCCCGGAGCGCCGGGACCGCGCCCACCGCCGTCACCGGGCCCGTTCCCGATCCCGAACCCGGGGCGGGTGAGGCGGCCGGTCAGGCGGACCCCGCCGACCCCGTCGGCCGGGCCCGATGACGGACGGTGTCATCCTCTACGCGCCGGGCGCGGTGCTGAGCCTGGTCCTGCTCGTCAAACTGCCGACGCTGCGCCGGGGCTGGGACCAGCCGCTGATGCGGGCCGTGTGCGCGCTGCTGCTGGTCGGCTGCCTGGTCATGGTCCTTGCGGCGCCGCCGACGATCGCCGCGGTCAACCGCCTCACCGGCGTGGTCAACTTCTCGGCCCCGCTGGTGTTCGGCACGCTGACCGCCTTCTCCGGGTCGTGCGTCGTCCTGGTGCTGCACTGGGCCGGCGGTCCGCCGGCGGCGGTGCGGCGCGCCACCCGGCTGACCGTGGCCGTGTTCGGCACCGTCACCCTGCTGATCGTGGTCCTGTTCGTGATCGGCGACGCCCCGGTGGAACGCCTCCGGGACCTGGACACGTACTACGCGAACACCCCGTGGATCCGGGAGATGATCGTCTGCTACCTGCTGGCGCACACCGTGGGCACCTCGGCGCTGACCGGGCTGTGCGGGATGTGGCTGCGGCACGCCGACACCTCGCTGCGCCCGCTGCGCACCGGTCTGGCCCTGATCGTCCTGGGCGGGCTGCTGGACCTGGGCTACAACGCGGCGAAGTGGGCGGCGCTCTGCGCCCGCTGGACCGGCCGCGACTGGGACCGGCTGTCCACGGAC
The DNA here is from genome assembly GCF_042715295.1 of Streptomyces sp. NPDC058701. NCBI lineage: Bacteria > Bacillati > Actinomycetota > Actinomycetes > Kitasatosporales > Streptomycetaceae > Streptomyces > Streptomyces sp. NPDC058701. The sequence continues at coordinate 145,403 of NZ_JBHXSY010000005.1, read as the reverse complement.
CTGGCGCCGCCACTGGCCTCGGCGGCGGCGTTGATGGTGGGCTCCGGCTTCATCGTGCCGCTGATCGGCGGGTCCGCGGCCTGGCGGGACTTCAGCCAGTACCGGCGGCTGCACCCGCTGTGGCAGGAGCTGCGCCACTTCGCGGCGTCCCAGGTCCGGACGGTCCCGATGGCCTGGTGGTCGCCGGCCGGCATCCGGCTGATTCACCGCGAGTCCGTGATCGACGACGGGATCCTGGCCCTCGCGCGCTGGTTCGATCCCGCCGTCCGGTGCGCCGCGTACCGGGCCGCGCGCGCCCAGGGCCTCGGCGAGGAGCGGGCCGCCGTCGTCGCGGACGCGGCGGTGCTCGCCGCCGCCAGCCGCGGCCGGGCCGCCGGGGAGGACCCGCACCCGGAGCCGTACCGGCTGGACTGCCAGGCCCTGACGGACCTGGCGCGGGAGTTCCGCTGCTCCCCCGTCGTCGCGGCCGTCCGGGGCCGCGACGGGGCCGCACAGGCCCGTCCGGGGCGTCTCAGGCCGTCCCGGCCGCCCCCGTGAGCGCCCGGCCCGCGGGGTTGCCCCCGGATGCGGAACGCCCCGGACCGAAGGGCCCGGGGCGTTTGCCGTGCGCGCGGAACGGGTCAGAGGTCCGCGAGGTCCAGCCCGGCCTGCTCGGCGGCCGCCCGTACGGTCTGCTCCAGCAGGACGGCGATGGTCATCGGGCCGACCCCGCCGGGCACCGGAGTGATCAGCGAGGCGACGGCGGCGGCCGACGCGAAGTGGACGTCGCCGACGTTGCCCTCGTTGTACCCGGCGTCCAGGACCACGGCGCCCGGCTTGATGTCCTCGCCCCGGATGAACTCGGCCTTCCCGACGGCGGCGACCAGCACGTCCGCCTGGCGCACGATCGAGGGGAGGTCGACAGTGCGGGAGTGGCAGTAGGTGACGGTGGCGTTGCGCTCCAGCAGCAGCATTCCGGCCGGCTTGCCCAGGATCGCGCTGCGGCCGACGACGACGGCGTGCTTGCCGGTGAGGTCGACGTCGTAGGCCTCCAGCAGGCGCATGATGCCGCCGGGGGTGCAGGAGACGAAGCCCGGCAGACCGAAGCCCATGGCGGCGAAGGAGTGCATGGTGACCCCGTCGACGTCCTTGCCGGGCGCGATGGCCTCGAAGGCGGCGCGCTCGTCGATGTGGTGCGGGACGGGGTGCTGGAGCAGGATGCCGCTGACCTCGGGGTCCGCGGAGAGCGCGGTGAGGGCGGCCACCAGCTCCTCGGTGGTGGTCCCGGCCGGCAGCTCCACGTGGCGGGAGGTGATGCCGGCCTTGGCACAGCGGTTCTGCTTCATGCGGACGTACGTCACCGACGCGGGGTCCTCGCCGACCAGCACGGTCGCGAGGCACGGCGCGGTGCCGGTGCGGGCGGTGATCGCGGCCGCGAGTTCGGCGGTCCGCTCCGAGATGCGGCGGGCGAGTGCGGTGCCGTCCATGAGCTGGGCACTTGCGGTCTGGGCAGTCGTCACGGGGTCTCCTGAACGTCGCTGCGGGATAGCGGTTCGCCCAGGCGCGCGGCAGTCGGCGCACACGTGTACGCCGGGCCGCTCCCCGGTGGTGATCCACCCGAACGCCAGTCACGGCCCGGCGCCCACTGTAGTCGACGTACCCGGTGGTTCCCCGGTCCGCGCAGTCGGGATACCCGGTGGTTCTCCGGTCCGCGGCCTGGGACGATCGAGGCATGACGCGCACTTTCGACCATCTTGTCGCCGAGGCCGAATCCGTCTCGGTGGACGGCTGGGACTTCTCGTGGCTCGACGGCAGGGCCACGGAACAGCGCCCCTCATGGGGCTACCAGCGGCTCGTGGGCGAGCGGCTGACCCGGGTGGGGTCCGTCCTCGACATCCAGACCGGCGGTGGCGAGGTGCTCGCCGGGGCAGGCCCGCTGCCCCCGCTGACGGTGGCCACCGAGTCCTGGCCGCCCAACATCCGGAAGGCGACGCAGCTGCTGCACCCGCTGGGCGCGGCGGTGGTCGCGGACGCCGACGAGCCGCCGCTGCCGTTCGGCGACGAGGCCTTCGAGCTGGTGACCAGCCGGCATCCGGTGACCGTCTGGTGGGACGAGATCGCGCGGGTCCTGAAGCCGGGCGGCACGTACCTCTCCCAGCAGGTCGGTCCGGCGAGTGTCTTCGAACTCGTCGAGTTCTTCCTCGGCCCGCAGCCGGAGGAGATCCGGCGCGGCCGGCACCCCGACGACGCGGTCGCTTCCGCCACGGGGGCGGGCCTCGAAATCGTCGAGCTGCGCTCCGAACGGCTGCGGACGGAGTTCCACGACATCGGAGCCGTGATCTACTTTCTGCGGAAGGTGATCTGGATGGTGCCCGGCTTCACGGTCGGGCAGTACCGGGACCGCTTGCGCGAGCTGCACGAACAGATCGAAAGCAACGGCCCGTTCGTCGCGCAGACCGCCCGCTTCCTGATCGAAGCCCGCAAAACGGGCTGACGAAAAGGGCGGACGGATCCCCGCCGGATCGGTTGCGCGGCCACAGCGTGGCGCAGGTCACTCAATTCAGCGCGTAACGAATCGACTCGGGCATGCGATGAACCGACAGGTGTCCTCGCGCGGCCCCGGAATACAGACCCCCCTCGGGTCTGTTTCCCGAGTTCGCGCGATGATGTCCCGCCCACCCCTTATTTGTTCGCAACGAGAGGCTCCTTGTGTCGCTCAGCCCGTCCCGTACGTTCCCTCCGGAGATCGCCGAATCGGAGGCCCTCGTCGCGCTCGTCGAGCGCGGCCGCGAGCAGGGTCACATCAACGGTGACGACGTGCGCCAGGCCTTCGAGGCCGGTCGCATCCCGGTGGACCAGTGGAAGCGGGTCCTGCGCAGCCTGAACCAGGTCCTGGACGAGGAGGGTGTCGCCCTTCACGTCAGCGCGGCCCCCGCCACGAAGGCCGCGGCCAAGAAGCCCCGCAAGGCGGCCGCCGCCCCGGCACGCGCCGTGACCAAGAAGGCGGCCGCCCCGCCCCGCCCCATCGGCGCGCGCAAGACCTCGGCCAGCGCGGCCGCGGCCACCGCTGCGGCGATATCCGCTTCGCCGGCCGCCGCGACCGAGGACGAGGTGACGGCGGACGCCGCCGCCGAGCCGAAGAAGCGCACGGTCAAGAAGGCCGCCGCCAAGAAGACGGCCGTGAAGAAGACGGCCGCGGCCGCCAAGAAGACCGGTGCCAAGGACGCCGACGAGGGCGAGACCCCCGCCGTCGGCGAGGACTGGGCGGCCGAGGACCTCGCCGACGAGGCCGAGGAGGAGACCCCCAAGCCCGGCGGCACCGCGGGCTTCGTCCTGTCCGACGACGACGAGGACGACGCCCCGGCGCAGACGGTCATGGTGGCCGGTGCCACCGCCGACCCCGTCAAGGACTACCTGAAGCTGATCGGCAAGGTGCCGCTCCTCAACGCCGAGCAGGAGGTCGAGCTCGCCAAGCGCATCGAGGCGGGCCTGTTCTCCGAGTACAAGCTCGAAGAGGAGGAGGACCACAAGCCCGCCTTCAAGCGCGAGCTGGAGATCCTCGTCGCGGACGGCCGCCGGGCGAAGAACCACCTGCTGGAGGCCAACCTCCGCCTCGTGGTCTCCCTCGCCAAGCGCTACACCGGCCGCGGCATGCTCTTCCTGGACCTGATCCAGGAGGGCAACGTCGGCCTGATCCGCGCCGTGGAGAAGTTCGACTACACCAAGGGCTTCAAGTTCTCCACGTACGCGACCTGGTGGATCCGGCAGGCGATCACGCGTGCCATGGCCGACCAGTCCCGTACGATCCGCATCCCCGTGCACATGGTCGAGATCATCAACAAGCTCGCCCGCGTGCAGCGCCAGATGCTCCAGGACCTGGGCCGGGAGCCCACTCCGGAGGAGCTGGGCAAGGAACTCGACATGACCCCCGAGAAGGTCATCGAGGTCCAGAAGTACGGCCGCGAGCCGATCTCCCTGCACACCCCCCTGGGTGAGGAGGGCGACAGCGAGTTCGGCGACCTCATCGAGGACTCCGAGGCGGTCGTGCCCGCGGACGCGGTGTCCTTCACGTTCCTCCAGGAGCAGCTCCAGTCGATCCTGGGCACGCTCTCGGAGCGCGAGGCGGGCGTGGTCTCCATGCGCTACGGCCTCAACGACGGCCAGCCGAAGACGCTGGACGAGATCGGCCGCGTGTACGGGGTCACCCGTGAGCGCATCCGCCAGATCGAGTCCAAGACCATGTCGAAGCTGCGCCACCCGTCGCGCTCGCAGGTGCTGCGCGACTACCTCGACTGAGTCGGCCCGGCCTCCCGGGCCGGCCGGAAGACCGGCCCGGGGAGTGAAGGCAGGGAGGCGCCCTGCGGAACCAGGAAGGCGTGCTCGCGCCGGATCCGCAGGGTGTCGCCCTGTCCGTCCGTGACCACCAGCACCGGGGCGCCGGGTGAGAAGTCCCCCGCCCGCTGCAGCAGGTCGATCGCCGGCTGCAGGGCGGTGCCGCCGCGTCCCCGGACCCGTACCCGGCCCGCGATCTCCGCCGGGTGGCCGCGCTCCCCCGCCTCGTGCAGGTCGAAGCCTTGGACCAGGCAGCACCGGTAGAACCCGCCGAGGTCGGTGTACGGGCGCTGCGCGCCGTGCGCGAGCGGCTCGCCCAGGACGTCCCCGGAACCCTTCCCGCGCAGCATCGTGCGCCGCCGTGCGCGGCGGACCGGCGGCCCCCTGTCAGACCGCGGTGGCCGGGCGCCGTCTCCGGGCCGACATCACGGCGTACACGAGGACTCCGGCGAACAGGAAGAGCACCCCCTGGTAGACCGCGGCGTACCCGGAGCCCGCCACCAGCCACAGCGAGAAGCCGAAGGCCAGGCCGGCGAGGGCGGTGTCGCGGGCCAGGCGGCCTCGGTGCACGCGCTCGGACTGGCCGGAGAGCAGGAAGTAGATCTGCGCGGCGGCGGACAGCAGGTAGGGGACGGTCGCCGTGAAGGTCGTGACCAGGACCAGGACCTCGAAGACGCCCTGCGGGCCGGCGGCGTGGTGGTAGACGGTCAGGGCCGAGGCGAGGGTGACCGTGACGAGGACTCCGGTCACCGGGACGCCGCGCCTGCGCTTCGCGAACACCTCGGGGAACAGCCCGTCCTTGGCTGCGGCGTACGGGGTCTGCGCGCTGAGCAGGGTCCAGCCGTTCAGGGCGCCGACCATCGAGACCACGGCGGCGCAGGCCACCAGCGTGCCGCCCCAGGTGCCGCCGAACATGGCGTTGACCGCGTCGGTGAAAGGGGCCTGGGAGGTGACCAGGGTGTCGTGGGCGACCAGGCCGAAGACGGAGAGGGTGCCCAGGAGGTAGACGGTGGCGGCTCCGACGGTGCCGAGGATCGTGGCCCGGCCGACGTTGCGGGCCGGGTCGCGGACCTCGCCGGCGCTCACGGCGGCGGACTCGACGCCCAGGTAGCTGAAGAGCAGGATCGCCGCCGAGGCCGAGACGGCGCCGGCCGCGCTCTGGTCGGTGGCCCGGAAGGGGCCGAGGTGGGCGGGGTCGAAGAAGAAGAGCCCGCCCACGGCGACGAGCAGCAGCGGGGCGAACTTCATTACGGTGGAGACCAGTTGGACGGCGCCCACGTAGCGCGTGCCCGCGAGGTTGGCGAGGGCCGGGAGCCACTGTACGGCCAGGGCGGCCAGGCACATGGACCACGCGTGCGCGCCGACCGCCGGGAACAGCACGGAGAGGTAGCCGACGGCCGCGACCGCCAGCGCCGCGTTGGAGACCCAGGTGGTGATCCAGTAGCTCCAGGCGGCGAGGAAGCCCGCGAAGTCGCCGAACGCGGCCCGGGCGTAGACGTACGGGCCGCCGGTCCGCGGATGGCGCCGGGCGAGGCGGCCGAAGACGAGGGCGAGGGCGATCGCACCGACGGTGAGCACGGCGAAGGCGACCAGGCTGATGGTGCCGAACGGGGCGACCGCGGCGGGGAGGAGGAAGATCCCGCCCCCGATGATGTTGCCCATGACCAGGCAGGTGGCGACGGGGAGGCCGAACCGCCGGGCGTGCCGGTCCCCCTGCGGGCCGGGCTCCGGGGCGGCGGGGCCCGCGGCGGCGGGGCCCGCGGCGGCTCCCCGGGGCGCGCTGTCCTGCGGGGTGTCGCCCCGGGGTGCTGGGGTTGCGGTGCTGGTCATCGGGGGGGCGCCTCGGAATGTCTCACATGGTGGGCAGGTCGATCCATGGTTGACCACCGTGTGGAGCGCACCAAATCAGCGGGTTTCGTCCCGTACGGCACCCTCGACGGAAGGAAAGGTTCCGCCTGCGGCCCCCTCCGGCCGGTGATTCTCCGCCGCCGGTTCGGACGCCCCGCCGACGCCCCTGCCGACCACCCCGCCGATCACCGCGCCGGCCACCCCGCCCGCTTCCCCCGGCAGGACCACCGGTACCTGCGGACCGTCCGCCTCGCGCACCCAGCGCCGCAGTACGGCGTGCACCGCCTCCGCGCCCACCAGGCCCCCGTCCGGCTCGGACAGCACGGTCGGCCACATCAGGAACGGGTGACCCTGTTCCCCGCCGAGCCCGCCGTGCGAGCCGATCTGCTCCTCGAAGGCGTGCACCTCCCCCGTCCGCGGGTCGTACGCCGAGTTGACCATCACGTCGGCCACGTGCGGGAAGGTGTCGGTGCGCCGGACCGCCTCCGCCGCGCCCGGCCCGAAGGGGGCCAGCAGTTCCTCGGCCGCGCCGGGGACGTCGAGCCGGGCCTCGGCCCCGCCCGCGCCCAGCACCACCCCGTCGACCAGCAGGAAGCCCACGCCCGGGTGGTTGGCCAGGGTCGTCAGCAGGGCCGGGTGCGCGCGCTCGATCCGCTCCCGCGTGGCGCGGCCCGGGACGTCCGGGAAGGAGATCAGCCCGAGGTTGCCGGACGCGAGGACCACCGGGTCGGAGCCCGGCCCCGGGCGGGCCTCCTCCCCCTCCTCCACGGGCCGGTGCAGGGCCGCGAGGACGGCGGCCCGGGCCTCGGCGCCGCTGCGGGTGCGGCCCGCCCGGCGGGAGACCGGCAGTCCGCAGCCCGCCCGGACCAGGTCCTTGAGGGAGAGCCCGTACCGGCCGAGGAAGGTCTCCCCCGGGCTCTGGCCGTGGTCGGAGAGCAGGACGAGCCGGTACGCGCGCGGCGCGTGCTCGGCGACCCGGCCGATCAGCGCGAGGCTGCGGTCGAGCCGGGTCAGCACCTGGTCGGTGTCCCGGCCGCGCGGGCCCGAGTGGTGGGCGACCTCGTCGTAGGCGACCAGGTCCGCGTAGACCGCGGCGCGGCCGGCCAGCATGTCGCCGATCACCGCCGCCACCACCACGTCCCGTTCGACGACGGTGGCGAAGGCCCGGATCAGCGGATACCACCCGCCCCGGCCGATCCGCGGCTCCTCCTCGCGCAGCCGTGCCCGGACGGACTGGCCGATCTCGCGGCCCACCTCGGCGACGAAGGACAGCGCGGTGCGGACCGCGTTGGCCGGGTCGGAGAAGTACGCGAAGTAGCCCGCGCGCGACCGGTTGGCGGGGCCGCGGCGGGCCGAGACGGAGAGGACGAGCGCCAGTTGGTCGGCGCCACCGCTGAACAGGTTGCCCCGGCTGGCCCCGTCCAGGGAGAGCAGGCCGCCGTCGCCGGTGCGCTCGACGGCGCGGCGCTGGAGCTCGGCGGCGCTGGTGGGCCGGTTGCAGACCACCACCTCACCGGTGTCCTTCTCGTACCAGCGGAAGGCGGGCACGTCGAAGGTGGACCCGTGCAGGATGCCGAGCTGGCTGGCGCCGGTCTGGCTGGACCAGTCCGTACGCCAGGACGTGACGCGGTGGGTGCTGTCCAGCAGGCCGGCCACCGCCGGCATCAGCCCGCTGCCCGCCGCCCGGCGCAGCACCTCGTACCCGACGCCGTCGAGCTGGAGGAAGACCAGTCCGGGCGGGGCCCCGTCGGCCCCGCGCGCGCCGGACCGGCGCTGGCGCCGGCGACGCCGGTCGGCGAGGCGGTAGAGGCGCCTGCGGTACGCCTCGTCGTCGCGCACCGCGAGCGCCGTGGAGGTCGCCGACGCCACCGCGGACATCACCGCGGCCACCACCACCGCGGTCTCGGGGGCGACCTGGCCGCCGGAGGGGACCAGGCTGAGCGCGATCAGCAGCAGCGAGCCGTTCAGGAAGAAGACGAGCAGCCCGAGCACCAGCGCGGGGACCAGCAGCAGGCCCCGGACGAGAACGGGCCAGACGAGCGCGCTCAGCAGGCCGAAGGCCCCGGCGCCCCAGGCGGCGGTCACCCCGATCTGGGTGACGCTGTCGCCGTCGCCGGACCGGAGCCGGAAGTCCGGCAGGATCCCGGCCAGGGCCATCATCGTGAGCGTGGACACCGCCCACACGAGGACCACCCGTACCAGTGCGGCTCCCGTCGTCCGCCACCGTCCTCGCAACACGCCGTACCCGCCTCACCGTCCCGCCCCTTGGGCCCGGCCTCCAGGCTCGCACAACCGCGCTCACCCGGCCGGGCGACACCGGCCGCGCACGGATGTACGGCAGCCGCCGGTCAGGTGCCGCGCGTCGCGCCGCGGCCGACGGGGCGGGTCAGGTGCCGTCGTACCCGGCGGTCGGCATGGACAGCCTGCGGTGCACCTCGGCCTTCATCCCGGAGGTGTAGCCGGGCTCTTCGTACCCCGCCGTCTCGAGCCGTACGCCGCGGCGCGCGCATTCGGCGGCGAACTCCTCCACGGAGCGCAGCGCCCGGGCCAGGACCCGTTCGTTGGCGGCGACGAACAGGTCGACCTGGCCCGCGTCGACGCCGGACCAGAGCCCGCAGTGGTCCGGACGCATCCCGTAGACGAGCAGGTGACGCGTCACCACGTAGCCGTGGTCCGCGGCCCAGCGCGCGCACATGGCGTGCTGGCCGCGGGTGTCCACGGCGAAGGGGTCGGCGTCCAGGTGCTCGAGCGGGGTCAGGCTGGCGATCGCGGCCACGCGCAGCTCTTCCATGGCCCCCGACCCTACTCGGATCCGGCGCCGGGCAGGAGGGGTCCGCCCGGTCCGGTCCGGGCGGCGCCCGGTTCGGGGCGCTTCGACGGGGGCACCCTTTAGGCTCGGTGACGGACGAGCGAGGGAGGGAGGCCCGCGTGCCGGTCGAGATCACCTGGTGGGGACACGCCACGTGCACGGTCGAGGACTCCGGGGTGCGGCTGCTGACGGATCCGCTGTTCACGCGGCGCCTCGCGCACCTGCGGCGGCGGCGCGGCGCGCTGCCCCCGCCCGAGGCGGCGCTGGCGGACGCCGTGCTGGTGTCGCACCTGCACTCCGACCACCTCCACCTCCCCTCCTTGGCACGGCTCGCGCCCGGAACCCGGCTGCTCGTTCCGCGCGGCGCCCGCAGGGCGGTGCCCGGGCTGGCGCGGACCGCCGGGCAGCGGGACCTGGCGGTGACGGAGGTGGCGCCGGGCGACGAGGTCTCCGTACGGGCCGGGGTCGTCGTACGGGCGGTCACGGCCCGGCACGACGGCCGGCGGCTGCCGTTCGGTCCGCGGCTCTCCCCGGCCCTCGGGTACGTGGTCGAGGGCGCGGCGCGGACCTACTTCGCCGGGGACACCGGGCTGTTCGACACGATGGCCGAGGAGGTCGGCCCGGTGGACGTGGCCCTGCTGCCGGTGGGCGGCTGGGGCCCCTACCTGGGACCCGGGCACCTGGACGCCGGGCGGGCGGCGCAGGCACTGGCCGAGCTGGCTCCGGCGGCGGCCGTCCCGGTGCACTACGGGACGTACTGGCCGATCGGCATGGACGCGGTGCGTCCGCACGAGTTCCACGCGCCGGGCGAGGAGTTCGTGCGCCGCGCGCGGCGGCTCGCGCCCAAGGTGACCGTACGGGCGCCCGCGCACGGTGAGCGGGTGCGGCTGCCGTGACCCCGCTCGACCTCGCGGTGGCGGCCGGCCAGGTGCCTCCGCAGGCCTCCCAGCAGGCGCTGGGCTACCCGGCGCTGTTCGTCCTGGTGGCGCTCGGCGCGCTGGTACCGGTGATCCCGACGGGGGCGCTGGTGAGTTCGGCGGCGGTGGTGGCGTTCCACCACCAGGTGCTGCCCTTCGGGGTGCTGCTGGTCGTCGGGGTGGCGGCGCTGGCCGCGTTCGCGGGCGACGTCGCGCTGTACTGGCTCGGGCAGCGCGGGGTGCGGTCGCGGAACGGCTCGCGGTGGCTGGTGCGATTGCGCGGCCGGGCCACGCCCGAGCGGCTGGAGCAGGCGCAGACGAAGCTGGACGAGCACGGGGTGCTGGTGCTGGTGGTCTCCCGGCTGCTGCCGGCGGGCCGCATCCCGGTCATGCTGGCCTCCCTGCTGGCCGAGCTGCCGCTGGGCCGCTTCGCCCGCGGCGACGCGGCGGCCTGCCTCGCCTGGGCGGTCACGTACGGTCTGATCGGCATCGTCGGCGGCTCGCTCTTCCCGGAGCCGTGGAAGGGCGTGGCCCTGGCGGTCGCCCTGACCCTGCTGATCAGCGCGGGCCCGGCGCTCTGGCGGCGGATCAGGGCGCCCCGACCGGCCGGATCGGCCTGACGGGGAGGGCTTGACGGGGGGGACCTGACGGGGCGGCGCCGGCGGGGTCCGGCGGCGGGCGTCACTCCGCGAGGACGGGCCTGCGGTCCGCCCACGGCCGCACGGTCTCCAGCTGCGCGGCCACCCGTACGAGGGTGGTCTCGTCGTGTTCCCTGCCGACCAGCTGGACGGCCAACGGCATCGCGTCCGCGCCGAAACCGGCGGGCACCGAGGCGGCGGGATGTCCCGTGACGTTCCACAGCGCGGTGTAGGCGACCATGGGGAACGACCGGACCATCGCCCGGAGCAGGCCCGCGCCGTCCAGGGCGCCGACGCGCCGCGGCCGTTCGGCGAGGGTCGGGGTCAGCAGCACGTCGACCTCCTCGAAGACCCGGTTCGCGCGCGCGGCCATCCGCTCCCCGGCGCGGATGGCCCGTTCCACGACGGACTCGGGCGCCAGCCGGGCCACGCGCAGCGTCTGGCGGGTGCGCCGCTCCAGGAGCTCCGGCCGCTCCGCCGCCGCCGCCTCGGACCGGACCCCGCCGCCGAACTGCGGGAGGAACGCGGCCGTGGTGTCGGGGTAGCGCGGATCGACGGGCCGCACGTCGTGGCCCAGTTCGCGCAGCGCCCGCACGGTCTCCCGCAGGGCCCGTACGTGGTCGGGGTGCGGGCGCACGCCGGGCACCGCCGCCTTGGTCGCGTACCCGATCCGGAGCCTGCCGGGGTCGGTGGACGCCGCCTCGGTGAAACTCGTACGGGTGGGGCGTGCGGTCCAGCGGTCGCCGGCGACCGGCCCGCTGAGGACGTCGTACAGGACGGCGCTGTCCAGCACCGTACGGGTGAGCGGTCCCACCGTGCCCAGGGCGTACCAGAGGTGCGGGTGGGGGGCGGTGGATACGCGGCCCCGCTGCGGCTTGAGGCCGAACAGGCCGCAGCAGGCCGCCGGGATGCGGATCGAGCCGCCCCCGTCGCCGCCGAGCGCGGCCGGGACCAGTCCGGCCGCGACGGCGGCGGCGCTGCCGCCGCTCGATCCGCCGGTGGTCCGGGAGGTGTCCCAGGGGTTGCGGGTGTAGCCGTGGGCCGCCGACTCCGTGAACGGCCACTGGCCGAACTCAGGCATGGCGGTCTTCCCGACGATCACCGCGCCGGCCGCCCGCAGTCTGCGCACCGCCTCGGAGTCGCGGACGACGGGGGTGTGGTGGGCGGCGCCGCCGAAGGTCGTCACCTCGCCTTCGACGTCGAGCTCGTCCTTGACCGCGATCGGCACGCCCTCCAGCGGTCCGCCGCCGGCGCCGGACGCGCGTGCGGCGTCCCGGGCGTCGGCCTCGGCCAGGGCCCGCTCGGCGCGGACCACGCGGAACGCGCCCAGGTGGCCGTCGATCCGCTCGGTGCGGCGCAGCGAGGCCTCCACCAGCCGCCGGGCGGTCACCCTGCCCGCACGGACGAGCTCGGCCTGCCGCACGACCCCCAGGTACAGCAGCTCGGTGTCGTCCATGTGCGCGCCTCCCGGAGACGGACCGGATCCCCCGAGCGGTTCCGTGCGTACGCGTGGCCCGGCAGGGGTGATCTTGAGCAGCGAACGGAGCGTATCCGTCGTGCGGTACGCGCACAACGATGGGGACCGGCCCGGGCCGCGGGCGCCTCGGCCCCGTACGTCCCGCGCGCCCGGGAGCGCTCAGGCGCGCCCGGGAGCGGTCAGGCGAGCCCGCGCAGGACGGACCCGAGCAGTTCCAGCGAGCGCCGTACGTGCGGGAGCTCCAGCGGGTCGCGGGCGGTGAGCGCGGCCAACCGCTCCTCCGGGTCCGCGCCCAGCAGCGGCCCGGTCGACAGCCTGACCCGCAGCGCGACCGGCTCGTCCGCGAACCGCTGCCCGCCGGGGGTGGGCGCGCCGAGCCGGCCGCCGAGCCAGTCCTCCAGCTCCATGGCGTCGCCGACCCCCTGGCGGGCGAGTCCGGCGCGCAGGGGGGTCAGGTCGGCGTACAGGTGCCGGCCGGCCTGCGGGGGCCGGGCCAGCGCCCCGACGGCGAGCAGCTCCCGGTGGGCGGCGGCGGCGATCGAGCCGTGCAGGGCCGCGGCCGAGCGGGCCCGTTCGGCGACGGCGACCGGCTCGTCGAGGGCGTACGCGGCGGCGCCCGCGACCGGTCCGGCCGTGCGCGCGCCGGTGGCGGTGAGGACGTCGAGGGTGCGGGCGCGCAGCCACGTCCCGCGCGGGGTGTCGGGGAAGCGGACCACGGCGGCCGGCCAGCCCGCGGGCAGCAGCGCCCCGGCCAGGTCGACGAGGACGGCGGCACGGTCCGGAAGCATCTCGGCGGGGCTCAGGACCAGGTTCTCGCGCGGCCGGTGCAGGGTGTCGCGCCAGCTCTCGTCGCTGACGACGAACAGCCCCGCCGACTCGGCGGCCTCGCAGGCCTCACGGAGCATCTCCGGGGGCGGCACGGTCGCCGTCGGGTCGTCGGCGACCGACAGCAGCAGGACCCGCGGGTCGCCGCCCTCGGCGCGCACCCTCCGTACGGTCTCCAGCAGCGCGTACGGGTCCGGCACGCCGCCGCACTCGGCCGGGGTCGGCACGTGGTGGGCCCGCCGTCCGAGCAGCCGGAGCTGCGGAGTCCACCAGGCGGGACACGGGCGGGGCAGCAGGACGTCGCCCCCGTACGCGCCGATCAGCGCGAGGAGCAGCGCGGGCGCGCCGGGACCGGCCGCGACGTTCTCCGGGGCGGTCGCGAGCCCGCGGCGGCCCCAGTAGCGGCAGGCGGCCTCGCGTACCGGCCTCCCGCCGCCGGGAGGCTCGGGCGCCGCGCGTCCGGCGGCCGCGGCGAGCACGGACACCAGCTCGGGCAGCACGGGCAGGCCCGGCTGGGGTGCGGGAGGGCCGTACCGGACCGGACCGCGGCCTTCCGCCGTGATGTGCTGCATCCCCGCCACCGCGTCCCGCCGCCTTCCGGACTCGCCGCTCGGCCCGCCCTCACACGGACCTTTATACGATGGTGTGCCCGGCGGTGCCCGTTGTCGCGCCGCGGACCGGCCGCGACGGGAAAGGCGCCGCGGCGGGGTCCGGCGCCGCGCTCAGCCGCGGCGCCCCAGCAGCCCGAGCAGCCGGGTCTGCGCGTCCGCTCCGGCCGGGACGGCCACCGGCTCGTCGTACATGCCGCTTGCCGCGAGGCCGTCGGCGTAGGGCATGACCTCCTCGACGGAGAACTCGACGAGACCGTCCGGCAGCCGGTCGTCGGCGCCGATGCCGCGCGACAGGTCCCAGGCGTGCACCACGCAGTCGGCCGTCAGCTCCGAGCAGTACGCCCGCCCCAGCGCGGGCCCGTACGAGAGCCGCACGGTGCGGTCCAGGACGCCGGGCGCGGCGAAGGCGGCCGTGGCGGCGGCCGCGGCGCGCTCCCAGGCGGCGACGGGATCCGCGCCCAGCAGGTCGCCCGCGAGCTCGTCGCCGACGTCGTCGACACGGCGGCCGGCGATCAGCGGCACGACCCACAGCTGTTCCCCCGTGACGTGGTTGACCAGGTCCCGCACGGTCCATTCGACGCACGGCGTCGGCGCGTCCCACTGGTCGTCCGCGACGGCCCGCACCCGCCCGCCGAAGAAGCGCAGCGCCTCGGCGTGCCGTTCGAGCAGCGTGTCCGGCATGGCTCTCACCGTCCTCCGCCAGATGCCCCTTGCCCCCGCGTCCCACTCTCCTCGCCCCCCGAACCGCCTGCCAGCGGCCGGCCCGGTCCCCTTGGCACACAGGAGTTGCGTCCAGATATCGAAACACTCATCTCACATGACGGCCACGTCCCCTACGGTGGAAGGCATCGCTGCGAAGACGAGGAGCCGGCCATGGACGCCGCCAAGGAGACTGCTGTCTACACCCACGGCCACCACGAATCGGTGCTGCGCTCGCACCGGTGGCGGACCGCCGAGAACTCGGCCGCCTACCTGATCGGCGAGCTGCGCCCCGGCATGTCCGTCCTGGACGTGGGCTGCGGGCCGGGCACGATCACGGCCGACCTCGCGGAACGGGTCGCGCCGGGCGGCCGGGTCACCGGCGTCGACGCCGCCGCCGGCATCGTGGACCAGGCCCGGCGGTACGCGGCCGAACGCGGCCTGACCGGCGTCGAGTTCGCCACGGCCGACGTCCACGCGCTGGACTTCCCCGACGACTCCTTCGACGTGGTCCACGCCCACCAGGTGCTGCAGCACGTCGGCGACCCGGTCCGGGCCCTGCGCGAGATGCGGCGGGTGTGCCGTCCGGGCGGGATCGTGGCCGCGCGGGACGCCGACTACGCGGCCATGACCTGGTACCCGGCCACCCCCGGCCTGGACGCGTGGCTGAGCCTGTACCGCCGGGTCGCCCGCGCCAACGGCGGCGAGCCGGACGCGGGCCGCCGGCTGCGCGCCTGGGCCCGGGATGCGGGGTTCACCGAGGTCGCCTCGTCGGCGACGTCCTGGTGTTACGCCACGCCCGAGGAGGCCGCCTGGTGGTCGTCCCTGTGGGCGGACCGCACCACCGCCTCCGCGTACGCGGACACCGCCACCCGCGGCGGCCACGCGACACCCGCGGAGCTGGCCTCCCTCGCCGCGGCCTGGCGCGCGTGGGGCGCCGACCCGGACGCCTGGTTCTCGGTCCTGAACGGCGAGGTCCTCTGCCGGGCGTGACGCGCCGCCGCGCGGCGTGACAGCCGTACGCCGCTCCCCGGGGCGCACCGGGCCGCGCCGCGCCGGGCCGGGGCGCTCTACTCCGGCGGCCGCATCCGGACGTCGTAGCGGGCCGGCAGCGGCCGGTCGGTGAGGGAGACCCCGGCCTCGCCGAGGGTCTCCTCCCCTTCCCGCAGGTCCGGGATCTCGAACCCGTTCCCGAAGACCCGCCGGGCCGTAGCCGTCCGCCGGCACGGGACCGCGAACGGGGGCCGGGAACGGGGGCCGTGAGCGGGCGTGAGCGGGGGCTCGCGCCTACGCGAAGGCTCCCGCGACCAGGTCCGCGAGGAGCACCCCCGCCCGCCCGTCCGGGTCGAGGTCCGGGTCGTAGATGGTGACGTTGAGGCCGACGCAGCGCGGCGAGCGCACCAGTACCCCGAGCAGTTCGGCGAGTTCGTCGGGGACGAGGCCGCCCGCGTCCGGGCTGTCCACCGCCGGCATCACGGTGGGGTCCAGCACGTCCGCGTCCAGGTGCACCCAGAAGCCGGCGGTCTCCGGCGGGTGCAGCCCGTCCAGGGCGGCGCGCGCCACCGGCCCGGCGCCGCGCTCGCGGATCTCCCCCACGGTGGCCGTCCGGATCCCGGCCGCCCGCAGCTCGGGGAGGTCCGCGTCCCCGTCCCGCAGCCCGAAGAGCCGTACGTCCTCGTCGCGCAGGTACGGTCCCAGGCCCTCCAGGTCCGCGATGTCGGCCTGTCCGCGCCCCGTGCCCAGGGCGAGTTCCTCGCCGCCGGCGGCGCCTACCGGGCCGTTCACCGCTTCGTTGCCCGGGTGGCGGAAGTCGGCGGAGCCGTCGATCGCCGCGAGACCGTACCGGCCGATGCGGCGCATGGCCAGCGAGGCGCCGAGCTGGATGGAGCAGTCCCCGCCGAGCACGACGGGGAACTCCCCGGCCCGCAGGTGGCGTTCGACGCGGTCGGCGAGGGCCACCGTGTACGCGGCGAGGGCGGCGGCGTTGAACACGCCGTCGCCCTCCTTCCAGTCGCCGCGGTCGTAGCGCGGCGGGACCACTACCCCGCCCTCACGGGCGCCGAGACGGGCCAACAGGCCCTGTTCCCGCAGGGCGCCGGCGAGTTTGTACACCCCGGGCACGGTGCCGGGAGCGGGCGGTTTCAAACCGAGGTTGGACGGGGCGTCGAGGAGCACCAGGGATCGCATGAACTTATCCTGCGCCACACCGCGCTCAGCGGCGCGGCATGGAGGCCGTGATCGCCCACCGCTCGTGGTCGCGCCAGGCACCGTCGACGTGGAGGAAGTCCGGGGACAGCCCCTCCAGCCGGAAGCCCGCGCCGCGGACGAGGGCGATCGAGGCGGCGTTGCCGGGCTGGACGTTGGCCTCCAGGCGGTGCAGCCCGAGCCCCTCACCCTCCGGCGCGAAGGAGTGGGCCAGGACCAGCGCGAGGGCCTCGCGGAAGAGGCCCCGGCCGGCGGCGTGCGCGAAGGCGCCGTAGCCGAGGGCGCCGCACTGGAAGGCTCCGCGCACGATGTTGTTGACGTTGACGAAGCCCGCGATGGCGCCGGTGGCGAGTTCGCAGACCAGGAACCCGGCGCGGCCGTCGCCCCCGGTGAGGCGGGCCGCGTACGGCTCGAACTCCTCCGGGGTGACGGGCGGGAACAGCCACGGGCGGTGGAGCCGGCGGCTCTCGTGGGCGCGGGCCGTGAATTCGGGCCCGTCGGCGGCGCGGACGGGGCGCAGGCCCACCCGGGAGCCCTCGCGGAGATACGGGGAAAAGGACATCCGCCCAGGTTAGAAGGTGTGGCAGGATCCCCGGCGTGACCACCATCCCCGATCTTCACGGGCTGCGGCTCGCCGCGGCGCTCGACAACGCCGCGTGGTGCGACGCCGTCTGCCGCTCCCACGGGCTCCCCGGCGTGTTCGCCGGGAACGCCTGGACCAGCCCGCGGCGGACCCCGCCCCTGTACCCCGACGCGGTCACGCTCTCGCCGGACGGCGTGTCGGCGGCCGCGCTGGTGGCCGCGCTCGACACCGGCTCCCCGGGCTGCTCGGTCAAGGACAGCTTCGCCTCGCTCGACCTGGGCCCGGAGGGCTTCCGGGTGCTGTTCGAAGCCCAGTGGATCCACCGTGCCGCGGAGGCGCCGGCCGCGGCGGCCGGACCGCTCCTGGAGTGGTCCGAGGTCGCCGGTGCCGGGGAGTTGCGGCAGTGGGAGGCCGCCTGGGCCGACGGGGAACCCTCCGGCCTGTTCCGCCCGGACCTGCTCATCGGCGGGACCACCGTCTTCCTGACGGGCCGTGCCGGCGGCGGGCGTGCCGACGGGCGGATCGTCGCCGGGGCGGTCGCACACCGCAGCGGCGACGTCGTGGGCGTTTCCAACCTGTTCGCCCGCGGCGGGGTGTCCGCCGGAGCCGCCTGGGCGGGCACCCTCACCGCCGTCGCGGCCCGCTGGCCGGGCCTGCCGGTGGTGGGCTACGAGTCGGGGGAGGACCTCGACGCCGCCCTCCGGGCCGGCTTCACCGTCCTCGGCCCGCTCCGCGTCTGGATCGCGGCGGCCTGAGCCGCGGCCCCGGCCGCACCGCGCACACGGCGCTCACCGCACCACCGCGGCCGGTGCGCTCACGGCTCCAGCCGCAGCAGCGGCACGTCGGCGCGCTCGATCCCGAAGACCTGGGCGTACAGCGACAGTTCCGCCTCCAGCGCGCGGACCATCGTGTCCGCCCGCCGGAATCCGTGGCCCTCGCCCGCGAAGGTGACGTACGCGTGCGGCACCGGCCGCCCCCGCAGCGCGGCGAGGAACCGCTCGGCCTGGGCCGGCGGGCAGACCGCGTCGTCCAGCCCCTGGAGCAGGACGAACGGGGCGGTGATCCGGTCGGCGCGGGCCACCGGCGAGCGCTCGCGGGAGCGGACCGCAAGGGTCTGCGGCGGCCCCGCCAGGCCGTCGATGTAGCGGGACTCCAGGTCGTGGGTCTCCTCCGCGAAGCCGAGCAGGTCCAGTACGGGGTAGATGATCGCGGCGCAGGCGTACAGCGGGGTCGCGGCCAGCGAGGCCGCCGCCGTCCAGCCGCCGGCGCTGCCGCCGCGGATGGCGAGGCGGTCCGGGTCGGCGGTGCCCTCGGCGGCCAGCGCCCGGGCCACCGCCGCGCAGTCCTCGACGTCGACCACGCCCCACTGCTCGCGCAGCCGCTCGCGGTAGGCACGGCCGTAGCCGGTGGACCCGCCGTAGTTCACCTCGACGACGCCGATGCCGCGGGAGGTGAAGTAGGCGATGTGCAGGTCGAGTACGGGCGGCACGTGGTCGGTGGGGCCCCCGTGCGCCCACACCACGTACGGGGGCAGTTCGTCGGCAGCGGCCCGCCGGGCGGGGTGGTGGGGCGGGTAGACGTGGGCGTGGATCTCCCGGTTGTCGGGGCCGGGGAAGGTGCGGCTCTGCGGCTCCGGGTAGTAGGCGGGGTCCACCGGGTCGACGCCCTCCGCGCCCACCACGCGGGCGTGCCCGGTGGCGGTGTCCAGCTCGACCACCTCGTAGGCGCTGCGCGGACTGGCGGCGACCCCGTAGACCCGGGTGCCGCTCACGGCGAGCGTCGGCTGCCAGGCCGTCCAGGGTCCGGCGGCGTCCACCAGATCCCCGCTGTCGGGGTCCAGGACCCCGAGCACCGAGGACCCCTGTCCGTGCAGCACGGCGACGAGCCCGTCGGGGAGCGCGGCGATCCAGCGCAGCCCCGGCTTCCACAGCGGGCCGCCGAACTCCTCGTCCCGGGGGCACAGGTTGACGGCGTCGCCGCTCTCCGGGTCCACCCGGTACGGGTTCCACCAGCCGCCGCGGTCGCTCACCGCGAGGAGGGTGCCGCCGGGCGTCCACTCCACCTGGGCGACGGATTCCTCCGGGCCGCCGAGCACGGTGCGGGCCCCGGTCAGCTCCCCGTCGGCGGTGATGTCGGCGAGCCGCAGCTCGGTGCCGTCCCAGGGCATCCGGGGGTGGTCCCACACGAGCCAGGCGGCCCGCCGCCCGTCCGGGGAGAGCCGGGGCCCGGTGGAGAACCGGTGCCGTGCGTCGGTGAGTTCGCGCACCCGGGAGCGGTCCGCGGCGGCCGATCCGTCGAGCGGGACCGCCGCCAGCACCCGGCGCACGTCGGTGGGCGCGGGCCCGGTGAACTCCTCCAGCACGCACCACGCTTCGCCGCCGCGCAGGACCGGGTCGACCCAGCGCAGCCCGCCGCCGACCGAGGACGGCGGGGTCAGGGGCCGGGGGCCCGGGCCGCCGGGGGCGTCCGGCTCGAACGCGTACAGCCGCTGGTCGGCGAAGTGCACGAAGACCACCAGGGGCCCGTCCGCGGGCCGTTCGGCGCCGGCCCAGGGCCGGCCTCCGTACTCGGTGAACCGGCTCCGCACGTTCCACGGCGCGGGCAGCGCCGTGACCTCGGGTCCGGCGTCGGCGGGACGGCGGCGCACCAGGGTCCGGCGGCCGCCCTCCTC
The DNA here is from genome assembly GCF_042715295.1 of Streptomyces sp. NPDC058701. Classification (NCBI taxonomy): domain Bacteria; kingdom Bacillati; phylum Actinomycetota; class Actinomycetes; order Kitasatosporales; family Streptomycetaceae; genus Streptomyces; species Streptomyces sp. NPDC058701. The sequence continues at coordinate 125,809 of NZ_JBHXSY010000005.1, read as the reverse complement.
GGGCCGGGGCTCGGTCCACCACACCTCGGAGCCGACCGTGCCGACGTATTCGGGGCGCCCGTCGAGCGAGGCGGCGAGGGCCGCGTCGATCGGCGAGGGCCAGCTTCCGTAGGGCCGGGTCACCGCCGCCATCACAGGGTCTCCCTCACAGGGTCCGCAGCGCGTGGTCGAGGACGCGGACGCCGAAGTGCAGGGCCTCGACGGGCACCCGCTCGTCCACTCCGTGGAAGAGGGACCAGTAGTCGAATCCGGGCGGCAGCTTCAGCGGCGAGAAGCCGTAGCCGGTGACGCCGAGCCGGGAGAACTGCTTGGCGTCGGTGCCGCCCGCCATGCAGAAGGGGACCACGTGCCCGTCGGGGTCGAACCGTTCGACGGATTCGCGCAGGATCCCGTACGTCCGGCCGTCCACCGGCGCTTCGAGGGCGACCTCCCGGTGGTGGAACTCCCAGCGCACATCCGGTCCGGTGAGCGCGTCCAGGGTGGCGATGAACTCGGCCTCGCCGCCGGGCAGCATCCGCCCGTCGACGTAGCCGACGGCCTGGCCGGGGATCACGTTCAGCTTGTAACCGGCGCTGAGCATCGTCGGGTTGGCGCTATTGCGCAGGGTGGCCTCGACCAGGGCGGCGGCGGGACCGAGTTCGGCGAGGACCGCGGCGAGGTCGAAGCCGGGGGCCCGCGGGTTGACCGACAGCCCCTGGAGGCCGGCGAGTTCGGTGATGCAGGCGGTGACGGTGTCGGTGAGCCGGACCGGCCAGGCGTACTCGCCGATCCGCGCGACGGCGGCGGCGAGCCTGCTGACGGCGTTGGCGCGGTTGGGCTTGGAGCCGTGCCCGGCGGTGCCGTGGGCGGTCAACTTCAGCCAGGCGGTGCCGCGTTCACCGGCGGCGATCGGGTAGAGGGCCCGTCCGGGTCCGGCGTGCACGGTGAAGGCGCCGGACTCGCTGATGCCCTCGGTACACCCCTCGAAGAGATGCGGGTGGTGGTCGGCGAGGAAGCCCGCGCCGTCGACGGCACTGTCCTCCTCGTCGGCGGTGTAGGCGATGACCACGTCCCGGCGCGGCCTGACCCCGGCGCGGGCCCAGGAGCGCACGACGGCCAGGACCATCGCGTCCATGTTCTTCATGTCGACGGCGCCGCGGCCCCAGACCACGCCGTCGCGGACCTCGCCGGAGAAGGGGTCCACGCTCCAGTCGGCGGCCTCGGCCGGCACCACGTCGAGGTGGCCGTGGACCAGCAGGGCCTCGGCCGAGGGGTCGGTGCCCTCGATCCGGGCCACCACGTTGGTGCGGCCCGGGGTCCGCTCCAGCAGGAGCGGCTCCAGCCCGGCGGCGGCGAGCCGCTCGGCGACGTACTCGGCGGCGGGACGCTCGCGGCAGTCGCCGCCGCCCCGGTTGGTGGTGTCGATCCTGATGAGGCCGGAGGTGAACTCGACGGCCTCGTCGAGCGCGACCCGGTCCACGGCGGCGGCCGGGGCCTCGGCGGTGACTGCGGGCATGTCAGCCATACTGCTCCTCCACGGCCGCCGAGACGACCGTCGTGACCGCCTTGAAGGCGCGGATCCCCTCGTACATCGTCTCGCTGGCGTACGCGACCCTGCGCTCTCCGCACCGCTCGACACCCGGCACCACCGTGGCCGCCATGGCCAGGTGCTCGGCGTCGAACTCCAGCTCCACGGCGAAGGGGCCGCCGCGCACGGGCTCGTGGCACACCGCGAGGGCCGCGGCCTCCTGGGCGGCGGCGCGGATGTCGGCGGCGGTGCGGGCGGGGGTGCGGCAGACGGCGGCGTAGCGCGAGACGTGGTCCTTGACCGCGACGGTCACCGCGGCGGGGGCGTAACCGGCGGCGTCGACGCAGGTCAGGTCGTCGCCGGTGACCAGGACGACCGGTACGCCGTACTCGGCGACGACGTGCGCGTTCAGCAGGCCCTCGCTGGCGCGGACCCCGTTGACCCAGACCCCGGTGATGGAGTTGGCGAGGTAGGTGTGGGCGAGGACGCCTTCGGCGCCGGCGCCCGTGTGGTAGCCGACGAAGGCGACGCCGTCGACGTCGCCGTGCTGCACGCCCTCGACCATGGAGAGGGTCTTGTGGCGGCCGGTGAGCATCTCGGCACGGGCGTCGAGCTTCTCCAGCAGGAGGTTGCGCATCGTCCAGTGCGCCTCGTTGATGACGACCCGGTCCGCGCCGCCGTCGTAGAAACCGAGGACGGCGGCGTTCACGTCGGAGGTGAACAGCGACCGGCAACGCTCCCACTGGGGCGTACCGGGCAGCACGTCGGCGGGCCAGGTGACGCCGGTGGCGCCTTCCATGTCGGCGGAGATGAGGATCTTCATCGGGCCCCCGGGCGGTCGGTCGCACGCGTGCGACGGCACGCGCGCAGGGCCCCACCCTAGCCGCCGGGCCCGCCGGCGCCCCGGGGGCCACGCCAGGCTTCCGAGGGGGCGGGCCGGTCCGCCACCGGGCCGGGAAGTCCACCCGAACCGGTGAGCCGCCGTGTCGCGGCGCGGGCGCCGCGGACGCGCGGGCGCCGCGGGTGCTCAGCCCTCGACTTCGGCGGCCAGGTTCGCCAGCAGGGTGTCGTAGATGCGGCCGAGGCCCTTGGGGGCGAAGGTGCGCTCGAAGAAGCCGCCGACGCCGCCCGCGCCGTTCCACACGGTGGAGACGACGACCTTGGACTTGCCCTCACCGGCCGGGGTGACCACCCAGGTGGTGACCATGGAGGAGTTGCGGTCGGTCTCGACCAGCTGCCCGTCGGTGGGCTCGGTGACCTCCAGCAGGCAGTCGCGCACGCGCTTGCTGGTGGCCTGGAGCTTCCAGTGCACGAGGGTGCCCTCGCCGTCGCCGCCCTCGCGCACCTCGTACTCGCTGAAGTGCTCGGGCAGCAGCTTGCCCCGGGTGCCGGCGTAGTCCGCCAGCGCGTCGAACACGGTCTCCGCGTCGGCCGCGATGATCCGCTCCGTGGTGGCCTCGACCTGCGCCATGGCTGTTCCTCCAGCAGTTGTGATCGCTCGTCCAGTGGTGATCGCTCGTCACGGCGAAGCCAACCACCTCCGGCCCGGGCGCCCAAATCCGGGTCCCCACCGGCACCGCTCCGGGCACCCCGGATCCCCGTCCGCACGATCATGGGAACGTTTGTTCTATTCTCGCCCCAGAGCCACCAAGGGAGGCGTCATGCGCTGGGACCATCTGACCGAGGAGTCCGGGGACGGGCGGAGGGCCGCCGGCCCGGCCGCCCTCTTCGCCGCCGACACCGTCGTCACCCGCACCTTCGACACCCCCGAGTTCCACGGGATCACCTTCCACGAGGTACGGGCCCGCTCCATCGTGAACCGGGTGCCCGGCGCCTCGCGGATGCCGTTCGAATGGACGGTGAACCCGTACCGGGGGTGCAGTCACGCGTGCGTGTACTGCTTCGCCCGCAAGACCCACTCCTACCTCGACCTCGACACCGGCCTCGGCTTCGACTCCCAGATCGTGGTCAAGGTCAACGCCCCCGAGCTGCTGCGCCGCGAACTCGGGTCCCGCCGCTGGACCGGCGCGCACATCGCCATGGGCACGAACGTCGACTGCTACCAGCGCGCCGAGGGCCGCTACCGGCTCATGCCGGGAATCATCGAGGCGCTGCGCGACCGGGCCAACCCGTTCTCCGTCCTCACCAAGGGCACGCTGATCCTGCGCGACCTCCCGCTCCTGCGGCAGGCCGCCGAGGTCACGGAGGTCGGGGTGTCCGTCTCCGTCGGCTTCACCGACACCGCCCTGTGGCGGACCGTCGAACCCGGCACCCCCTCCCCCGCCGCCCGGCTGAACGCCGTGCGGACCCTCACCGACGCCGGGATCGAGTGCGGGGTGCTGATGGCCCCCGTGATCCCCTTCCTCGGGGACGCACCGGAGCAGCTGCGGGCCGCCGTACGGGCCGTCGCCGCGTCCGGCGCGACCTCCGTGACACCCCTGGTACTCCATCTGCGGCCGGGCGCGCGGGAGTGGTTCACCGCCTGGCTGACCGCGCACCACCCGCACCTGGTCGAGCGGTACGCGCGGATGTACGCGGGCGGCTCCTACGCCCCCACCTGGTACCAGCGGCAGATCACCCGCCAAGTCCACGAACTGGCGGCCGAATTCGGCATCGGCCCGAGCGGCCCCGGTGCCGCCCGCCGCGTGGTCCTCCCGGAGCGTCCCGCCGGTGGTCCGGGCGCGCCCGGACCCGGGGAGCCGACGCAGCTCGCACTGCTGTGACCCCGCAGGCCCGCCGGGGGGTCATCACATCGGGCCAATGAACCGCCCAATCCCGCTTTCCGGCCGTGGTTTCCGGGACGATTCCGCCCAGAACCCTCGGCTGGGAGGCCCCATGCTGCACCCCTTGAAGACGCGCGCCGCTGTCCTGCTGTCGATCTCCACCGTGGCCGCCGCCCTCGCGAGTCCCGTCACCGCCGCGCCGGCGCCGGCCGGGGCCCCCGCCGCGGCCGGGGCGGCCCTGACCTGGACCGGCTGCGCGACCCCCCGCTACCCCACTCTGCAGTGCGCCTCCCTCAAGGTCCCCCTCGACCACGACCGCCCCGGCGGCCGGCAGATCTCCCTCGCCCTGACCCGGGTCCCGCACACCGCCGCCTCCTCGCAGGGACCGCTGCTGGTCAACCCCGGCGGTCCCGGCGGCAGCGGCCGCGCCCTGGCCGGGTTCGTCGCCTCCGCCCTCCCCCAGGACGTCGCCGCCCAGTACGACGTGATCGGCTTCGACCCCCGGGGCGTCGGAAAGAGCGAGCCCGTCCTCGACTGCGCGGCCGGGCACTTCAAGCCCGCACGGCCCGACTCCGTACCGCGCGACGCGGCCACCGAGCGGGCCAACCTGGAGCGGGTCCGCTCCTTCGCCGAGTCCTGCGGGACCCGGCACGCGGACGTGCTGCCGCACGTGGGCACCGTCTCGGCCGCCCGCGACATCGAGGCGGTGCGCACCGCGCTCGGCGCGGAGCGGATCAGCTATTTCGGCTACTCGTACGGGACGTACCTGGGCGCGGTGTACGCCAAGCTGCATCCGGGCCGCGTGCACCGCCTCGTCCTGGACTCCGTGGTGGACCCGGCGGGCGTCTGGTACGAGGACAACCTCGCCCAGGACCGGGCCTTCGACGCCCGCCACAAGGCGTTCCTGGCCTGGGTGGCGAAGTACGACGCCACGTATCGGCTGGGCACCGACCCGGAGGAGGTCGAGGAACGCTGGTACGCGATGCGGGAGTCGCTGCGCGCGGCGCCGGCGGGCGGCAAGGTGGGGCCGGCCGAGCTGGAGGACACCTACATGCCGGGCGGCTACTACGACGGCTACTGGCCGAACCTCGCCGAGGCCTTCGCCGCGTACGCGCGCGACGGGGACCCGAAGCCGCTGGTGGCGGCGTACGAGCGGTTCGGCGCCGTGGAGCCCTCGGCGGGCAACGGCTACAGCGTCTACACGGCCGTGCAGTGCCGGGACTCGGCCTGGCCGAAGAACTGGAACCGGTGGCGTGCCGACATGTGGCGCACGCACGCCGAGGCGCCGTTCATGACGTGGAACAACGCCTGGTACAACGCCCCGTGCGCGTTCTGGCCGACGGAGTCGCTGCGGGCCCCGGACGTCACCAACGCCGACCTGCCGCCGGCGCTGCTCCTTCAGGCGACGGAGGACGCGGCGACCCCGTTCGGGGGCGCGCTCAGCATGCGCGACCGGCTGAAGGGCTCGGCGCTGGTGGTCGAGGAGGGCGGCGGCAACCACGGGATCGCGCTCAGCGGCAACAAGTGCCTGGACGAGAAGGTGGCGGCGTACCTGAGGACGGGGACGGCCGCCGACGCGACCTGCCCCGCCCGGCCGGCCCCGAAGCCGGCGACGGCGACCCGCGCGGTCCCGCCCTCGGCGGGCGGCGCGGCCCTGCACGGCCTGCTGGGCTTCCGCGGCTGAACCGCGGCTGAACCGCGGCCCAAACGGCGCCGTCAGCCGAGCTCCCGCAGCGCCGTGGTCGCGGCCACGGCGAGGCGGGGGTGGGACTGGGCGCGGACCAGCAGGTCGCGGGCGCGCGGGTCGCCGAGGCTGCCGAGTCCCTCCACGCAGGCCAGGGCCACCCGCCAGTACGGGTCGTGCGGCGACAGCAGCCGGGAGAGCGTGGTCATCAGGGCCGGTACGGACTCGGGTGCGCGCAGCGCGGTGAGCAGCCGGACCGGGTGCAGGGCGTAGGCGGTGCGCAGGGAGTTCGTGGCGAGGGCGGCCGCCGCGCGGGCGGTGCGCGGGTCGGCGAGCACGGCCAGGGCGGTCGCGGCGGCCGCGCAGCGGGGCGGGTCCCGGTGGTTGAGCAGCAGCACGAGGGACTCGAAGGCGCGCGGGTCACCCGCCAGTCCCAGCCGGTACGCGGCCAGTTCGCGGGCCCACAGGGGCAGGCCGGCCGAGGTCAGGGAGGCGGCCAGGGCCTCCGGCTGCGCCGTGCGCAGCACCTCGTACTCCGGTGACTGCCCGGCCTCCGCCCGCAGGCGCTCCAGCACGTCGTTCACCCGGCCACCCTAGGGGTCCGCGGGAGCCCGCACCCGTGGTTCCGGAGATGCCGTTGATCGATGATCGATGATCGGTACATTTGGGCGGTACAGGTCACATCTCCGCGCTCTGGCGGACCAGTTACCGACGGGTTACTGTCCTTACAACACGTACGAGGGCGGCCTGGTGACGCAGCCGCCCCGTGCCAGTCGGTTCTGTACGACCTCACGGCGCGGCCCCGGGACAGGGTCTCGCCGCTTCTCCCCCCGGGCGTCTTCGCCTCCGGGCCCCTCGGCCCCGGGTGCGGCCCCGCGGGTCCTCGCCGCGCGGATCTCTCTCCGTACGGCCCCCGCGTGCACCGTGCGCCACGCGCGTCCCCTCAGTCGTCACCCTCTTCCACTGGAGTCCCTCGATGGACCGTCAGTCCAGTCACTCCTCCCTCCAGACCATCGCCGTCGTCGGCCTCGGCACGATGGGCTCCGGCATCGCCGAGGTCCTCGCCCGGGCCGGTCACGAGGTCATCGGCATCGACATCAGCGAGGCGGCCGCCCGCCGCGCCGCGGCCTCACTGGAGGCGGCCACCGCCCGCTCCGTCACCCGCGAGCTCCTCACCGAGCAGGAGCGGGCGGACGTCCTGGCCCGCTTCCGCACCTTCGGCGACCTGGGCGCCGCCGCCGAGGCCGACCTCGTCATCGAGGTCGTGCCCGAGTCGTACGAGGTCAAGCAGCGGGTGTTCCGCGAGCTCGACGCGGTCGTCCGGCCCGACACGATCCTGGCCACCGGCACCAACGCGCTGTCGGTGACCCGGCTCGCGGCCGAGTCGCAGCGCCCCGAGCGCGTGCTCGGCCTGCACTTCTTCAACCCGGCGCCGGCGATGAAGCTGGTCGAGGTGGTCTCCTCGGTCCTGACCGCGCCGCCGGCCGTCGAGGCGGTCACGGCACTGGCCCGGGCACTCGGCAAGGAGCCCGTCTCGGTCGGCGACCGGCCCGGCTTCGTCGCCGACGGCCTGCTGTTCGGCTACCTCAACCAGGCCGCCGCCATGTACGAGTCGAAGTACGCCTCCCGCGAGGACATCGACGCCGCGATGCGGCTCGGCTGCGGCCTGCCCATGGGCCCGCTCGCGCTGCTCGACCTGATCGGCGTGGACACCGCCCGTACCGTCCTGGAGGCCATGTACGCCTCCTCCGGCGACCGGCTGCACGCCCCGGCGCCGATCCTCGGACACCTCGCCGAGGCCGGCCTGACCGGACAGAAGTCCGGCCGCGGCTTCTACACGTACGAGGCCCCCGGCAGCTCGGCGGTCGTCCGCGACCCGCAGACCCCGGCGGACGGCGCGGGAGCGGGCGGGGGCCGTCCCGTGACCTCGGTCGGCGTGGCCGGCTCGGGCACGATGGCGAGCGGGATCGCGCAGGTCTTCGCGCAGTCCGGGTTCACCGTGGTGCTGGCCGCCCGCAGCCAGGAGAAGGCCGAGGCCGCGAAGGCCGCGATCGGGAAGTCCCTGGGCCGTGCGGTGTCCAAGGGCCGCCTGACCGAGGAGGCCGCCGCGCAGACCCTGGACCGGATCACCCCGGCCGGCTCGCTGGACGCCTTCGCCGAGGTCGACCTGGCCGTGGAGGCGGTCGCTGAGGACCTGGCCGTGAAGCAGGAGCTGTTCGCGGCCCTGGACAAGGTGTGCAGGCCGGGCGCGGTGCTGGCCACGACGACCTCCTCGCTGCCGGTGATCGCGGTGGCCCGTGTGACCTCGCGGCCGCAGGACGTGATCGGCATGCACTTCTTCAACCCGGCGCCGGCGATGAAGCTGGTCGAGGTGGTCCGCACGGTGCTGACCGCCGACGACGTGCACGCCACGGTCCGCGAGATCTGCGTGAAGGTGCGCAAGCACCCGGTGGACTGCGGGGACCGGGCGGGCTTCATCGTGAACGCGCTGCTGTTCCCGTACCTCAACAACGCGATCAAGATGGTCGAGCAGCACTACGCGAGCCTCGACCAGATCGACGCGGCGATGAAGCTGGGCGGCGGCTACCCGATGGGGCCCTTCGAGCTGCTCGACGTCGTCGGCCTCGACGTCTCACTGGCCATCGAGAAGGTCCTCCACAAGGAGTTCCGCGACCCCGGCCTGGCCCCGTCCCCGCTGCTGGAGCATCTGGTGGCGGCGGGCTGCCTGGGGCGGAAGACCGGCCGCGGTTTCCGTGAGTACGCCCGCCGGTAAGCCGACGGGCCACGAGCCGGATGCGTGGGGAGGGCTGCTCGGGTCCGCCGGACCCTCACGGCGGACACACCCTCCCGAGCCCAGTGCGGGCTCTCCCCCGCATCCACCCCCGCCCCGCCCCCCGCAGGCGCGCTCCCCTGCGCGAATGAAGTACTTTCGCTCTATGTCCCAGCCCGCCAAGACCTCGCCCCGCGCCTCCTCGGCCTCCGACGCCCCGGAGAGCCCGGCCGGCACCAAGGCGGCCGCCCAGCGGCTCAAGATGCGCCGCGAGCTCGCGGCGGCGGCCATGGAGCTGTTCGCGACCAAGGGGTACGAGGCGACGACGGTCGACGAGATCGCGGCGACCGCCGGGGTGGCGCGCCGGACCTTCTTCCGGCACTTCCGGTCCAAGGAAGAGGCGATCTTCCCGGACCACGACGACACCCTGACCCGCGCCGAGGCCGTCCTCGACGTGGCCCCGGCGCACGAGCACCCGCTCGACACGGTGTGCCGCGGGATCAAGGAAGTCATGAAGATGTACGCCGCCTCGCCCGCGGTGTCGGTGGAGCGCTACCGGCTGACCCGCGAGGTGCCGGCGCTGCGGGAGCGGGAAATCGCCTCGGTGGCCCGGTATGAGCGGCTGTTCACCCGCTACCTGCTGGCCCATTTCGACGAGCACGAGCAGCACGACGGCAATGACGACCCGCTGCTCGCCGAGGTGGCCGCCTCGGCGGTGGTCACCGCCCACAACCACGTGCTGCGGCGCTGGCTGCGGGCGGGCGGCCAGGGCGACGTGGAGGCGCAGCTGGACCACGCCTTCTCGATCGTGCGCAAGACCTTCGGCTCGGGGATCGGCGCGGGCCGGACCCTGACGACGGCGCCGACCGCCCCGGCGGCGGTCCGCACGCAGGGCGAGGTGCTGGTGGCGGTGGCCCGCACGGACGCCCCGCTGGACGAGGTCATGCGGACGATCGAAGAGGCGCTGCGCGGCATGTGACCGGCGCACGAGACGACACACAGGGCGACACGCGTCACAGAGGGCCGCTCCCGTTCCGGGAGCGGCCCTTCACGTTTGTCCGGCTTGCCCCTACTCGCGGGTAACTCTGATCGATCATCGCTCATCTGCGCAGGTCAATCGGCAAATGAGAGAAAGTTTTGGCACGCGGTGCCTTGCTGAGTGACACCGGGTGCCATACGTTGAATCTGTCCGGATGTCCCCGCGACCCACGCCCACTCGGCACGGAACGCGCCCCGGATGCCTGCGTCACCAGGCACGGCACGCCTCACCACGGGCACGCCCCGCACCACCGCACCAGCCGGAACCGACGGCACGCAGCACCTCGAAGCAACCACCCACACGCACGCAACGCGTATCCCCCAGCGCACCCTCATCAGCGCTCATGCCGGAGGCTCTACCGTGAAGGACATCCTGGACGCGATCCAGTCGCAGACCGCTACGGCCGCGGACTTCGCGGCCCTGCCGCTCCCCGACTCGTACCGCGCGATCACCGTGCACAAGGACGAGGCGGAGATGTTCTCGGGGCTCACCACCCGCGAGAAGGACCCCCGCAAGTCCCTGCACCTCGACCAGGTCCCGGTTCCCGAACTGGGTCCCGGCGAGGCCCTGGTGGCCGTCATGGCCTCCTCGGTCAACTACAACTCCGTCTGGACCTCGATCTTCGAGCCGGTGTCCACCTTCAGCTTCCTGGAGCGCTACGGCCGCCTGTCGGAGCTCACCAAGCGCCACGACCTGCCGTACCACGTCATCGGCTCCGACCTCGCGGGCGTCGTCCTGCGCACCGGTCCCGGCGTGAACGCCTGGAAGCCGGGCGACGAGGTCGTCGCGCACTGCCTCTCGGTCGAGCTGGAGTCCTCCGACGGCCACAACGACACGATGCTCGACCCGGAGCAGCGCATCTGGGGATTCGAGACCAACTTCGGCGGCCTGGCGGAGATCGCCCTGGTCAAGTCGAACCAGCTGATGCCCAAGCCGGACCACCTCAGCTGGGAGGAGGCCGCCTCCCCCGGCCTGGTGAACTCCACCGCCTACCGCCAGCTCGTCTCCCGCAACGGCGCCGGCATGAAGCAGGGCGACAACGTCCTGATCTGGGGCGCGAGCGGCGGCCTCGGCTCCTACGCCACCCAGTTCGCGCTGGCCGGCGGCGCCAACCCGATCTGCGTCGTCTCCAGCGCCCAGAAGGCGGACATCTGCCGGGCGATGGGCGCGACCGCGATCATCGACCGCAGCGCCGAGGGCTACAAGTTCTGGAAGGACGAGCACACCCAGGACCCGAAGGAGTGGAAGCGCTTCGGCAAGCGCATCCGCGAGCTGACCGGCGGCGAGGACATCGACATCGTCTTCGAGCACCCGGGCCGCGAGACCTTCGGCGCCTCCGTGTACGTCACCCGCAAGGGCGGCACCATCACCACCTGCGCCTCGACCTCGGGCTACATGCACGAGTACGACAACCGCTACCTCTGGATGTCCCTCAAGCGGATCATCGGCTCGCACTTCGCGAACTACCGCGAGGCGTGGGAGGCCAACCGCCTGATCGCGAAGGGCAAGATCCACCCCACCCTCTCGAAGGTCTACTCGCTGGAAGAGACCGGCCAGGCCGCCTACGACGTCCACCGCAACCTCCACCAGGGCAAGGTCGGCGTCCTCGCGCTGGCCCCCGAGGAGGGCCTGGGCGTGCGCGACCACGAGATGCGCGCGACGCACCTCGACGCCATCAACCGCTTCCGCAACGTCTGAGACGTCCGAGGCCAAGGGACAGCCTGAGATGACAGAGCGCCAGAAGGACCGTCCGTGGCTCATGCGGACGTACGCCGGCCACTCCACGGCCGAGGCGTCCAACGAGCTGTACCGCCGCAACCTCGCCAAGGGCCAGACCGGCCTGTCGGTCGCGTTCGACCTGCCGACGCAGACCGGCTACGACCCGGACCACATCCTCGCCCGCGGCGAGGTGGGCCGGGTCGGGGTCCCGGTCTCCCATCTGGGCGACATGCGGCGGCTGTTCCAGGACATCCCCCTGGAGCAGATGAACACCTCGATGACGATCAACGCCACCGCCATGTGGCTGCTGGCGCTCTATCAGGTGGCCGCCGAGGAGCAGGGGGCGGACATCTCCCAGCTCCAGGGCACCACCCAGAACGACATCGTCAAGGAGTACCTCTCGCGCGGGACGCACGTCTTCCCGCCGGGACCGTCCCTCCGCCTGACGACGGACATGATCGCGTACACGGTCAACCACATCCCGAAGTGGAACCCGATCAACATCTGCAGCTACCACCTGCAGGAGGCCGGGGCCACCCCGGTCCAGGAGATCTCGTACGCGATGTCCACGGCCATCGCCGTGCTGGACTCGGTCCGCGACTCGGGGCAGGTGCCCGAGGAGCGGTTCGGCGAGGTGGTCGCCCGGATCTCGTTCTTCGTGAACGCGGGCGTCCGCTTCATCGAGGAGATGTGCAAGATGCGCGCCTTCGGCCGCATCTGGGACAAGGTCACCCGCGAGCGCTACGGCATCGAGAACGACAAGCAGCGGCGCTTCCGGTACGGCGTCCAGGTCAACTCCCTCGGCCTGACCGAGGCCCAGCCGGAGAACAACGTCCAGCGCATCGTGCTGGAGATGCTGGCCGTCACCCTCTCCAAGGACGCCCGCGCCCGCGCCGTGCAGCTCCCCGCCTGGAACGAGGCCCTGGGCCTGCCCCGGCCGTGGGACCAGCAGTGGTCGCTGCGCATCCAGCAGGTCCTGGCGCACGAGAGCGACCTGCTGGAGTACGAGGACATCTTCGAGGGATCGCACGTCATCGAGGCGAAGGTCCAGTCCCTGGTCGCCGAGTGCCTGGCCGAGATCGACCGGATCCAGGAGATGGGCGGCGCGATGGCGGCCGTCGAGTCCGGCTACCTGAAGTCCCAGCTGGTTTCCTCGCACGCCGAGCGGCGGGCCCGGATCGAGGCCGGCGAGGACAAGATCGTCGGGGTCAACTGCTTCCAGCAGACGGAGGAGAACCCGCTCACCTCCGACCTGGACGGCGCCATCATGACGGTCGACGGCGCCGTGGAGGCCCAGATCGTCGAGCGGATCGGGCGCTGGCGGGCCGAGCGGCAGGAGTCCTCCGACCGGCAGGGCGACGGCGACCCGTTCGTCTTCCCGACGGTCCGCCAGGCCCTGGACCGGCTGAAGGATGCCGCGGCCGGCACCGAGAACCTGATGGAGGCCACCCTGGAGTGCGCCCGCGCCGGCGTCACCACCGGCGAGTGGTCGATCGCCCTGCGCGAGGTGTTCGGGGAGTTCCGCGCGCCGACCGGGGTCTCCTCGGCCCCGGTGGCGGTCACCGCCGAGGAGGGCACTCCGATGGCCCTCGTCCGCGAGAAGGTCTCCCGCACCGCCGACGACCTCGGCGCGGGCCGGCTGCGCCTGCTGGTCGGCAAGCCCGGCCTGGACGGCCACTCCAACGGCGCCGAGCAGATCGCCGTCCGGGCCCGCGACGCGGGCTTCGAGGTGGTCTACCAGGGCATCCGGCTGACGCCCGAGGAGATCTCCTCGGCGGCGCTGGCGGAGGACGTGCACTGCGTGGGACTGTCCATCCTGTCCGGTTCGCACTGCGCGCTCGTCCCGGATGTCCTCGAACGGCTCCGCACGGCGGGGGCGGGTGACATCCCCGTCATCGTCGGAGGCATCATTCCGAACGCCGACGCCGTGACGCTGAAGGCGGCCGGGGTCGCCGCCGTGTTCACGCCGAAGGACTTCGGCATCACGGAGATCATCGGCCGTATCGTCGACGAGATCCGCAAGGCCAACAAGCTCGAGCCCCTCATCAGCACCGACATCGCTGCAAGCACGGAGGTCCCCGCATGACCACGCCCCACCCGGTGAACCGTCTCCGCCCGCGCCGTTCCTGCCTCGCGGTCCCGGGGTCGAACCCGCGCTTCCTGGAGAAGGCCCAGGGCCTGCCGGCCGACCAGGTCTTCCTGGACCTGGAGGACGCCTGCGCGCCGCTCGCCAAGGAGGGCGCACGCCACACGATCGTGGACGCGCTGAACAACGGCGACTGGACGGGCAAGACCCGGGTCGTGCGCGTCAACGACTGGACCACGCACTGGACGTACCGTGACGTCATCACGGTCGTCGAGGGCGCGGGCCAGAACCTCGACTGCATCATGCTGCCGAAGGTCCAGGACGCCCAGCAGATCGTGGCCCTGGACCTCCTCCTGACGCAGATCGAGAAGACGATGGGCTTCGAGGTCGGCAAGATCGGCATCGAGGCGCAGATCGAGAACGCCAAGGGCCTGGTGAACGTCGACGAGATCGCCGCCGCCTCCCCCCGGCTGGAGACGATCATCTTCGGCCCGGCCGACTTCATGGCCTCGATCAACATGAAGACGCTGGTCGTGGGCATGCAGCCGCCCGGGTACGGGGCGGACGCCTACCACTACATCCTGATGCGCATCCTGATGGCGGCCCGCACGCACAACCTCCAGGCGATCGACGGCCCCTTCCTCCAGATCCGCGACGTGGACGCCTACCGTGAGGTGGCGGGCCGGGCGGCGGCGCTGGGCTTCGACGGCAAGTGGGTCCTGCACCCGGGCCAGGTCGACGCGGCGAACGAGGTCTTCTCCCCGTCGCAGGAGGACTACGACCACGCCGAGCTGATCCTCGACGCGTACGACTGGTGCACCTCCGAGGCCGGCGGCAAGAAGGGCTCGGCGATGCTCGGGGACGAGATGATCGACGAGGCCAGCCGCAAGATGGCCCTGGTCGTCGCGGGCAAGGGACGCGCCGCGGGGATGCAGCGCACCAGCAAGTTCGAACACCCCTCGACCGAGAAGACGGCGGAGGCCTAGGACCATGCAGTTCGGACGCACGTACGAAGAGTTCGAGGTCGGAGCGGTCTACAAGCACTGGCCCGGAAAGACCGTCACCGAGTACGACGACCACCTCTTCTGTCTGCTGACCATGAACCACCACCCGCTCCACATGGACAGCAACTACGCGGAGAACACCACCGACTTCGGCAAGAACGTGGTCGTGGGCAACTACATCTACTCGCTGCTGCTGGGCATGTCCGTCCCGGACGTCTCCGGCAAGGCCATCGCCAACCTGGAGATCGAGTCGCTGCGCCACGTGGCGCCGACCTTCCACGGCGACACCCTCTACGGCGAGACCACGGTCCTCGACAAGACCCCGTCGAAGTCGAAGAACGACCGGGGCATCGTGTACGTGGAGACCAAGGGCTACAAGCAGGACGGCACCCTCGTCTGCGTCTTCCGGCGCAAGGTGATGGTCCCGACCGAGACGTACATCAAGGAGCGCGGCGGCGAGCAGCCCGGCCGCCCCACGCTGAAGGAACAGGTGAAGTAGCCATGGCCCGACTCGCCCAGACCGCCGGGCTCACGGACGTCCAGCGGGAGATCCTCAAGACCGTCCGGGAGTTCGTCGACAAGGAGATCATCCCGGTCGCCACCCAGCTGGAGCACCGCGACGAGTACCCGCAGGACATCGTCGACGGGCTCAAGGAGCTCGGCCTGTTCGGCCTGATGATCCCGGAGGAGTACGGCGGCCTGGGTGAGTCGCTCCTCACGTACGCCCTGTGCGTCGAGGAGATAGCGCGGGGCTGGATGTCCGTCTCGGGCATCATCAACACGCACTTCATCGTGGCGTACATGCTCAAGCAGCACGGCACGCAGGAGCAGAAGGACCACTTCCTGCCGCGGATGGCGCTCGGCGAGGTGCGCGGCGCGTTCTCGATGTCCGAGCCGGCGCTCGGCTCCGACGTGTCGGCCATCACGTCGAAGGCGGTGCGGGACGGCGACGAGTACGTCCTGAACGGTCAGAAGATGTGGCTGACGAACGGCGGCACGTCCACCCTGGTGGCCGTTCTCGTCCGGAGTGACGAAGGACACGCCGAGGGAACGCCCCCGCACAAGTCGATGACGACCTTCCTCGTCGAGAAGGAGCCGGGCTTCGGTGAGGTCCGTCCGGGCCTGACGATCCCGGGCAAGATCGACAAGATGGGCTACAAGGGCGTCGACACGACCGAGCTCATCATGGACGGACTGCGCAGTCCGGCCAATCGGGTCCTCGGAGGCCAGACGGGCCGAGGGTTTTACCAAATGATGGACGGGGTCGAGGTCGGCCGGGTGAACGTGGCGGCGCGTGGCTGCGGCGTCGCTCAGCGTGCCTTCGAGCTGGGTGTCTCATATGCCCAGCAACGTCACACTTTCGGCAAGGCGATCGCCGAGCACCAGGCCATCCAGTTCAAGCTGGCCGAGATGGCTACCAAGGTCGAAGCCGCCCATGCGATGATGGTCAATGCAGCACGCAAAAAGGACTCCGGGGAACGAAACGACCTCGAAGCAGGGATGGCGAAGTACCTCGCCTCCGAGTACTGCAAGGAGGTGGTGGAGGACGCGTTCCGCATCCACGGCGGCTACGGCTTCTCGAAGGAGTACGAGATCGAGCGCCTCTACCGGGAGGCCCCGATGCTGCTGATCGGTGAAGGTACCGCCGAGATCCAGAAAATGATCATCGGGCGACGCCTGCTTGAGGAGTACCGACTCCAGGGCTGAAAGTACCTTTTGCTGCGAATCGTCCATGGGTTCGTCGCGAAAGGGTCACTGCCAGTCACTGGCCGACGGCCATCGACTCGGCTTCTGGCTTGCCCAGTTGTTGCGTGCAACCGATAGCATTCCAGTAAAGCCGCCGTCCCGTCCCCCTGTTTGCGGCGCGGCAATCACCCGCTACGAAGGTCATCCATGCCCCACAGCCAAACCTCTGCACCTCGCGACAGCCTCCTTGGCGTACGCCTCGCGCGCGGAGCATCGCCGTGGCTTCTGCCGACCGTCGCCACCGCGGCGCTCAGCCTCACCCGGGCTCGCAAGTCCGGGCGCTGGGCCGCGGCGGCCGTGCCCGTCACCGCGCTCGCGGCGGGCATGCTGTGGTTCTTCCGCGACCCCGAGCGTGAGATCGCCCAGGGCCGCGTCATCTCGCCCGCCGACGGTGTGGTGCAGAGCATCATGCCGTGGAAGGACGGGCGCACCCGCGTCGCGATCTTCATGAGCCCGCTGAACGTCCACGTCAACCGGGCGCCCCTCGCGGGCACGGTGACGTCCGTGGAGCACGTCCCCGGCGGATTCGTTCCGGCGTTCAACAAGGAGAGCGAGAACAACGAGCGGGTCGTCTGGCACTTCGACACCGAGCTCGGCGACATCGAGATGGTGCAGATCGCCGGCGCCGTCGCCCGTCGCATCGTGCCCTACCTCCCGGCCGGTACCAAGGTGGAGCAGGGCGAACGCATCGGTCTGATCCGCTTCGGATCCCGAGTCGACATCTACCTCCCCGAGGGCGTCGAGGTCGCGGTCGAGGTCGGTCAGACCACCACCGCGGGGGTGACCCGAATTGACCGTGACTGACCCCGAGAGTCCCGCCGCCGGCTGGGTGCCGGAGCACGCCGAGGAGGAGTCCGCCGGAGACGACATGCCGCTCTCGATGCGGTTGTCGATAGCGGACACCCTCACCCTCGGCAACGCGACCTGCGGATTCATGGCGGTGTACTTCACCACCACCGGAATCCTCATCCCGCACCTGACCGGCAGCAACGAGTCGGGCATGGCCCGTCACAGCGCCGCGACGGCGGTGATACTGATGCTGCTCGCCGCGGTCTTCGACCTCTTCGACGGCATCGTGGCCCGCAAGCTGCGCAGCTCGCCGATGGGTGCCGAGCTGGACAACCTGTCCGACCTGATCAGCTTCGGACTGGCGCCCGCGTACTTCGTGCTCGTCTACGGCATGGTCGCCGACGACGCGCACCAGAAGATGTCGGCGCTCGCCGCGATCGTGGTGCTGCTGGCCGTGGTGCTCAGGCTCGCGAGATTCAGCTGCGTGACGCTGAAGGACGGCATGTTCCAGGGCATGCCGAGCCCCTTCGGCGCGCTCACGGTCGTCTCGATCGTGCTGCTGGAGCTGCCGTTCATCCCGACGCTGCTGGCGATCATCGGGGTGGCCTGGCTGATGGTGAGCCGGGTCGAGTACCCCAAGCCGCGGGGCGTCCTCGCGGTGGCGATGCTGAGCTGGATCGTCGGGGCGATGGGCCTGCTGGCGGCCTGGGCGTTCGACGCCCCCGGCGGCCAGCTGCTGCTGCAGACGGGCTGCGCCCTGCAGATCGCGCTGGCGGCCACCATCCCGCTGTTCGCGACGACCCGGAGGGCCAACACCTTCCGGCACAACCGCCGCGAGGCGCGGGCGACCCAGCCGTAGCGCCGTGCTCGACGTGTGAGAGGGCCCCGGATGCCAGACGGCATCCGGGGCCCTCTCGTCGTACGGGCGCCTGCGGCGGCCCACGCGGTGCCCCGTACTCCGGGGCCCTAAGCCGCCGCAGGCGCCGTCCGCCCCCCGCCCGGCCCCGGAGGGCGCCGCGGGCCGGGGAGGGCCCACAGGGGCCCGTGGAAGGCCGGGAGGGGTGTGGGGGGCCCGCCGCCGTGGTGGCGGGGACCGCGTCGTGGTGGCGCGGACCCCGCACGCGTTCGTGGCCGGCCACCCGCGTGCGGGGACCGCGCCGTGGTGGCGGGGACCCCGCACGCGTTCGTGGCCGGCCTCCCGCGAGGGTGACCGGCCACGAACGCGTGCGGGGCGGGTGCGGGGATCAGCCCGCCGGAGTGAACTTCTCCGCCGCGGGCGCGACGCCGGCCTCCTTGACCACCTTCAGGCCGCCCGGTGTCTTGCCGTCCGGCTTCATGATCACGCTCTGCCGGGTCGACGGGGCCTTCGGGTCGGAGAAGTCGTGCGTGATCCCGAACCCGCCGTCGTAGGACTTCAGGGTCAGCAGCGCCTTGCCGACCCCCTCGCGGGTGAGGTCCTTGTCGGCGCAGGCCTTCTTCAGCGCCTCGCCGTAGACCCCGGCCGCCGAGTACCCGGCCACCACGCCGTTGTCGAGGGCCGCTCCCGGGTACTCCGCCGTGTAGGCCGCGGC
The DNA here is from genome assembly GCF_042715295.1 of Streptomyces sp. NPDC058701. Classification (NCBI taxonomy): domain Bacteria; kingdom Bacillati; phylum Actinomycetota; class Actinomycetes; order Kitasatosporales; family Streptomycetaceae; genus Streptomyces; species Streptomyces sp. NPDC058701. Next base: position 107,171 of record NZ_JBHXSY010000005.1, on the reverse strand, counting down.
GAGGGCCGCCGGTCCCGGCTCGGTGGAGCCGATCGGGAGCGTGGAGGCGGCGACGTAGTAGTCCTTCTGCAGGGCCGCACCCGCCGGGGTGGCGAGCAGCTGCGGCGAGAACGCGGAGTTGTTGCCGACCACCGGGACGTTCCAGCCGCCGGCCGCGGCGACCCCGACGAGCGAGGCCGCCTGCCGGGGCCCCGCGCTGACCACGACGGCCTTGACCCCGGCCTGCTTGAGCGCCGCGACCTGGGCGGACATGTCGTTGTCGGTGGGCTTGATCTTCTGTTCCACGATGGTCAGCCCGGCCTCCGCGGCCGCGTGCTTGGCCCCCGCCAGGGCGTTCTCGCCGTAGTCCCCCTCGAAGTAGACCTGCCCGATCTTGTCGCCGGAGGCGACCCGCTTCTGTTCCAGCAGGTAGCCGACGAGGTTGACCGTCTCGATGTCGTACGTGGCGCCGATCGTGCGGACGTACGGGCTTCCCAGCAGCGACGCGGACCAGGCCTGGGGGATGACCAGGCCCTTGTCCTGGCCGTCGACGCGGTCCTCGACGGCGGCGACGAACGGGGACCCGATGAACTGGGCGAAGCCGAGCACCTCGGGCTCCAGCTCCGTGTAGCCGGCGAGCGCCTTCTGCGGGTCGTAGCCGTGGTCGCGGACCGTCAGCTCCAGCTGCCGGCCGCAGATGCCGCCGGAGGCGTTGGCCTGCTTGACCCACAGTTGCTGGGCCTGGGTGACGCTCTTGCCGAGGGAGGCGTAGACGCCGGTCATGTCGGTGAGGGCGCCGAGCCGGATCGCGGTCGCGGAAACGCCCTTGCCGGTCTTGAGGCCGTCCTCTCCCTGCTGGTCGCCGGCGCCGCCGCCCGCTTTTCCGCTGCATCCGGCGGCGCCGGTGAGGACGAGGGCGGCCGCGAGGGCCGCCGTACCGAGTCGCGCGCGCTGGCGGGGGCGGACCGTACGGACTCTGTTCACGCTGGCTCCTTCGGGGGGCGTGCGGGCTGGGAGGGGCGGATGCGGGCCAGGCCGCCGGGGAGGAACAGGACCACCGCGACGACGGCCGCGCCGTAGAGGTAGCGGGACGCCTCGCCCGGGGAGACGCCGCCGCTGCCGGGGGCGGAGACCAGGGGGAGGGCGTCGCTGTACCGGGTGAGCAGCTGGGGCAGCAGGGAGACGAAGACCGCGCCGACGACGGCGCCGCCGACCGTGCCGAGCCCGCCGATCACGATCATGGCGAGGTACTCCAGGGACAGGACCATGCCGAAGTAGTCGGGCACCGTCCGCTGGAAGACGAGGGCGAGCAGGACCCCGGCGAGGCCGGCGTACATGGAGGACAGGACGAACACGGCGGCGCGGTGGCGGGCCACGGGCACGCCCATCACCCCGGCGGCGATGTTGTGGTCCCGGATGGCGTTCAGGGCCCGCCCGGGCCGCCCGCGCAGGACACCGCGGGCGAACAGGGCGCAGGCGAGGAGCGCGGCCAGGGCCACGTACCAGAGCTTCTCGGCGGACTGGAAGGGGACGGCCGCGATCACGGTCTCGGTGTCGTCGAAGGTGATCCCGAGGAGGGACAGGGGTTCGACGGGGCGGCCGTTGAAGCCGCCGGTGAGGGCGGTGGCGTTGAACAGCACGTGCTGGCCGATGAAGATCAGCGCGAGGGTGGCGATGCCGAGGTACGCGCCGCGCAGGCGGCCGGCGATGGGGCTGAAGAGGCCCCCCGCGGCGCCCGCGAGGGCGACGGCGAGGACCGCGGCGAGCCAGCTCGGCAGGCCCAGTCCGACCAGCTGGTGGCCGCCGGAGCGGCCGCCCTCCCCGGCCAGGACGCAGTAGCCGTACGCGCCGACGGCCAGGAAGAAGGCGTGCCCCATCGACAGTTGCCCGGTGGATCCGGTGAGCAGGTTGAGGCCGATGGCGCCGATCCCGGCGGCGATGGCGAACAGGCCGGCCTGGAGCCAGAAGCGCTCCAGGTAGAACGGCAGGGCGAGCAGCACGACTCCCCCCGCGGCCCACAGGGCGTACCGGAGGCGGTGCCGCGCTGTCGGGGGCCGGAGCCCGCCGACGGCCGTGCGGCTCCGCCCGCCGTCGGGCTGCGCGGGGACCCGTCCGGAGGTCGTGGTGTGCCCGGCGGCCGCCTCGGGGCCCGGCGCGGCGGCGGGCGTCGTGGGTGCCGTGGACCCGGCCGGGCCGTCGGGGGCGCCCTGCGGGCCGGGTACCGCGGTCTCGTGCTCAGACACGGGCGGGCTCCTTCGTTCCGAAGAGGCCCGCCGGGCGCAGGAGCAGGACCACGACCATGACCAGGTACGGGGCGAGGTCCCCGATGCCGCGGCCGAGGAAGGCGAGCTCGCTCTGGTAGCCGGTCGCCATGGCCTCGGTGACTCCGACGATCAGGCCTCCCGCGAGGGCTCCGGTGGTGGAGTCGAGGCCGCCCAGGATGGCGGCGGGGAAGGCCTTGAGGGCCGCCAGTGAGGTGGCCCGTTCCAGGCCGGGGGTGGGGAAGACGGTGAGGAAGAGCGCGGCCACGGCGGCCAGGGACCCGGCCACCGCCCAGGCGGCCAGCGAGACCCGGCCCAGCCGGACGCCCATGAGGGCGGCGGTCTCCGGCTTCTCGGCGGCGGCCCGCATGGCGACTCCCCAGGCGGTGTACCGGAAGACCAGCAGGAACGCGCCGATCAGCAGGGCGGCGGAGACGAAGGCCGCGATCCGGGTCTGCGGGAGGACGACCGGGCCGAGGTGGACGACGGCGTCGCCCCACGGGTCGCCGAGCGCGAGGACGTCCGTACCGATGCGGCGGGTGAGGTCGGTGGTGATCAGGATGTCCACGCCGATGGTGACGATGGCGAGGACGCTCTGGTCCTGGCCCCGGTAGCGGCGCATCACGAGGAACTCCACCGCGGCGCCGACCGCGGCGGCCGAGGCGATGCCGACGGCGAGTGCGGGCCAGAAGCCGATGTCGTCGTGGAGGACGGCGGTCACGTACCCGCCGGCGAGGAGGAGGGAGGCGTGGGCGAAGTTCACGACCTCGGTGGCCTTGAAGATGACGACGAAGCCGAGGGCGATCAGCGCGTACACGGAGCCCATGGACAGGCCGCCGAGCAGCAGTTCCAGGAAGGTGGTCACGCGGCCGGTTCCTCCTCGCCCAGGTAGGCGCGCACGACCGCGGGGTCGCTCTGCACCTGGGCGGGGGTCCCGCCGCCGATCCGTTTTCCGAAGTCGAGTACGGTCACCGCGTCCGCGAGCCGCATCACCACCCCCATGTCGTGTTCGACCAGCACGATCGATATGCCGAGGCCGTCCCGCACGCCCGCGACGACGGCGGCGGTGCGCTGCCGCTCGTCGGCGGTCATCCCGGCGACCGGTTCGTCCAGGAGCAGCAGCCGGGGCTCCATGCACAGGGCCCGGGCCAGCTCCACGAGTTTCTGTTTGCCGTACGGGAGGGAGCCCGCGGGGGCGGCCAGGTCGGCCTCCAGGCCGACGAAGGCGGCGATCTCGCGGACCCGTTCGCGGTGGCGCCGGTCCTCTCGGACGGCGGACGGCAGCCGCAGGCCGGCGGCGAGGAAGCCGGACCGCATCAGCCGGTGGCGGCCGAGGAGCAGGCTGTCGGCGACCGTGGTGTGCGGAGGCAGGGCCAGGTTCTGGAAGGTGCGGGCGACGCCGAGGGCGGCGACCTCGTGCGGGGCGAGGCCGGTGAGTTCGGCGTGGCCGAAGCGGACGCTGCCCGAGGCGGCCCGGTAGACCCCGGAGAGCACGTTGAAGCAGGTGGACTTGCCGGCGCCGTTGGGGCCGATGACGGCGTGGACGCTGCCCGGCTCGACGGTGAACGAGACCGCGTCGAGGGCGGTCAGGCCGGCGAAGCGGACGGTGACGTCGCTGACGGTGAGCGGCGGGGGGCCGGCCGTGTGGGGGGCCGTGGACGCGTTCACGCGGACCACCTCGCCAGCGGGCGGGTCGCGCGCGGCGGCGGGGCGGCCTCGTCCGTGATGCCGAGGTAGCGGCGGCGGACCTCGTCGGAGGCGGCGAGCTCGGCCGCCGGGCCGGACAGGGTGACCTCGCCGACCTCCAGGACGTACGCGTGGGAGGCGAGCCGCAGCGCGAGGGCCGCGTTCTGCTCCACCAGGAGCACCGAGGTGCCCGAGGCGTTGATCTCGGTGATCGTCTCGGCGATGGTGGCCGCCATCTTCGGTGCGAGCCCCAGCGAGGGCTCGTCCAGGAGCAGCAGCCGGGGCCGGGCCATCAGCGCCCGGCCCAGCGCGAGCATCTGCTGCTCGCCGCCGGAGAGCAGACCGGCGCGCTGCCGGGACCGGGAGGCGAGGACCGGGAACAGCTCGTGGACGCGGGCCAGCGAGCGGGCGGTGTCGGCCCGGGAGCCGGCCCGGGAGCCGAGCGCTCCGGCCCGCAGGTTGTCCGCGACGGTCATCCGGGCGAACACCTGCCGCCCCTCGGGGACCTGCACCACCCCGGCGGCCACCGCGCGGGCCGGGGAGGTCCCGTCCAGCGCTGTGCCGTCGAAGGTGATGCTCCCGCCGGTCGCGGCGCCCCGGTGGAAGCCGAGCGTCCGGGACACCGCCCGGAGCAGGGTCGTCTTTCCCGCGCCGTTCCCGCCGAGCACGACGACCACGGCGCCCTCGGGTACGTCGAGGGACACGTCGCGCAGCGCCCGTACCGGCCCGTAGCCGACGGACAGTGCGCGCACCTGGAGCGAAGCCACATGCCCTCCGTTTCTTTGACGTTGTGCTGGCGCACAGACCAGCACCGGGCGGGGGCGGGCGTCCACGGCCGGGAGCGCAATCGCTGCGGATGACCAGCCGGGGGCGGGGTGCCGTTGTGCAGTGGCACAGACCTGCCGGCGCGGCCCCTTACGGCGGGGGTCGGGGGGTGGCATCCTCGGCGGCCATGGGCGGACGCAGGGCGCGCACGGAAGCGGAATGGTCGGTGCTGCTGACGGCGGCCGAGGTGCTGCTGGAGCGCGTTCCCGCGCTGACGGAGCGGCTGATCGGCGATCTGGCGAAGCACTCGCCGCTGTTCGACCTGGCGGTGCCGCGGGCCGAGCACTGGCAGCAGGTGTCCGAGGCGATGCGGTACGGCATCGAGGCGTTCGCCGCGCGCGGCTGCGACCCGCGCAGGGATCTGGCGTACGCGCAGGAGCTGGGGCGCAGGCGCGCCGAACAGGGGCTGCCGCTCGACCTGTTGCTGTACGCGTACCGGCGGGCGGGCCGCCTGACCTGGGAGGCCCTGCTGGACATCGTCACGGAGGACGAGCCCGACGCCCTGCCGGTGCTGGCGCGGACGGCGGGCACGATGTGGGCCGGGATCGAACAGCAGGCCGCGGCCACGGCGGAGGCCTACCGGGCGGGCGAGCTGGAGCTGCGGCGGCGCTGCGACGAGCGGGTGCAGGCGTTGCTGGACGCCCTGCTGGAGGGGAACGCGGCGCCGGGCCTCGCGGCGCGGGCGGCGGCGGGCCTGGACCTCCCCGAGCAGGGGCGGTACGCGGTCGTCGTGCTCCCGGTGGACCGGCGGGACTCGGTGCACCGGGTGGCGTCGGCGGGCGGGATGCGGATGTTCTGGCGGATGCGGGCGGAGCAGGAGCTGGCGGTGGTGTCCCTGGGGGACTCAACGCTCGACGAGCTGGTCGGCGAGCTCGCCGACCGGTGCCCGGGCCCGGGCGGGATCAGCCCGGTGGTGGACGGCCTGGCGGAGCTGGGCCGGGCGCGGCGGCTGGCGGAGACGGCGCTGGGCACGTGTGCGCCGGACGACCGGACCCTGGTGCGCCTCGCGGACCGGCTGCCGGCCGCCCTGGTGGTGCGCCAGCCCGAGCTGGCGGGGGAACTGGTCCAGGCGGTGCTGGGTCCGCTCCTGGAGCTGGATCCGGCGGACCGGGCGGTGCTGCTGGAGACGCTGGACGCCTGGCTCGCGGCCGAGGGCTCGGCGGGGCGGGCCGCGACCCGGCTGTACTGCCACCGCAACACGGTCTTCAACCGGCTGCGCCGGCTGGAGCACCTCACCTCCCGCTCACTGTCGCGCCCGCACGACCTGATCGCCCTGACCCTGGCCCGGGACGCCCACCGTCTGGCGGCGGGCCCGGCCCCGGCGGGTGGGTGACCGCCGCTCCGGGCGGCGTAGTCTTGATGTCGGAAAACCGCCAGCCGACCTCTCCCCGCGCGGGGATCCTGGACTCATGCACACCGACACCGACCGCTGCGTCAGAGCCGTGCAGTCGAAGGACGCCCGCTTCGACGGCTGGTTCTTCACCGCCGTCCTGACCACCAGGATCTACTGCCGTCCGAGCTGTCCGGCCGTGCCGCCCAAGGTCGGGAACATGACCTTCCTGCCCAGTGCCGCGGCCTGCCAGCAGGCCGGGTTCCGCGCCTGCAAGCGCTGCCGCCCCGACTCCAGCCCCGGCTCTCCCGAGTGGAACGCCCGCGCCGACGCCGTGGCCCGGGCGATGCGGCTCATCCAGGACGGGGTCGTCGACCGCGAGGGCGTGCCCGGCCTCGCCACCCGCCTCGGCTACTCGACCCGCCAGGTGGAGCGGCAGCTGAACGCCGAGCTCGGCGCTGGCCCGCTGGCCCTGGCCCGGGCGCAGCGCGCGCAGACCGCCCGCCTGCTCATCGAGACCTCCGAACTCCCCATGGCGGACGTGGCCTTCGCCTCCGGGTTCTCCTCGATCCGCACCTTCAACGACACCGTGCGCGAGGTCTTCGCCCTCTCCCCCAGCGACCTGCGGGTCCGTGCGGCGAAGGCGAGCCGCCGGCCCGACACGCAGCCCCGCGTCCCCGGGACGATCAGCCTGCGGCTGCCGTTCCGGGCCCCGCTCAACCCCGACAACCTGTTCGGCCACCTCGCCGCGACCGCCGTACCCGGGGTCGAGGAGTGGCGCGACGGGGCGTACCGGCGCACGCTGCGCCTGCCGTTCGGCACCGGTGTGGTGGCCCTGGCGCCGCGGCCCGACCACATCGCCTGCCGGCTGGCCCTGACCGACCTGCGCGACCTCACGATCGCGATCAGCCGCTGCCGCTGGATGCTCGACCTCGATGCCGACCCGGAGGCGGTGGACGAGCAGCTGCGGTCCGACCCGCTGCTGGCCCCGCTGGTGGACAAGGCCCCCGGGCGCCGGGTGCCCCGTACGGTCGACGCGGCGGAGTTCGCCGTACGGGCCGTGCTCGGGCAGCAGGTGTCCACGGCTGCGGCGCGCACGCACGCGGCCCGGCTGGTGGCCGCGCACGGCGAGCGCGTCGAGGACCCGCACGGCGGGCTGACCCGGCTGTTCCCGTCCCCGGAGGCGCTGGCCGAACTGGACCCGGAGGCGCTGGCCCTGCCGCGCAGCCGGCGTGCCACGCTCACCACCCTGGTCACGGCGCTGGCCGACGGCTCGCTGCCGCTCGGCATCGACAGCGACTGGGACGCGGCCCGCGCCCGGCTCTCGGCGCTGCCGGGCTTCGGGCCGTGGACCACCGAGGTGATCGCGATGCGGGCGCTCGGCGACCCGGACGCGTTCCTCCCGTCCGACCTCGGTGTCCGGCGGGCCGCGCAGGACCTCGGGCTGCCGTCCACGCCGGCGGCGCTGACCGCCCGGGCGGCGGGCTGGCGGCCGTGGCGCGCGTACGCCGTGCAGTACCTGTGGGCCACCGGCGACCACCCCGTCAACCACCTCCCCGCCTGAAAGGCGCGTTACGACCATGAACCCCAGCAGCAGGCAGCACACCGTCGTCGACAGCCCGTACGGACCGCTCACCCTGGTCGCGACGGAAGGGGTCCTCAGCGGCCTGTACATGACCGGGCAGCGGCACCGGCCGGCGGAGGAGTCCTTCGGCGAGCGGGTCGCCCTCACCGAGGAGCCCTTCCCCGAGGTGGTGCGGCAGCTGGCCGCGTACTTCGCCGGCGGGCTCACCGCGTTCGACCTGCCGCTCCGTCTGGAGGGCACCGACTTCCAGCGCAGCGTGTGGGACCAGCTCGTCCGCATCCCGTACGGCGAGACGTGGTCGTACGGGCGGCTGGCGGACGAGCTCGGCAAGCCGAACGCCTCCCGCGCGGTCGGGCTGGCCAACGGGAAGAACCCGATCGGGATCATCGTCCCGTGCCACCGGGTGATCGGGGCCTCGGGCGGCATGACGGGGTACGGCGGCGGGCTGGAACGCAAGGTCCGGCTGCTGGACTTCGAGTCGGGCGCGGGCCGGCTGGTCTAGGCCGTTTCGGATCGTGCCCGGCGCGCGTCAGGCGGGCCGGATCCGGGTGCGCAGGAGGCAGAACTCGTTGCCCTCCGGGTCGGCCAGGACGTGCCAGCTCTCGGCGCCGCTCTGGCCGACGTCGGCGGGGCGGGCGCCGAGGGCGAGCAGCCGTTCCAGCTCGGCGTCCTGGTCGCGGTCGGTGGCGTTGACGTCGATGTGCAGGGGGAGCTTCCCGGTCCGCGGGCCGCTGCTGGGGCTGAGGACGAGGGTGGGCTGCGGGCCGCCGCCGGGCGGGCCGATCTCGATGCTCCCGTCGTCCTCGCGGCCGAGTTCCACGTAGCCGAGGACCTCGCTCCAGAACGCGGCGAGCCGCTCGGGGTCGGCGGCGTCGAGGACCAGCTCACTGATGCGGCATGCCATGCCCGTCAGTCTACGGAGGGCCGGCCGGCTCGGCTCAGACGACGGCGAGCGGAACCAGCAGGGCGAAGGCGGCGCCCGCCTCGACGGCGTAGGCGTAGAGCGAGGGGTGCTGGACGGGGGCGGCGAGCAGGACCACGCTCTGCTGGGCGGCGGCCGCCTCGACCCAGTCGGCGTCGGCGCCGAGGCCGCCCTCGTACCAGCCCTCGCAGGAGCCCGGTCCGGTGACGGCGAGGAAGCCGTCCTCGCGGCGGTAATAGGCCTGCCAGCCGGCGGCGGGGACGGACCAGCCCTCGAAGTCGGTGAACTGGGCCCAGCCGCCGTCGCGTATCGCGGAGTCGAACAGCCAGACGGGCGTCCCCTCGGGGGTGAGCTCCCCGCCGGCCTGCTCGTCGGTCGTGAAGTGGACCATGGGGAGGGCGTCCGGTCCGTCGGCGGTGCTGGGCCAGGCGTACATCGTGATCATCTGCTGAATCGTGTCCTGGTCGAAGGGGCGCGGTGTCACCGGGCGGGCTCCGGGTGACGCTGACGGATGACGGGCTCCGGGCGGCGGCTCCGGTGGGGCGCGGACGACACGGCTCAGGCCGCCGGCGGGCGGCCGTTCTCCAGCTCCGCGGCGCCCTCGCCGGACTGCAGGACCCGGTAGGCCTCAGCGGTGCGCAGGCCGAGCGATCCGGGCAGGTACGCGGTCAGTTCGGCGGGCTCGACGAGCCGCCAGGAGAGCAGTTCCTCCTCCTGGAGCGTGATGGAGGCGAGCTGGTGCGCGTCCAGCACCCCGCCGTCGTAGAGGTACGCGACGAGCGGCGGGCGGGCCGCACCGAGGGTCCAGTCGACCGCGAGCAGCCGGCCCAGCGGGACGTCGATGCCGATCTCCTCGGCGCTCTCGCGGCGGGCGGCCGTGCGCGGAGACTCACCCAGGTCGGACTCGATGGTGCCACCGGGAAGGGCCCAGCCCGCCCGGTAGTTGGGCTCGACGAGCAGCACCCGGCCCTCCGCGTCGCGGTAGAGGGCGGCGGCTCCGGCCAGCACCCGGGGCAGGCTCGCGATGTAGGTGGCGTAGTCATCCGTGGTGGTCACGACGCCACCCTACCCAGGCGCTCCGGGGGTGCGGAGGCCCCCTTCCGAAGGCCGCCGTCGCGGATCAACCGGACGTCGGGCCCCCGCCGTCCTCGCGGTCGCGGCCCCTGGACTGCGAGACGCGCCGCAGCCGCGGGTGCCGGTCCGGGCCCTGCTCGGTGACGGCGTCGCCGGCCATCGTCCGGACCGCGTCGCGCAGCCCGTGCAGGGCGTGGTGGCGGGCCGGTCCCGCGCCGGGGTCCGCGCGGAGCTCCTTCACCAGGGCCCGGCGCAGTCCGCGGAACCGTCGGACCCCCCGCCCGGGCCGTCCGGACGTGACCGTTCCAGCGATTCCGCGCTCAGGGGGCCCGCCTATGGGGTGGTACATACACTTTTGGGGCGATGGCACGCCGGGTGTGACCCAGGCCACCCATGGGCATAGGAGGATCCTCCGGATAGGCTCATGGCGGCGCGACTGCACTGTTCGATAGCAAGGGAATGGCAAGTGACGGACGGAGCAGTAACTGAGACCGCGCGCGTGCTCATCGCCGCGGACAAATTCAAGGGCTCGCTCACGGCCGTGCAGGTCGCGGAGCGGGTGACGGCCGGGCTTCGCGCGGCCGTACCGGACGTGGAGATCGAGACCCTCCCCGTCGCGGACGGCGGCGACGGTACGGTCGCGGCCGCCGTGGCGGCCGGTTTCGAACGCCGGGAGGTACGGGTCACCGGACCCCTCGGTGACCAGGTCACGGCCGCTTTCGCGCTGCGCGACGGCACCGCTGTGGTCGAGATGGCGGAGGCCTCCGGGCTGCAGCTGCTGCCCGCGGGCACCTTCGCGGCGCTGACCGCCACCACGTACGGCTCGGGCGAGCTGCTGAAGGCCGCCCTGGACGCGGGCGCCCGCTCGATCGTCTTCGGCGTGGGCGGCAGCGCCACCACCGACGGCGGCGCCGGCATGCTGGCCGCACTGGGCGCGGTGTTCCTGGATGCGAACGGCGAACCGGTCGGACCGGGCGGCGGCGCACTGGCCTCGCTGGCCTCCGCGGACCTGTCCGGGATCGACCCGCGCTTCGCAGACGTGGACTTCGTCCTCGCCAGCGACGTGGACAACCCCCTGACGGGCCCCAAGGGCGCGCCCGCGGTCTACGGACCGCAGAAGGGCGCCTCGCCGCAGGACGTGGCGACCCTCGACGCGGCGCTGGCCCACTTCGCGGTGGTGCTGGAGAAGTCGATCGGCGCGAAGGCCGCCGCATGCGCGGTCCTCCCGGGCGCGGGCGGCGCCGGCGGCATCGGGTACGGGGCGCTGCTGCTCGGCGCGACGTTCCGCCCCGGCATCGAGCTGATGCTGGAGGTACTGGGCTTCGCGTCGGCGCTGGAGCGCGCCACGGTGGTCATCACCGGCGAGGGGTCGCTGGACGAGCAGACCCTGCACGGCAAGGCCCCGGCGGGCGTGGCGGCCGCCGCGCGCGCGGCGGGCAAGCCCGTGGTGGCGGTCTGCGGCCGCCTGCTGCTGGGCCAGGAGGCCCTGGAGGCGGCCGGCATCCGCCGGGCGTACCCGCTGACGGACCTGGAGCCCGACCCGGCCAAGTCCATCCCGAACGCGGGCCCCCTGCTGGAGCGGGTCGCGGCGAACATCGCCGCCGACATCCTCTGACCGGTCCGGTTTCCGAGGACCTGCCCACCGGCCCCGGTACCGGTCGCGGCGGCCGGGGCCCGGGCCCCTTCGGGGGTCCGGGCCCCGGCCGTTCCCGGGCCGGTGCGCGGGCCGGACGCCGGCCGCCCCGGCACCGGTCGGGACCCGGGCGCGGTCCCACCGGTGCCGCGCGGACCCCGGCGCCCGCGCAGCCGCCGCCAAACCACCGCGACAGTGTTAGAAATGGCTCATGACCGGACGCAAGGGTCGCCAGCCGACCGGGTGGGGTGCGCGGCTGCTCGCGCGCCTGTCCAGGGGGATGCGCAGTGTCGCCGGTCAGGTCTTCGCCTTCCAGGCGGTCGTCGTGCTGCTGCTGATCGGCGCCGCCTCGGTGGCCCTGCTGGTCCAGGCCCGGTTCGACAGTCAGCGCGATGCCCGCCACCGTTCGCTCGCGGCCGCGGAGGCCTTCGCGCACGCCCCCGGCCTCCCGGAGGCCCTGAGGGCGCCGAACCCGACCGCCGAGCTCCAGCCGCTGGCCGAGGCCGCCCGCCTGGCCTCGGGGATCGACTTCATCGCCGTCATGGACACCTCCGGGGTCCGCTACACGGACTCGCGGCCCGAGCTGATCGGGCGGCGCGCCACCGGCGACCTCTCCCGCGCCGTCGCCGGGCAGTCGTTCACCGAGTCCTTCGAGGGCGCGCCGAGCGACGCGGTCCGGGCCGTGGTGCCCGTACGGGACGCGAGCGGCGCCGTCGTGGGGCTGGTCGGCACCGGCATCGAGGTGGAGAACGTCTCCGACGTGGTCGAGGACCAGCTCCCGCTGCTGGTGGGGGCCGCCGCCTGCGCCCTGCTCCTCGGCACCGGCAGCGCGGCCCTCGTGAGCCGCCGGCTGCGGCGCCAGACGCACGGCCTGGGCGCCGCCGAGATGTCCCGGATGAGCGAGCACCACGAGGCGGTCCTGCACGCCGTGCGCGAGGGTGTGCTCATCATCGGGGCCGACGGCCGGCTGGTCCTCGCCAACGACGAGGCCCGCCGCCTCCTGGACCTGCCCGCCGACGCCGAGCGGCGTCACGTCTCCGAACTCGGCCTCGACGCGCGCACCACCGAGCTGCTGGTGTCGGGCCGGGTCGCCACGGACGAGGTCCACCGGGCGGGCGACCGGCTGCTGGCCGTCAACGTACGGCCCACCGAGCCGTACGCGGGCCGGCCCACCGGCAGCGTCATGACCCTGCGCGACACCACCGAGCTCGCCTCGCTCTCCGGCCGGGCCGAGGTGGCCCGCGGGCGGCTCCAGCTGCTGTACGACGCCGGGGTGCGCATCGGCACGACCCTGGACGTGGTGCGGACCGCCGAGGAGCTGTCGGAGGTGGCCGTGCCGCGCTTCGCGGACTTCGTCACCGTCGAGCTGCTGGAGCCGGTGCTGCGCGGCGACGAGCCGGTCCGGGCCGGTGGCGCGTACACCGAGATGCGCCGGGCGGCGATGAGCGGGGTCCGCGCCGGCCAGCCGCTCCAGCCCGTCGGCGACCTCATCCGCTTCGCCGTGTCGACGGCCCCGATGTCGGCGGCGCTGAACGCCGGGCACGCGGTGCTCGCGGCCGATCTGAACGCCGCCATGGGGTGGCGGGCCCAGGACCCGGCCGGGACCCGGGTGGCCCTCGACTACGGGCTGCACTCGCTGATCTCCGTACCGCTCCAGGCGCGCGGGGTGGTCCTGGGCATGGCCAACTTCTGGCGGGCCGCCGACACCCCGGAGGCGTTCGACGAAGAGGACCTGTCCTTCGCCGAGGAGCTCGGGGCGCGCGCGGCCGTCTCCATCGACAACGCCCGCCGCTACACGCGGGAGCACGCGACGGCGGTGGCCCTCCAGCGGAGCCTGCTGCCCCGGGTGCTGCCCGACCAGACGGCCGTGGACGTGGCGTTCCGCTACCTCCCGGCGAAGGCGGGGGTGGGCGGGGACTGGTTCGACGTGATCCCGCTGCCCGGGGCCCGGGTGGCGCTGGTCGTCGGGGACGTCGTCGGGCACGGGGTGCACGCCGCGGCCACGATGGGCAGGTTGCGGACCGCCGTGCACAACTTCTCCACCCTGGACCTGCCGCCCGACGAGCTGCTCGGGCACCTGGACGAACTGATCCACCGGATCGACCAGAACGAGTCCGGGCCCGGCCCGGCCGGCGACGGCTCCGACGCCGCCGGGTCCGGCGGGGCGGCCGACGGCTCGGGCCCCGGCGGGACGGAGCTCCTCGACGAGCCCGCCGCCGTCACCGGCGCCACCTGCCTGTACGCCGTCTACGATCCCGTCTCCGGCCGGTGCCTGATGGCGAGCGCCGGGCATCCGGGGCCCGCCCTGGTCCACCCCGACGGGCGCGTGGAGTTCCCCGAGATGCCGGCCGGCCTCCCCCTCGGCGTCGGTGGCATGCCCTTCGAGGCCACCGAACTGCGGCTGCCCGAGGGGACCCGGCTGGCGCTGTTCACCGACGGACTGGTCGAGGACCGCGACCGGGACTTCGACACCGGGCTGGTCCTGCTCGCCGAGACCCTGGCCCGGCCGGGCCGGAGCCCCGACCAGGCCTGCGCGGACGTGCTCGCCGCCCTGCTGTTCCCGACGCCGAGCGACGACATCGCCCTGCTCATCGCCGACACCCGGCGCCTGGAGCCCGACCGGATCGCCGAGTGGGAGGTGCCCGGGGAGCCGTCGGCCGTGTCGCGGGTGCGCAACGCGGGCTCGGCGCAGCTCACCGCCTGGGGCCTGGAGGACATCGCCTTCCCCGCCGAGCTGATCCTCAGCGAGCTGGTCACCAACGCCATCCGGTACGGCAGCGCTCCCGTACGGGTGCGCCTGCTCCGCGACCGGAGCCTGGTCTGCGAGGTCTCCGACGGCAGCAGCACCTCCCCGCACCTGCGGTACGCGGCCACCACCGACGAGGGCGGGCGCGGGCTGTTCCTCGTCGCGCAGTACGCCGAGCGGTGGGGCACCCGGTACACCGAGCGGGGCAAGGTGATCTGGGCCGAGCTGCCCCTGACCGGGGGCGCGGAACCGCCCGCGGCGGCCCCGCTGGACCTGGACGCGCTGGAGGACCTGGCCTGGTGACGGGGCCCGTGCGGACCGGGTGGCCGCCGGTCAGACGGGCAGGGTGCGGGCCAGCAGGACCGCCACGTCGTCCTGGGGGGCGCCCGGCAGCAGCCCCGCCAGGATCCCGTCGCACAGCTCCTCCAGGGGCTGCCGCACGTCCCCCAGCGCCAGCGCCAGCTGGGCCATGCCCTGGTCCAGGTCGCGGTCCCGGGCCTCGATGAGCCCGTCGGTGTACAGCGCGAGCAGGCTCCCCGGGGGCAGCGGCACCGCCTCGGTGCGGAAGTCCTGCCCCCCGGTGCCCAGCGGGGTCCCGGGCGGGCCGTCGAGGAACGTGATCGTCCCGTCGGCGGTGACCACGGCCGGCGGCGGGTGGCCGGCGCGCGCGATCTCGCACACGCCCGTCACCGGGTCGTGGACGGCGTACACGCAGGTGGCCATCTCGTCCTCCCCCAGGTCGGCCACCACGGCGTCCAGCGAGCGCAGCAGCTGCGCCGGGGGCACCTCGTGGCGCGCGAGGGTCCGGACGGCCGTGCGCAGCTGCCCCATGACGGCCGCCGCGTGGATGCCGTGTCCCATGACGTCGCCGATGACCATGCCGGTCCGCCCGCCGGACAGCCGGATGACGTCGAACCAGTCCCCGCCCACGTCGTGGTCGCTGGCCGGCAGGTAGCGCCCGGTGAGCTCCAGGCCGGCGACCCGGGGCAGCTCGCTGTTGGTGAGGCTGCGCTGGAGGGTCAGGGCGGCCTGCCGCTGGCGGGTGTACATCCGTGCGTTGTCGATGTTGAGGGCCGCGCGGGCGATCAGCTCGTCGACGAGCACGCAGTCCTCCTCCTCGAACGGCTCCCGCCCGCGGACCCGGGTGACGGCGACCGCGCCCAGCACGGCCCCCCGGGCGACCAGGGGGATCAGGCGGGCGGAGCCGAGGGTGGCGAGGTAGGCGCGCAGGGCCTGGGCGCGCGGGTCGGTGATCAGTGCGGGGATGTCGGAGAGGTACAGGTTCATGGCCCGGCCGCCGGCGATGACCCGCTCGTAGACGGTGCCCCGGGGGATCTGGAAGGTCTGTCCCGCGGCGAGCTTCGCGGTGGGGGCGGTCGGGTCGGGGAATCGGGCGGCCAGGCGGCGCAGGACGCCGCGCGTCGACGCTCCGGCGTCGTCGGGTTCCAGGACGGCTTCCAGGAGCTGGACGTCGGCCGAGTCGGCGAGCCGCGGCACCAGGACCTCCACGATCTCCTGGGCGGTCTGCTCCAGGTCCAGGGTCGTCCCGATCCGGGTGCCGGCCTCCGCGAGCAGGGCGAACCGGCCGCGGGCCCGGTCCGCCTCGGCCTGGGCCCGCTGGCCCTCGGTGATGTCGATGAGGGAGGCGATCACGCCGAGGGGCCGCCCGTTGCCGTCCAGCAGCGGGGCGTACGAGCAGGACCACGTGCGGTCGTGCTCGGGGTCGGCGGGGGTGCGGCCCGTGCGGCGGACGTCGACCACGGCCGTGCCGCTGTCGAGGACCTGCCGCATCGTCGCCTCCAGCGCGATGGCGTTGACCCCGGGCACCACCTCGGTGAGCCGCTTGCCCAGGTGCTCGGCGGCGGAGACGCCGTTCATCCGGGCCAGCGCGTCGTTGACCCGCAGGAACCGCAGGTCGGTGCCGAGGGTGGCCAGGCCGATCGGCGACTGGGTGAACAGGCTCTGGAGGGCGGCGAGGGAGTCCCGCATGTGGAGGACCTCGGAGGTCTCCACGGCGATCAGCAGCGCCCCGGTGCGCCCCCGCGGGTCGGCGGCGGGGACGATCCACATCTCCATCGTCACGCGGTGGCCGTCGCGGTGGCGCACGGGCAGCGTCCCGACGACGGTCTCCCCGGCCTGGACACGGCGGGTCAGGTCGTCGGCGAGCCCGCGGTTGGCCTCGGGGACGAGCACGCTGCTGCCGGGCCGGCCGAGGATGTCGGCGGGCCGGTGTCCGAGCAGGTCCTGGGCGGCGAGGGACCACTCCACGATCAGGCCGTCGGCGTCCTCCCGCCACAGGGCGAGGGGGAGCAGCTCGCGGAGCACACCCGCGTATCCGACAGCCGCCGCCGGCTGGTCCGGCACCTCGCTCGTCGACTGGTAAACGTCCAACGCACCGACCTCACCCCGGGGGGCCTGATTTCCTTCGGATTCACCCTATCCGAGGCATCGCCGGGAGGCCCTGTGTCGCGGGCGGACGGCCCGGCGGGCGGCGGGCACCGGCTCCGGCCCCGACCGCTCAGGAGCCCTGGCGCAGGTGGCGCCAGACCGCCTTGGCCGCGTTGTGGCCCGACATGCCGTGCACGCCCGGGCCCGGCGGGGTCGCCGAGGAGCAGAGGAAGACCGCCGGATGCGCCGTCGTGTACGGGGAGGGGGTCAGCTTCGGCCGCAGCAGGAGCTGGAGCCCGGAGGCGGCGCCGCAGGCGATGTCCCCGCCGACGTAGTTGGGGTTCTTGGCGGCCAGCTGCGGCGGCCCGGCGGTGGCGCGGGCCAGCACCAGGTCGCGGAAGCCGGGGGCGAAGCGCTCCAGCTGGCGCTCGACGGCGTCGGTGAGGTCGCCGTCCCAGCGCGCGGGGACGTGCCCGTACGCCCAGAAGACGTGCTTGCCCTCGGGCGCCCGGCCGGGGTCGACGAGGCTCGGCTGCGCGGTGATGAGGAACGGCGTGCGGGGGGCCCGGCCGCCGGAGGCCAGCTGGAGGGCGGCGTCGATGTCCCGGGTGCGCGGACCGATCTGGACGGTCCCGGCCCGGCGCGGTTCCCCGGCGGTCCAGGGGACCGGTCCGTCCAGCGCATAGTCGATCTTGAAGACGGACGCGCCGTACCGGTAGCCGTCGTAGGCGTTGCCCAGGCGGGCGATGCGGGCGAGGGCGGTCGGCGAGGTGTCGAAGACGTACGCGCGGGCCGGCGGCAGCTCGTCGAGCCGTTTCACCTCGAAGCCGGTGTGGACGGTCCCGCCGAGGTCGCGCAGGTACGCGGCGAGGGCGTCGGAGATGGACTGCGATCCGCCGCGCGGCAGGGGCCAGCCGTTCGCGTGCGCGGCCAGGGCGAAGACCAGGCCGACGGCGCCGGTGCCGATCCCGCCGAGGGGGGCGATGACGTGGGCCACGAGTCCCGCGATGAGGGCGCGGGCGGGTTCGTCGCGGAACCGGCGCAGCAGCCAGGTGGAGGGCGGCAGCCCGGCCAGCCCGAACCGGGCGAGCGTGACGGGGTCCCGGGGCAGCGCGGTGGTCGGCAGCGACATGAAGTCGCGTGCCAGGGTGTCCCACTTGCCGAGGAACGGCGCGACCAGGCGACGGTAGGTGCCCGCGTCCCGCGGCCCGAAGGACGCCGCCGTCTCGGCGACGGAGCGGGACAGGACGGCGGCGGTGCCGTCGTCGAAGGGGTGCGCCAGGGGCAGCGGGGCGTGCAGCCACTCCAGCCCGTACCGCTTCAGGGGCATCGTGGCGAAGACCGGCGAGCCGATGCCCAGCGGGTGCACGGCCGAGCACGGGTCGTGACGGAAGCCGGGGAGCGTGAGCTCCTCGGTCCGCGCTCCCCCGCCGATCGAGTCGGCGGCCTCGAAGACGGCGACCGAGAAGCCGCGGCGGGCCAGTTCGACGGCGGCCGTCAGCCCGTTGGGACCCGCCCCCACCACGACCGCATCGAGGATCGACGACACTTGCGACTCCTTCGTCCGGCGGCGCCTGCGCCACCAGGATATGGCGCCCCTCGGGGCGGCCGGTCCGCTACGCGCCCCGGAGCAGGTCCCGGATGTGTATCGCGGTGGCCTCGTCGCGGCCGACCGCGAAGGGCAGCGCGTTGTCGCGGTCCACCCGGAAGGGGACCCCGTCGACCGTGCTCTGGGCCCCGCCCGCCTCGGCGACCAGCAGCAGGCCGGCCGCGTGGTCCCAGGCGGAGGGCCAGGTGAAGGCCAGGCCGTCCATCTCGCCGCGGGCCACCCGCAGGTACTCCAGGCCCGCGGAGCCGCAGGGGCGGGCCGCGACACCGGGCACGTCCAGCCGGGACAGGGTCCGCTTGTCCGCCTCGGAGGTGTACAGCGGGTGGGCCGTGGCGACCCGCAGGTCGGCGCCCTGATCGGGCGAACCGCTTTGGATGCGAACTCCGTTGACGTACGCGCCCTGCCCGCGGACGGCCGTGGACATCTCCTCCAGCGCCGGGGCGAAGGTCCAGGAGGCCAGGATCTCGCCGCGGTGGGCGAGCCCGACCAGGGTGCAGAAGGCGGGGTCGCCGTTGACGAACTGGCGGGTGCCGTCGACCGGGTCGACGATCCACACGGGGGCGTCCTCGCGCAGCGCGCCGTACACCGTCGGATCGGCGTGCACGGCCTCCTCGCCGACCACGGCCGAACCGGGCAGCAGCCGCGTGAGGGAGGCCGTGAGGTGCTCCTCGGCCTGCCGGTCCGCGATGGTCACCAGGTCGTGCGGACCGCTCTTCTCGTCGACCTCGTGCTCGGCGAGCTGCCGGAACCTCGGCATGATCTCCACCGCCGCCGCTTTGCGGACGGCCTCTTCGACATCGGACAGGCCACGGGCCAGGAACTCATCGATCATGCCCCCAGCAAAGCACGCCCGACCGACAAACCCCACCGGCGGCCGGAACGGGAGGACGGACACCGGGTGGCCGTCCGGTGAACCGGGATCCGCCTCCCGGGCCCGGGCGCGGCCGCCAGGGCCTCAGACCTGGCCGCCCGGTACCACCAAGCGGCTCTCGTAGGCCGCGACCACCGCCTGCGCGCGGCTCTCCAGGCCCAGCTTGTTCATGGTGCGGTTGAGATGGCTCTTGACCGTCGCCTCGCTGACGAACAGCCTCCAGGCGAGCATGGGGCAGAAGGAGTTGAAGCGTCGGGCCGTTTCGTGCGTCTGGCAACCTCCCGGAGCGGCCGGCGGCCGCCGTCACGGCGGTCCGCGCGCGGCCTCCGGCTCAGCGGCCGAAGGTGTCGATGCCCTCCACCAGCCAGCGCCCGTCGCGCGCGACGAGGTCGAGGGCGAACATCGCGCCCGCGTAGACCCCCTGGTCCTGGGCGGCCTGGCCCTCAGGGGCCTGCTTCCCGGTCCCCGCCGTGCCCACGCTGCTCTGGTCCGCGTAGATCAGGACGCGCGCCCGGTCGCCGTCGATGCGCTCGACCGCGCTGTCGGTGACCGTCGTGGTGACCACCGTCTTCTGCTTCCCGGCCTGGGCGAGGACCTCGCCGAAGAGCGCCCGGTGCTGGGTGACGGCCTTGCCGGTGAGCAAGGTCTTCGACGCGCTCTCGAAGGCGTCCGGCTTCGCGTGGTCGTACGAGAAGAGGGAGGCCACCGCCTTGGCGGTCTGACCCTTGATCTCGCTGGTGCGGGCCAGGTCGGTGAGCGCGGTGTTGCCGCGTGCCGGATCGTCCCGCAGCGCGGCGGCCCGGCTCTGGGCGAAGCCGGCGAAGGCTCCGAGGAGGAGGGTGAGGACGCAGAGGATCAGGAGGGGGGCCAGGTTCCTCCCACCGCCCCTCGCGGTGCCGGCCGCTGCGGCCCCCGCGTCGCGCTCCGGCGGCTCCTGCCGCTTCGGCCGGGCGCTCTTCCCCGCGGACGCGCCGCCGAGGGCCTGCTCCGGTCCCGTGTCCCCGGCGGCGCGCGCCGCGGGGACCGTCTGTCCGCCGACGGCCCGGCGGCGGCGCTGGCGGTTGATGAGGTGGCGGGTCGTCGACATCGTGCGTGTCCTCTCGGGTGCGGGTGGTTCTCGCGGTGCGGCGGCCGGTCAGCCGGACGCCGTGCCACCCACGGGCGCCTGGCCCAGCGCGCTGAGCTTCCAGTGGGTCCCGGTGCGGGTCAGTTCACCGAGCATGCGGCTGTCCTTCTCGCTGCTCTTGTCGTCGGCCGCCTTCACCGTGATCCGCAGGGCGACCAGCACCCTGGCCCGGCCTGCGCGGTCGTCCAGTTCGGTGACGGCGCCGGACAGCACCCGGGCCGTCGTCACCGTCTTCGCAGCCTTGACCTGATGGGCGAACTCGGTGCGCCCCTGCACGAGCTGGTCGTGCAGTTCACCGGTCGTGGACGACTCCCACAGGTCGAGGCCCTGGTCCACCTTGGTGTGGTCGAGGGTGTTGAGGTTCTGCACGGCCTGTTCCGCCGCCGCGAGCGCCCGGTCGCGCTGGAGTGCGTACGCGGCGGACTCGTCGTGGCTCGCCCCGTACCAGCCCAGGCCGGCCCAGGCGGCGAAACCGCCCGCGATCAGGGTGAGCACGACGGCGGCGGCCAGGATCGGCCGGGCGCCCCCGAGGGCGCGGACCGCGAGTGTCATGGGGTGGTCCCGTCTCCCGCTCATCGCTCAGCGGGCCTTGATGTCGACGATCTGCCAACGGTTCTCCTGGAACCGGGCGGTGACGGTCAGCTGGGCCGCGGCCGAGGTGGCGGCGCCCCCGTCCCGCTGCGAGGTCTGGTCGAGGAGCACCAGCAGCCGTGCGGTGTCCCCGTCCAGTTCGATCACCCCGGTGCGGACGGCCTGCGTGGTGAGGGTGAGCTTCTGTGTCTCCAGGTTCGTACGGAGCTGGGCGAACAGGTCGTCGTACTGCCGGGCGGCCCGCCCCCCGAGCACCGTCCGCGCCGATCGCGCGGTGGCGTCGGCGCCGGTGGGGGTGTACGAGAAGATCCTGGCCAGGCCGTCACCGACCTCGGCGCTCACCCGCTCGGTGGCCACGGTGTCGGTGAGGGCGCGGTTCTGCGCGGACGGGGTGGAGTGCAACCGGTGCGCGCCGTGGAAGAAGGCGCTCCCGCCCAGGAGCAGCACGACGACGGCCGCCGCGAGGGCCGCCGTGTGCCACCGGCCGCCGAAGCGGGAGCCGGCGCCGCCCCGGCCGTCCGGGGTGGCGTGGCCGTCCGGGGTGGCGTAGCCGTCGGAACCGCCGTCGGCCTCGTCCGGCGCCCCGTCGTCCGTCGCCTGCGGGCCGCCGTCGGCCCTGCCCGCGTCCCCGGTGGCCGGGCTCGCACCGGCCTCACCGGCGGGCTCGGCCTTCTGCGTCCCGGCAGCGGGCCCTCCCGGCGCCTCCCGGTCGGCCGTGTCCGGCGCGACCGGGCCGTGCGCGGCCTCCGGCACCCCGCTCTCCGCGGGTCCGTCCGTCGTCTTCTCAGGCAGCCGCGTCACCGCGCCCCGCTCCCCCCGGTGGCGGTCCCGGAACCGGCGGCGCCCGCGCCCGCCACCGGAACGGCGCTCAGCGCCCTGACCTTCCACGTGGCGTCGCCCGTGCGCTCCAGTACGGCCTCCAGCCGCTTGCGGTCGCCGGTCGTCTTCGAGGCGCCCTCGGGCGTGACGTCGACGCGCACGGTCGCGATGAGCTTCGCCGTACCGGCACGGACGTCCAGCGCGGTGACGGCCGCCTCGGTGACGGTGGCGCGCGCCGAGGCGCCCGTCGCCGCCCGGGTGGCGCTCAGTTCGGTGTGCAGCGGCCCGGTGGAGGCCTCGCGCCACGCCTTGATCCCGGCCTCCGCGTGCTCGCGCGTGGACGCGTCCAGGGTGGTGAGCACCGCGATGTGGCCGCGGCCCTGGGCGAGGGCGTCGTCCCGCTCGCGGCTGAAGGCGAGCCCGTCGTCGGTGCGGGCCTGCGCGTACGTCCAGGCCCCGGTCCCGCAGAAGGCGAGCGCCACCGCCAGTCCCGCGCCCGCGAGGACGCGCGCCCGCCTCACCGGCCGCTCCCGGCGCCGAGGCCGAGCAGCCCGGCCATGTCGGTGGGTCCGCCGTCCTGGGCCGGCAGGCCGAGCGCCCCGGGCAGGGCCGCCGCGGCCGGCGCGGCGGCGGAGCCGGCGCTGCCCGAGGGCAGGGAGCCGGGTCGGGCCGGGGTGGGGACGGCCCCGCCCTTCGGGGCGTTCGCGGAGCCGCGCACGTTCGTCCCGGACGAGGCGGGACTGGTGCAGGAGGCTGCGGTGTTCAGGGCGGGTGCGGTACCGAGGTCGAGGCCGTTGCGGTAGCGCGTACCGCCGTAACCGGAGGTGCAGGGAAGGGGCTTGAAGAAGGTGACGGCCATGCCGAGGTTCATCCGTCCTCCGTCGACGGTGGTGGCGCCCGCGGAGACGGCCGCGGGGAACTTCACGAGGAGCTCTTCCATGCCGCGCTGCCGGGTCACGGCGATCTCCGAGGTGGTGAGCAGGTTGGCGAGGACCACGCCGAGGCTCGGATCGAGATCGCGCAGGAGGCCGCTGACCTGCGTGGCCGCGCCCGGGGTGACGGCGAGGAGGCGGCGCAGGTCGCTGTCGGAGCCCTTGAGGGTGACGGCGAGGTCGCGCGCGCCGGTGGCGAAGTCTCTGATGGCCTGACCTTCTTCGGCCTGGGTGCGCAGGACGACCTCGCCGTCGTTGATGAGGCGGCTGGTCGCGGGCAGGGAGCGGTCGGCTGCCTGGACGAACGCGCTGCCGCTGTCGATCAGTGCCTGGAGGTCGTCGCCGTGCCCCTCGAACGCCGCGCCCAGTTCGTCGACGACCGTGCGCAGCGAGTCGAGCGGAACGGACCGGGTGAGGTCGTTCATGCTGGTCAGGAGGTCGGTGACGGGCGCGGGTACCTCGGTGTCGGCCTGGTCGATACGGGCCCCGTCCGCGAGGAAGGGCCCCTGGTCGCTGTCGGGCCGCAGGTCGATGTACTGCTCGCCGACGGCGGACAGTCCGGCGACGACGGCCTTCGCGTCGGCGGGGACGGGGGCGGCCGACTTCTTGATGCGCAGCCGGGCCACGACCCCGTCGGCGGTGAGGTCGATGGCACCGACGCGGCCCACGGAGACGCCCCGGTAGGTGACGTCCGAGTGGGGGAACAGGCCGCCGGTGCGGGAGAGGTGGACGTCGACGGTGTAGTGGTCGGCGGCGCCGACGTAGCGGCCCAGGTCGGCGTAGCGGATGCCCAGGAAGCCGAGGACGAGGACGGCGATGACGAGGAACGCGAGGTTCTTCAGCCGTACGGCGAGGGTGATCACGGGGTCTTCCCTCCGTCTTCGGCTCCGGTCGCGGTGTCCGTCGCACCCGGAGCGGCGGACGGCCCGGCCGGTGCGGCGCTCTGGACGGGCGGCAGCGGCAGCGGTGACGCCGGCTTCGCGGACCCGGCGCCGGACGCGCCCCGGCGGAGGGTGGCGCCCGGATCGTCCGGCGGGGTGCCCGGATCGCCGGGCGGGGTGCCCGGATCGGCAGGCGGGGTGGGTGTGGCCTGCGGGACGAGCGGCGGGATGACGCGCGTGCCGGGTTCGGCGGCGATGTACAGGTAGGTGTTGAGGTAGTCGCCCTTGACGCCGCGCATCACCTCGTCGGTGAAGGGGTACGTCAGCAGCGCCTGGAGGGAGTCGGGCAAGTCGGTGCCGGCGTCGGCGAGTGCCTTCAGCGTCGGCGCCAGGGCCTTGAGGTCGGCGACCATGTCGTCCTTGCTCGCGTTCACGGTGGAGACGGTGACACCGGACAGCGTGTCGAGGGCCCGCAGCATCGTGAGGAGCGAACCCCTCTGCTCCTCCAGGGTCTTGAGGCCGGGCGAGAGACCGGTGAGGATCTTGCCCACGTCCTCCTTGCGCCCGGCCAGGGTGGTGGAGAGCCGGTTGACGCCGTCGAGCGCCCGCGTGATGTCGTCCCGGTGGGCGTCGAGTTCGGTGACGAGGGTGTTGACCCGCTCCAGCATGGAGCGGACCTCGGGTTCGCGTCCGCCGAGCGCCGCGTTCAGCTCCTTGGAGATGGTCTTCAGCTGGTTGACCCCGCCGCCGTTGAGCAGCAGGGACAGGGCGCCGAAGACCTCCTCGACCTCGGTGTTGCGGCTGGTGCGGGAGAGCGGGATCGTGCTGCCGTCGCCGAGGCGCGCACCGCCCGTGTCCTTGGCGGGGGCGGTGAGTTCGACGTACTTCTCGCCGAGCAGGCTGGACTGCTGCAGGCGGGCGCCCGCGTCGGCGGGCAGGCGGACGTCGCCGTTGATCCTCATGGTGACGCGCGCCGTCCAGTCGCCGGTCCCGAGCCGGATCTCGGTGACCCGGCCGACGGCGACGTCGTTGACCTTGACAGCGGACTGCGGTACGAGGCTGAGGACGTCGGTCAGTTCGGCGGTGACCGTGTACGGGTGGGAGCCGAGGTCCGCGCCGCCGGGCAGCGGCAGGTCCTCGATGCCGTCGAAGCGGGGCAGTCCGGGGAGCACCGTCACGGTGAGTACGACGACCGCGCCCAGGGCGACGATGCCGCCGGCCTTGGTCCCGGCGCCCTTGCCGGCGAAGGGGCTGCGGCGCTTCACCGGTCCCCCTTCCCGCCGGTGGCCGAGGAGCCGCCGGTCACGGGCAGCGGGAGCAGCGGTCCGCCCATGCTGATCTCGTTGAGGTTGGCCCGGCCGTCGAGGGTGCGGGTGTCCTCGTTGTACGCGCCCACCACGTTGGCCGCCGCGAGCGGGGCCACGTCCAGGGCTTCGGCGAGGGAGGCCCGCTGGTCGACGAGGGCCTGGGTGAGGGGGACGAGCCGGTCGACGTTCTGCTTCAGCTCGGCGCGGTTGTTCTGGATGAAGGTCTTCACCTGGGCCAGGGCCTTGCCGAGTTCGGCGAGGGCGCCCGCGAGGTCGTCCTTGTTGGCGGCGAAGAAGGTCACCACGTCGTCGAGGCGCTCCTGAGCGGTGCGGACGTCGCCGTCGTTGTCCTTCAGCATGGTGGTGAACGTCTGGAGCTGACCGAGGGTGGCGAACAGGTCGTCACTGCTGCCGTCGAGCGTCTTGGCCGCCTTGCCGAACTCCCTGATGGACGTGCCGATCGCGTCACCGTTGCCCTTGAGGTTCTCCGCGCCGGTGTCGAGCAGGCCGGACAGAGCGCCGGTCGCGTTGGCGCCGTCGGGGCCGAGGGCCTTGCCGAGGTCGGTGATCGAGGCGTACAGCTGGTCGATCTCGACGGGGGTGCGGTTGCGGGACGCGGCGAGCTGCGCCCCGTCGGCGAGCGCCGGGCCCGTGCTGTACGCCGGGGTGAGCTGGACGTACCGGTCCGCGACGATGCTCGGGGCGACGATGACGGCCCGTGCGTCGGCCGCGACGCGGACGCCGTCGTCGACGCGCAGGCGGACGCGCACCCGGGTGCCCTCGGGCTCCACGGACTCGATCTCGCCGACCCGTACCCCGAGGATCCTCAGGTCCGATCCGGCGTAGACGCCGACGGCACGGTCGAAGTAGGCGGTGACCCGGGTGCCGTCGGAGCCGAGGAGGCGTACGCCGACGAGTCCGACGGCCGCGAGCACCACGAGGGCGAGCCCGATGGTGAGGGGCCTTCTGGGTGTGGTCATCATTCACCGCTCCCCTTCGCCGCCGCCGGTGTCTGCTGCGGCGGTTGGCATCCGGTCTTGGGCTGCGACGCCTCGGGCAGGTAGTTCCGCGGCACGACTCCGCACAGGTAGCTGTCGAACCAGTGACCGTTGCCGAGGGTGTTGCCGACGAGCCGGTAGTACGGTCCGACGAGGGCCAGGGTCTTGTCGAGCTGGCTGCTGTTCTCCTCCAGGACCTTGGTGACGCGGCTCAGCGCCTTCAGGGTGGGTCCGAGCTGCCGGTCGTTGTCGTCGACGATGCCGCTCAGCTGCGTGCCCAGGTCCCGGCTGCCCTTGAGCAGGGCGCGGATGGCGTCACGCCGGTCCTTGAGCTCGCCGAGCAGCGAACCGCCGTCCTCCAGCAGGGTCTCGAAGCTGGACTTCTTTCCCTCCAGGGTCTTGGTGAACGTCCGGCTCCCCTGGAGGAGCCGGGTGAGCTGGGCGTCGCGGCTGGAGACGGACTTCGACAGTTCGGACAGGCCGGTGGCGGCGCTGCGCACGTTCGGCGGCGAGTTCTTGAAGGTGTCGGAGATGGTCTCGAAGCTCTCGGCGAGCTTCTTGGTGTCGATGGCGTCGACGGTGCCGCTCAGGTCCTGGAACGCCTGCGTCACGTCGTACGGGGACGTGGTCCGCGCCAGCGGGATGCGGCTGCGGGGGTTCTGGCGTGCGGCGCCCAGCGGGTCCAGGGCCAGGTACTTGTCGCCGAGCAGGGTCTTGATGGCGATGGCGGCGGTGGAGCGGTCGCCGATCCAGGCGTCGCCGACCGCGAAGGTCACCTTCACCTTGGGCCCGTCGAGGGCGACGCCGGTGACCGAGCCGACCTTGACCCCGGCGATGCGCACCTCGTCGCCGGTACCGAGACCGGCGGCCTCGGTGAAGTCGGCGCTGTAGGTGGTGCCCGTGCCGGCGAACGGCAGGCGGTCCGCGTGGTAGGCGAGGACGGCGATCAGGGCGAGCACGACGAGGCCGACGGCGGCCACCGCGACGGGGTTGCGGGCCCTGACGGGGGTGAACCGGGGCGGGCGGCTCATCCTCGGCACCTCGATTCCGTGACGATGATGCCGGTCGGCGGGTTGGAGCCGTCGGAGGTGCTCACACCGCTCACGCGGGCCTCGCAGAGGTAGAGGTTGAACCACGATCCGTACGAGGACAGGCGGGCCAGGGCGGCCATCTTGGCCGGGGTCCTGTCGAGGAAGGTCTCGATCTGCGGTGTGCGGTCGCCGAGGGTGCTCGAAAGGCGGCCCAGTTCGCCGATGCTCTGCTTCAGGGGGGCGCGCCCGTCCTGGAGGAGTCCCGCGGTCGTGGTGGTGAGGTCGCCCATCGCCTGGACGGCGTCGCCGAGGGGTTTGCGGTCGCCGTTGAAGCCCGTGACGAGCTTCTGGAGGGTGACGACGAGGTCGTCGAAGGCGGCCTCACGGGTGTTGAGCGTGTCCAGGACGGTGTTGAGGTTGGTGACGACCTGGCCGATCACCTTGTCCTTGGCGGCGACCGTGTGCGTGAGCGAACCGATGTGCCGGATGAGGCTGTCGACCGTGCCGCCCTCGCCCTGGAGGACCTGGATGAGCGAGCCGGCGAGCTCGTTGACGTCACCCGGCGAGAGACCCTCGAAGAGCGGCTTGAACCCGTTGAAGAGCAGCGTCATGTCGAGGGCGGGTGTGGTGCGCTCCAGCGGGATGGTGGCACCGGCCCGCAGGGTGCCGCCGACGTCGCCGCTGCCCCGGTCGAGGGCGATGTAGCGCTGCCCGACCATGTTGAGGTACTTCACGGCGGCGGTCACCGAGCCGGGGAGCGTACGGTCGTCGCGGACGCGGAAGGTGACCTGGGCGGTGCGCCGGTCGACGACGCGGACGTCGGTCACCTCCCCGACCTTCACGCCGGAGATCCGGACGCTGTCGCCGTCGATGAGCCCGGTGGCGTCGGTGAACAGCGCCTTGTACGAGCGGGTGTCCGAGCTCACGCCGGTGTTGGCGATGCTGAGCGCGAGCACGGTCGTGGCGAGGGCGGTGACCAGCACGAAGACGAGGGACTTGACCAGTGGTCCGGTCAGGGGTCGCCGTCGGGTGTGGGCGAGGTCGTTCGTCACTTGAGGATCACCTCCGTGCCCCGGTAGGCGGGTCCCGCCAGCAGGCTGCTCCAGTCGGGCAGTTCGCCGGCCCGCTTCTCGGCTGCGGGCGCGAGGAGTTCGTTCAGGAAGTCGTTCTCCTGCGGGGAGTTGGCGGGGCCGAGGTTCTGCTCGGCTGCCGCCGCGGGCCGCACGGCGGGGGCCACCGGGATGCCGAGGTAGGGCACCGGATAGCAGCGCGGACCGCCGCCCGCGGTGTAGGAGGGGGTGTCGCGACCGGGTGCGTACGCGCCGCGCGAGGGCACGGTGACCACGTTGACGTGCAGCCCGGGCTGGTCGGTGCCCTTGCCGAGCGCCTTGTCCATGGCCGGCACGAACTCGGCGAGGGTGCGCAGGGTGCAGGGGAAGGACGAGGAGTACTCGGAGAGCAGCTCCAGGGTGGGCCGGCCGGTGGCGCTGAGCCGGATGATGTTGTCCTTGTTCTGCCGCAGGAAGGAGGTGACGTCCTGGGCGGTGCGGGTGGTGGCCCCGAGGGTGCCGGCCAGTTCGGTCTCCTTCTCGGCGAGGGTGCCGCTGGTGGTGGTGAAGTCGGTGAGCGCCGTGACGATGTCGGGGGCCGCGTCCGCGTACAGGTTGCTGACCTTCACGAGTTCCTTGAGGTCGCGGTTGAGCGCGGGCAGCTCCGGGTTGAACTTCTGCAGGTGGGCGTCCAGTTGGGCGAGCGTGGCGCCGAGCTTGTCGCCGCGCCCTTCGAGGGCCCGGGACACGGCGGACAGGGTGGCCGACAGCTTCTGCGGCTGGACGGCGGTGAGCATGGGCAGGACGTTGTCCAGGACCTGCTGGAGTTCCACGGCGTTGCCGGAGCGGTCCTCGGGGATGACGGCCCCGGCGCCGATCGGCTCCGGCGAGGGCGCCGGCGGCGGGACGAGCGCCACGAACCGTTCACCGAACAGGGTGGTCGGCAGCATCTGTGCCCGTACGTCGGAGGGGACCCGGCCGAGGGTGCCGGGATCCATCGCGAGGGTGAGCCGGGCTCCCGTGCCGGTGGCCTCGATGGAGCGGACCTCGCCGATGACGACGCCGCGCAGTTTGACCTCGGCGCCCGGGTGCATCTCGTTGCCGACGCTGCCCGTCTCGACGGTGATCGGGGCGCTGTCGGTGAACTGCTTGTCGTAGACCGCGATCGCCAGCCAGACGAGGAGGGCGGGGACCAGCAGGAAGACGACTCCGGCCAGTCGGCGGCTCAGGGTCTCACCCCGTGGGCTGCTCATCTCACCCCGCCACCTTCACGGTCGTGGTCGCGCCCCACAGGGCCAGCGACAGGAAGAAGTCCGTGATGCTGATGATCACGATGGCGTTCCGCACGGAGCGGCCCACGGCGACGCCGACCCCGGCGGGGCCACCCGAAGCGCGGAATCCGTAGTAGCAGTGGGCGAGGATCACCATGACGCTGAAGATGAACACCTTGAGGACCGACAGCACGACGTCCGTCGGTGAGAGGAACAGGTTGAAGTAGTGGTCGTACGTTCCCTGCGACTGGCCGTTGAACAGGACGGTCACGTAGCGGGAGGCGAGGTACGACGAGAGCAGGCCGATCGCGTAGAGCGGGATGATCGCGACGACGCCCGCGATGATGCGGGTGGTCACCAGGTACGGGATGGAGCGGATGCCCATGCCTTCGAGGGCGTCGACCTCCTCGTTGATCCGCATCGCGCCGAGCTGGGCGGTGAAGCCGGCGCCGACGGTGGCGGAGAGGGCGAGCCCGGCGACCAGGGGGGCGATCTCGCGCGTGTTGAAGTACGCGGAGATGAACCCGGTGAACGCGGCGGTGCCGATCTGGTCGAGGGCCGCGTATCCCTGGAGGCCGACGACCGTGCCGGTGAACAGGGTCATCGCGATCATCACGCCGATGGTGCCGCCGATCACGCCGAGCCCGCCGGAGCCGAAGGCCACTTCGGCGAGGAGCCGTTGGACCTCCTTGAGGTAGCGGCGCAGCGTGCGCGGGATCCAGGCCAGGGCTTTGACGTAGAACAGGAACTGGTCGCCGGACCGGTCGAGCCAGACGAACGGGGAGGCCATCGCCTCAGCCTCCCTTCGGTGGGACGATGTTCAGGTAGACGGCCGTCAGCACCATGTTCACGAAGAACAGCAGCATGAACGTGATGACGACGGACTGGTTGACGGCGTCGCCGACCCCCTTGGGGCCGCCGCGGGGGTTGAGGCCGCGGTAGGCGGCGACGATGCCCGCGATGAATCCGAAGACGAGGGCCTTGAACTCGCTGATGTACAGGTCGGGCAGCTGGGCGAGCGCGGAGAAGCTGGACAGGTAGGCGCCCGGGGTGCCGCCCTGGAGGATGACGTTGAAGAAGTAGCCGCCGAGGGTCCCGACGACGGACACCAGGCCGTTGAGGAGCACGGCCACGCCCATCGTCGCCAGCACCCGCGGTACGACCAGGCGTTGGACGGGTGAGACGCCCATGACCTCCATCGCGTCGAGCTCCTCGCGGATCGTGCGGGAGCCGAGGTCGGCGCAGATGGCGGAGCCGCCGGCGCCGGCGATGAGCAGGGCGACGATGAGCGGGCTCGCCTGCTGGATGACGGCCAGGACGCTGGCGCCTCCGGTGAACGACTGCGCGCCCAGTTGCTGGGTGAGCGACCCGACCTGGAGGGCGATCACCGCGCCGAACGGGATGGAGACGAGCGCGGCCGGCAGGATCGTGATGCTGGCGATGAACCAGAACTGCTCGACGAACTCCCGGAACTGGAAGGGCCGTCTGAAGATGGACCGGCCCACCTCGGCCGCGAGGGCGAAGAGGCGGCCGGTGTGACGCAGCCCGTTCGTGATCACGAACCGCTCCCGGTGGCCGGCATCCGCAGGGTGGGCGCCTGCGCTCTGCGCGCGTACGTGTCCTCGATGGCGGCGCGGGCGGCGGGCGGCAGCGTGTCGAGCATGCCGAGGACCCGCTCGCGGCGCCGCAGGGCCGCCTGGCGCGGGGGCAGTCCGGGCGAGGGCTCCAGTTGCGGAACGATGACCCGGGGCGCGGCGGGTTCGGCGGCGGGGACGGCGGCCTCGGCGGCGAGCGTGGCCGCGTCCTTCTCCTCGGACATCCCGATGGGGCCTTCGCGCCGTCCCGCGAGGAACTGCGCCACGACCGGCTCGTCACTGGTGAGCAGCACTTCGCGCGGGCCGAAGGTGACGAGGTTGCGCCGGAAGAGCATCCCCATGTTGTCGGGGACGGTGGCGGCGATGTCGAGGTTGTGGGTGACGATGAGCATCGTCGCGTCGATCTGCGCGTTGAGGTCGATCAGCAGCTGGGAGAGGTTGGCGGTGCGGACGGGGTCGAGGCCGGAGTCCGGCTCGTCGCACAGCACGATCTGCGGGTCGAGCACGAGCGCGCGGGCCAGTCCCGCCCGTTTGCGCATACCGCCGCTGATCTCGCCGGGGAGCTTGCCCTCGGAGCCGACGAGCCCGACGACGTCGATGCGCTCCATGACGATCCGCCGGATCTCCGACTCCTTCTTCCGCGTGTGCTCGCGCAGCGGGAAGGCGATGTTGTCGAAGAGGGACATGGACCCGAAGAGCGCTCCGTCCTGGAACATCAGGCCGAAGAGCTTGCGGGCCTCGTATATGTCACGTTCGGAGCTGTTCACCATGTCGACTCCGGCCACGAGGACACGTCCCCGTTCCGGCTTCAGCAGACCGATGAGCGATTTGAGGAACACCGTCTTCCCGGTACCGGAAGGGCCGAGCATGACGCTGACTTCACCCGCGGGCAAGGTCAAGGTCACGTCCTGCCAGATGTTCTGCTTGCCGAAGGACATCGTCAGACCCTCAACAGCCACCTCGATTCCCATATCACCTCCAGCAGGCGTGTCGCGTGCGCTTCACAGGCCGCACGTTAGGTCGTTCGAGATCATCGGGACAATAGGCGTGACACCATTACGGCCCGGCGTCCCGGAATGTGTCACCGTGCGGACAAATCCGGGTGCGCCTCTTGTCTCCGGCGAGACAAGGTGGGCCCTCGCGGGGCCGTGAGCCGGATCGGCGGGCCCCGCCGAAGGGTGGTGGTCCCGGTGGGAGGCCGGGCCGAGACCGTCGGGCAGGACTGCTGCCGTCGGGGGCCGCCAACCAGGGGTAGAGCGTCGCACCCGGAACGCTACGGCTGGGTAACATCCGACGGCAATACGCGGGTCCGAGTTTTTCGCGACGCCGTCGGCACCTCCGCGTCATTTGTCACTCGGATTACACATGCGCACGGCCGATTGTCATGACGGAGAGCACTTCCTCTTCATATCGAGATTCATACGACCCGCCCCTGCGGAAAAAGTGGCAGCGCGGTGCGTGATCGATCGAAATTGTCGACATTGCGCACCCGGAGGCTAAGGCGGTACCGAGGACCGCTCACCCCGCGAACAGGTAATTCGGGCTCTTCAAAGAATCTTGAACTGCGCCATTGTTCAGCCAAGTTTCCCGCAAGTAACGTCAGCGTCGCGGCCGAGGAACACCGAGCCGCGGGTCCTCTGTGTCTCCCCCATCGCACAGCTACGGCCCACCTCTGCCGGTCAATCCCCAAGGAGAGTCCCAGAGCCATGAAGAAGACCATCAGAAACCTCGCCGTCGTCACCGGTACCGCCGCCGCCGCGTTCACCCTGACCGTGGGCCCGGCGTCGGCCGTCCCGTCCACCACCTGGACCGTCAACCCGTCCCCCTCCACCTACACGGCGACGAACAGCGGGAACATCGTCCTCAGCGTCAACGGCATCGCCATGACGTGTACGACGTCGGGAGCCTCCGGCTCGATGGCCAGCGCCACCGGCAACCCGGCCACCGTCGGCTCGATCAGCGCCATCAACTTCGGTGCCAGCGGCTCGCCCTGCACGAGCGTCCTGGGCAACGTGACCACCGTTCCCACCACCCCGTGGACCGTGGTGGCCCAGGACTACACCGCCGCGACCGGCGTCACCAAGGGCTACATCGGCAACGTGGACGCCAAGGTCACCGTCGGCGCCTGCGTCTTCCGCGTGACGGGCAAGGCGGCCGCCACGTACACCAACTCGACGGGCAAGCTCGCGGTGGCCAGCACCTCCGGTCAGCTCAACGTCGTCTCGTCGACCAACTGCGGCAGCGCCGTCCCGGTCGGCGCCAAGCCGATCTTCACCGGTGCCTACCTGGTCAAGAAGACCGGCACCGCGATCATCCCGACCATCGTCGGTACCAACCCGTAAGGCGTGCGGGAGTGCCGCCGGCACTCCCCCGGGTCCGTGCGCCCGACCGGTGACCCCGGCCGGGCGTTCGCCGACCCCCGGCCCAACCCCGGACGCCGGCCCCTACGCCGACCTTCCACGCGGCGCCTACACACGGCACGGGCACCGCACAGAAACGCCGACCAGACACGCCGAACGGCCGCGCCGGCCGTCGGCGCCCCCGCACGACGCCCGAGCGGAGCAAGCGATGAGTGGCCACCCTCCCGCCCCGGGGACACACCGCGTCCGCGCGCGCGGTGCGGCGATCGCCGCCCTCGCGGCCCTCGCCCCCCTGATCCCGTCGGCGGCCGCCGCGGTGGGCTCGCAGGAGATCACCGCGAAGCTGGCCTACGACTGCGTGCTGCCCTCGGGGCACCAGCGCGCCACGGTCCGGGTGAAGGCCACCTTCCCCGGCCGGGCCACGGCCGGCGAGAAGATCCTTCCCACCGGGGTGACGACGGCGGTCGAGCTCCCGGCCGCGGCGGTCGCCGACCTCACGGCCCTCAAGGCCGCCACAGTGGTGCCCGAGACCAGGCTGACGCTCGACGTCGCCCAGCGCGGCGCCGCGACGCAGGCCCTCTGGCGCGGCACCGCCGGGACCCCGGCCGTCGCCGTTCCCGCCGAGGGACCGCTGACCCTCACCACCACCGGCGAGGCGCCGACCGTAACGGCGGCCGCCGACGGCGACCTCACGTTCACGGCCGTGGACCTGGGCATCGACCTCGCCCTCGGTACGGCCGACGGGGCGCCCGCCACCCCCGCGTCCCTCTCCCTCGCCTGCACCCTGGCGAAGGACGCGGACGGCCACGGTCTCCTGGTCACGGTGCCGGTCGGTCCGGCCCCCTCCACCCCGGCCCCGAGTGGTTCGGCCTCCCCGTCGGCCCCCACGCCCCCGGGGCAGCCGGCGGACCCGGCGTCCCCGACGGCACCGACGGCCCCCGGCACCCCGGAGGGCTCGACGACGCCCGGGACTCCCCCCGAACGGACCGGCGGGGACAAGGACCAGGACAAGGCCCCGAAGGTCGGTGACGCCCGCGCCGGCTCCTCGGCCGCCAGGCCGCCGGCGCCGCCCTGTGTCAAGGAGAACCCGACCGACAAGTCGCTCAACGCCTACATCACGGGCTACTCCAACGTCCGCAAACTGGGCGGCGCCTCCCTGATCCCGGTGTCGTGCGTACAGATCGAGCAGGGCGACCCGGAGATCGCCTTCCCTCCGGACGGGAGCATCCACCTGCTCCAGAAGTCGGAGGGCTACCTCGACCACCAGGGCCGCAAGCAGACCCCGCCGTTCCAGTCCACCTTCCTGACCTTCGGTTTCACCCCGACGACGGCAACCATGATCCTCGAACAGGCGGGGCCGATGACCGTCGCGTCGGACGTCCTGCTCGTCTTCCCGGACAACATCGCGGAGACGTACGTGCGCGCCCCGCTGGTCCTGCGCGTCCTGGACGTCAAGGTCAACGGCACGCCGCTGGACGTCGGCCCGTCGTGCCGTACGCAGACCCCGCTCAGCTCCCCCGAGCCCGATCCGGCCACGTACCCGGGCCCGCACCTCGTGATGCTGGGAAAGGGGCAGCTCATCAACGGCACGGACGCCACCGGATACGTCCTGACCTCCGGCGGGCCGCTGACGGGCGAGGTCACCATTCCCCCGTTCACCGGCTGCGGCGTCGGCGGTGAGGACCTCGACCGGCTGCTGACCGCGTCCATCTCGGGCCCCGGCAACTACGTCAAGCAGATCCAGGGGCAGACCTGCGCGGTGGGCGTCGAGGTACCCACCGAGGGTCAGTGCACCGAGGACCGCCAGCCGTTCGTGGTCCCCGTGCCGGAGCGCTGACCCGGACCCCCGCCCAGACGCCCGGCGCCCCCGGCAGCTCCGGACCGCACGCCGGCACCGCCCCACGAACCCGCACCCCCGCACCACAGACCCGAACGTCCCCCGCCACCGAAAGGCACCTCCATGCCACTCGCCTCCGCACGTACCCGGCTCGCCACCGTCTCGGCGCTGACCGCGTTCGGCGCGTTCGCCTCGCTCGGTACGGCGACCGCCGCCACCCCGGACCTCAACGGCGGGTGGGGCCCGTTCACCCGCTGTCCCGTCGACTCGCCGACGATGCTCGGGGCGGACGGTCTGGACAAGGCACCGCAGTGCGTCGTCTCCTACGCCGCCAGCGGGTCCATCAAGCTCGGCAACACGACGGTCGTCACCGGCAACAGCAACCTCCAGATGGGAGTCGTCCAGAACTCCGACGGCACCAGCACCGTCGTCGCGCCCGCCTCCGGTGCGATCATCGCCGCGTCGGCGACGGTGCCCGGCGGTCTCCTCGGACTGATGTGCCCGAGTAACATCCCGGGCGTCACCGCCATCTGCAAGCAGCTCTCGGACGCCAAGCTCAACAAGATCACCGCGACCCTGGAGTCGGTGGGCACCCCGTCGGACTTCGACCAGATCGCGGGAGTCGTCACCGACCAGACGATCGTGCACATCCCGGTCCGCATCCACCTGGAGAACCCGTTCCTGGGCAGCAACTGCTACATCGGCACCAAGAGCAACCCGATCGTCCTGAAGCCGAAGAACCTGACCTACCCGTCGTTCGCCGTGGAGCGGTTCGACGGTGACGGCACCGCGAACGAGGAGGGCGAGATGAGCCGCCTCAACCTCCTGGGCTCCACCCAGAGCGACACCTCCTTCGCCGTTCCCGGCGCCAGCGGCTGCGGGCTGGGGCTGTTCGGCGTGATCGACGCGGCGGTCAACCTCAAGACCGGCCTGCCGTCCGCGGCGGGCAGGAACAGCCTCACTCTGAACAACACCCAGACCTATCTGGGCGGGCTCTTCGCCCCGGGCACGATCGCCCCCGACGCGGGCAAGCAGCTCGCCCGGAACTGGCACTCGGCCGTCAAGTAACGGTCACCGAACGGCGATTCCCGGCCGACTCTCCGGACTCCACCCGCACTCCTGCGCATCTCCTGCCCAAACGGTGTACAGCACAGCGGACTTGACCTAGCGTCAGCACCTGAACACAGGTATGTACCTGACGGTCGCGCGGCGCCCTCCAGCCAGCAGGGCGCTGTCACGCCGCTCCCCACCGGGCGCGCAGGAGAGCAAGGGATCAGTCATGCCCTCGATGCCAGAACCACCGGACCTCGGCGAACCGCTCGACCCGCTCCCCAAGGAGTTCGCGGCCCTGATGAGGCCCGAGGTCCCGGGGCTCATCAAGGAGATACGCGTCGAGGTCCAGCGCGCCTATCCGGTGTACGCCCGTCTCCTCAACGGCCCCAACGCGGACGCCATCCGACAGGGTGTGGAACAGGCGCTGGCCACGTTCGTGGACCGCGTCGCCGACCCCGGCACGAGTTCGGTCCTGCGCGACGAACTGCTGCGCAAGTTCGGCCGGGTGGAGGCCTACGAGGGCCGGGACCTCGACACCCTCCAGGGGGCCTACCGGCTCGGCGCACGCATCGCGCTGCGCCGGGCCAAGACCATGGGCCGCCAGTACAACCTGTCCCCCTCCCTGATCCTCGCCTTCGCGGACGCGCTCTTCGCCTACGTCGACGAGTTGGAGGCGGTCGCGCGCGAGGGGTACGCGGAGGTCCAGGAACGCGCGCCCTCCGAGTTATCGGCGTTACGCCGGAAGCTGCTCCACCTCATCCTGGTCGGGTCGCCCCTCCCGCAGGCGACCATCGCCGAGCTGTGCGAGCAGGCGTCCTGGGAACTCCCGGCACAGTGCACACTGGTGGCCCTGCGCGCCCCGGCCCCCGACCACATGCGGGCATGCCTCGACCGCGACGTCCTCGCCGACCTCGGCATCCCGCAGCCGCACCTGCTGATCCCCGGGCCGCTCACCCCCGAGCGCCTGGCGATGCTCGAATCCGCCCTCGCGGGGGCCCCGGCCGTCATCGGTCTGACCGTGCCACCGCCGCAGGCCGCCGACTCCATTCGGTGGGCCAGGAAGGTGTTGCAGCTCATCGACGAGGGGATCGTGCCCGACGGCCCGGTCGTGCACTGCGAAGACCACCTGACCACCTTGTGGCTGCTGTCCGACCCCGCGCTGGTCACGCACATCGCGGCCCGCGAACTGGCCCCGCTCAGCGGGCTGGGCGGCTCCCGGCGCGGCCGCCTGGTCGAGACGCTGCGCGTCCACATCGCCACGCGGGCCCCCGCCGAACAGGTCGGCGAGGTGCTCGGCGTGCACGCGCAGACGGTCCGCTACCGCCTGCGCAACCTGGACGCCCGCCTGGGCGACCGCATCACGGACCCGGACCACCGCTTCGCGCTGGAGGCGGCCCTGCGCTCGCTCCACCTCCAGGGCAACGACTACGCGGAATGACCCGGCCGGGGGCCGCGGCCGATGACGCCGCCGCGTTCCGCTGAGACCGCTCCGCGCCACCGGAGCCGCTCTGCCGCTACCAGGTGGTTGAGAGCTCACACGGCAGACGCGCGGCGCGTTCCGGCTTCCCTTCGTGCGGGCCGTTCGGACCGGCCGTGATGGCGAGAGCCGGTTTTCGGGGT
Organism: Streptomyces sp. NPDC058701; assembly: GCF_042715295.1. Lineage (NCBI taxonomy): Bacteria > Bacillati > Actinomycetota > Actinomycetes > Kitasatosporales > Streptomycetaceae > Streptomyces > Streptomyces sp. NPDC058701. The sequence goes on along the minus strand of NZ_JBHXSY010000005.1, from coordinate 69,792 downwards.
ACCGGTGGCGGGAGCGTCGGCGTCACGAACGGCACCTGTCCTGTGCCCCATGACCACCATCCCGCCCTCCACCGCCCGGGGCGTGACCGGCGCCGCTGGGTGAGCGTGCCGTCGACCGTGGTGGCCACGCCCCCGTGCCCGACGACCATGTCGCCTTCGGCGATGCCGCGCCATGACAGAGCCCGGCCGGGTGACTACGGGCCCGGCCGGGCTCTGCGTGCGTGGGTTACCGCTGTGCTCAGAAGTCGTCGTCGCGCAGGTTGCGTCCGTCGGGGAGCAGGTCTTCCTCGCGGCGCCGCTCCATCTCCTCCGGGCGCTGTCCGCCGCGGGAGGGGGTGACGGGCTCGGGGTGGACCGGGTCCTGACCGGGGCGCTGGGGGCGCTGCTGCTCCTCGCGGCCCTTGCCCGGCTCCTGGCGCTTGTCCTGCTTACCGCCCATGATGGCGACTCCTTCGTGTGTGGGAGACGTTCTCCTGCCGTTCAAGCTGACACGGTCCGTCGCTCTCCGCATGTTTTCGACTACGGAACGTGGTGGGCGGGTGATGCCGGCCCGGCGGCGTGCGAGCGGCGGACCCGGTGCCGAAGGACGGCCCGGCAGCCGCGTGTGCACCCGTACGGCCCAACCGGCGTGACGCGCGGTCGCCGCAGGCGTTGAGAGCGTCGACACGTGCCCGCCTGCCCGTCCATCCCGGGCCGGTACCCGTGTGACGGTCCTGCCGCCCAGCCCGGCGGCAGGACCGTCGTCGTGCCGCCTCCGACGCCGAACGGACTCGCCCGGTGCGGCGGGGTTCCGCCGGACGGGTCGATTTCACCGCGTCGCCCGGCAGACGGGCCAGACCGACGGCCCCGGAAACCCGGGCCGGAAGCAGAGCCGATGGCCACGGCTGCTGCCCCCCTGCCGACTTGGGCTGTTTCGTCCCTCGGGGTGTGAGGGAACGGGATGTCCATGGGTGACTACGACACTTCGATCAGCGTGGCGGTTTCTCCGACCGTGCTGTTCGGCTACCTCGCCGACGTACAGAACCTTCCCGCCTACATGCCACGGCTGACCTCCGCCGAGCCGCACGACGGCGACCGGGTCACCGTCACCGCGCACATCGAACCACCCGGCGAACCGGAGCAGGACGTCCGGAGCGAGGCATGGATCCGCGTCCTCGAAGAGGGCACGTCACTGGAGTGGGGCGCGCCCGGCCCGCACGACTACCGCGGCCGGCTGCACGTGGCCGCCGGGGACGACGCGAACCACTCCCGGCTCTCCGTGGAACTGCACACCGAGCGGATCGAGGGCGAACAGGTCATCGACGGCCTCGAGGAAGCGCTGGACGGCATCAAGTCCGCCGTCGAAGCAGCCGAAGTCGGCCGGTAGTCCGTGGGAGCGAGTCTGCCGTCTCCGCGGCGACGCCGACCTGCGTCCGGCGCTCTTCACACCGGGCCGGGGCCCCGCCCTGCGCATCCGGAGCGGGCGAGGAGTACCGAGGCCTGCCCCCCCCCGGATGCGCGAAAGGGGTACATGGGTGACGGTAGAAGCTCCGATGTCGCACCACGAGGAGCGCCATGATCGTCAAAATGCTGCACGACAAGGGCCTGCGGAGTGAGCACGCCAACACCATCGCCTGCCTGACCATCGGCTTGTCCGTCGCCTCATGGCTGACGTCGTTGAAGGTGGAGCCGGCGGGTATCGACCGGGCCGACCGGTGGGGAATCTTCGTCGCCACGTGGCCGGCGACCTGGTTCGGCCTCGGACAGGCCCTCGCGCAGTACGAACGCGCCGACGAATCGGTCGGGGGCATGTAGCCCCTGCGTCTGGCAGCAGCAACCGCTGTACGCGGAAACAACCCCGATCTGCACTGCCGACTTCGGCATCGTGCGGGGCGGGCAGGGCCCGACCGGGCCGAGGGTGCGGATCCGGTCGGGCCCTGGTCTGCATCGGCACCTGTCGTCGCATCAGCCACGGCGGGCAACCGGTATCCGGCAGGCACAGGCAAGCCGGCAGAACAGCGCGGCGTGGAAGGTCCGTCTTCCCCGAGAGGACGTTCCTGCCCCGCGGGGGTCAGACCTCGCCGCGCCAGGAACCGGATTCGGCGCCGCGGGACTCGATGTACTCCTTGAAGCGCTTGAGGTCACCCGTGACCTGCCGCTTGACGAAGCCGAGCTTGTCGCCGAGGTTCTCGGCGAAGCCCTCGGGGTCGTAGTCCAGCTGGAGCATGACCTTGGTCTTGTTCTCGGCCAGGCGGTGGAAGGTGACCACGCCGGCCTGCCTGGCCTCGCCGCCGACAGTCGTCCAGGCGACGCGCTCGTCGGGGATCTGCTCGGTGATCTCCGCGTCGAACTCCCGCTCGACACCCCCCACCTTGGCCTTCCAGTGGGTGAGCGTGTCGTTGACCTGGGTGATCTTCTCCACTCCCTCCATGAACTGGGGGAACGTCTCGAACTGCGTCCACTGGTTGTAAGCGGTGCGGACGGGAACGTCGACCTCGATGGACTCTTCGACCTGCGACACGTGACAACCCTTCTCCTCGTACGGCCGCACCGAAGAGAGCAACGGTGCGGGGGACGCTTCATGAATGCCCCATGTCACTCTGCTGCCCACGCCACGGCAGACCATGACCCCCGAACGGACGCCCCGGCCCCGCGCGGCGGGCGGGGTGCCGGCAGCCGACGCACCGGTTCCGCAGGGCGCTGCCCCCGGACCCCGGCGAACAGGGTGACCGCAGTCGGTCCCACAGGGTTCGGCCACCCGTACGGCGGCAAGACGAAGGGGGCTTCGGCTGCGGCGCCGGACACCGCCGCCCGATCTGATGATCCATCAAAACGTTTACAACACGTACGGGGTTGCGTCCCATTTTTGCGTCTGCGACCGTCGGGCACACCACTCGCCCCCATCGAGGAAACCGGAAGGGTGAGATCACGGCCGCGGCACCCCGGCTCGGCGCCCTGACCCGGCGCCGCACCGGCGCGGTGCCCCTGCCCTGAACGCCGTGTACGTCCTTGACCCGCGCGCAGGGCGTGTGAGTCGAGGCGGGGGCCCCACCCTTCCGCCCGGACAAGTCTCGGAGACCAGGCAACAATGAACCGCACGCGCAGTCTCGCCGCGACCACGGCGCTTCTCACGTCCGCCGCGCCCCTCGCACTCGTCACCGCAGGAGCCGGGCCGGCCCAGGCGGCCGCCCGCACCTACTTCGTCAGCGCCAGCGGGAGCGACAGCAATCCGGGGACCTCCACCGGAGCCCCCTTTCGCACGATTCAGAAGGCCGCCGACAGCGCGGGGCCGGGCGACACCGTCTCCCTCATGAACGGGACGTACTCGGAGCGCTCCGCGGGCTCGAACGTGCTGACCGTCACCCGCTCGGGGCGTCCCGGAGCGCCCATCACCTTCACCGCCCACCCCGGCCACAGCCCGGTGATTCACCCGGTGCACGCCTGGAACGGGATCAGCGTCAACGGCGCGTCCTACATCACCATCAAAAACCTGGAGGTCAAGGGCAACAACGCGGCTCTGAACCTCGCCGGCGCGGAACGCGGCTCGAAGAAGGGCGACCCCACCTACAACACCAACTGCATCTCCATCGAGCGGAACAGAACCACGGGCGATCTGTCGCACCACATCGAGGTGACCGGCAACCGGGTGCACGACTGCGCCGGCGGCGGAATATCGGCGATCGACGCCGACCACGTGACGATCTCCGGCAACCATGTCCACTCGAACTCGTGGTACACGGTCTACGCAACCAGCGGCATCTCGGTACTCACCCCCCGCGACATCGGCGGTGGGGACTCCGGAACGTACAAGATCCGCATCACGGGCAACCGCGTCCACGACAACGAAACAAAGATCAAATGGGAGAAGTGCCGTTGCTACTCCGACGGCAACGGCATCATCGTCGACACCCTCAAGGGGGACGCGGACCACCCGGCCTACAGCGGACGCACTCTGGTCGCCGACAACATCTCGTACGACAACGGCGGCTCGGGGATCCACTCCTACAAGAGTCAGCACGTCGACATCGTGCACAACACGGCGTACATGAACGGCCGCAGCACCCGCATGGACAGCTATGCCAACATCTTCGCGCACGACAGCACCGATGTCCGGCTGCTGAACAACATCGCGTACGGTCGCCCCGACCAGGCGACCAACAGCAAGTCCCGCAACACGAACGTCACCTACGACTACAACATCTACTTCGGCGGCAAAGCACCTGAGGTGAAAGGCGCTCACGACGTCGTCGCAGAGCCGAAGTTCGTGAACGCCTCCACCGGCGCGAGCGCCGACTTCCGGCTGCGGGACGGCTCCCCCGCGATCGGCTCGGGAATCCCCTTCGCCGCAGTGACCACGGACTTCACGGGTAGCCGCAGGACCAGTGGCGCACCCGACCGAGGCGCGTACAGCTTCGGCGCCGGAACAATCGACGCGCCGCAGGGCGGCCGTTCCGACGCCGGTCCTGCCGGGTCCACCGCACCGGCCGGGAAGAGCGCGGGCGCAAGCGCCGACGGAAGCGCAGACGGAACCGCTACCGGCGCCACGCCGGCCGCAGAGGCAGCCGCCGGCGGCAACAGCGACTCCGGGCTGAACGCTGACGGCGCCGGCACCCCCCTCGCCGAGACAGGCGGCTCCGATCCCACCATCCCGCTCGCCGTGGCAGCGGCGGTCCTCGCCATCGGCGGTGGCCTCGTCCTCGCCGCCCGACGCAAGCGACGCTGACAGCCGTCTCTCCACGTCTCCCTGACGTGACGTCGGTCCCTCGGTCCGGCGGCGGAGGGGCCGATGCCACGGCGCGCTCCGCCGGAGTGCGCCCGCCGACCGCCCTCCGTGCCGACCGACCGGCCGACCTCCCTGACAGAATCACCGCCATGGCGGCATACCAGAACAGCGGAACGGAGGGTGCAACCGGTGAGCCGGTACCCGACCCGCCTCGCGTCGCCTGGCGCAAGCACATGAGAGTGCGCGTACTGGACGCCGCTCACGACCTCACGTGCGACGCCGGATGGGATCAGGTCAGCCTCTCAGCGGTCGCGGCCCGCGCCGGCGTCTCACGCCCCTCCGTGTACAAGGAATTCGGGAGCCGGGCCGGTCTGGGTCGCGCATTGGTGATCCGCGAAACTCAGACATTCCTCGGCGGCGTCGCCAGCACCCTCTACCCCGGGCTCCCCGACACTCGCGACTGCCTCGAAGCCGCCATCCGCCACGTCCTCACCGAAGCCGACAAGCAACCCCTCATCCGGGCCGTCATCGCAGCCGCCCGCAAGGGCTCCGACAGTTTGCTCCCCTACCTCACCGCACGCGCCGACCCCATCTTCGACGCGGGACAGACGCTGGTGCAGGACTGGCTCGGCAAGCGCTACCCGGCACAGGACAGAGAGAGCATCGAAGTCGCCGCGGACATCACCGTCCGCATGACAATCAGCCACCTCATTCTGCCCACCAAGCCCCCGCAGCAGACGGCCTGCCGGTTAGCCACGGCGGTGCTGACCCTGCTGGAACGTCCCTGACGGACCGCACCCGCGGCGTGGCCCCGGGTACCGATCAAGGGTGTGCGGGCAGGGGATCAGGCGGCCAGGGGGCCGAACCGGCTCCGGCGGCGGTCGCCGCAGTCCGAGCGGTAGCTGCCGGCGCCGGCCCCGGAGGAGTACGAGTCACCGCGGGCCGCGGAGCGGTGGCCGGCGGCGGTTCGGAGATCTTCGGCCGAGTCCGCCAAGACGGGGCGTCCTCCCTCTGGCGGACGCGCGTAGAGCTGAGGCACCATCTCCTTGCCCGATCAGCACACTCTGATCCGCCTGCACCGCCGTCCCACCGTCACGGTCCCCAGCAGGAGGCACGCCCGATGAAACTCCGTTCCGTCCTCACCGCTCTCGCCCTGGTCCTCGGCGCGCTCTTCGCCCCCGGCGTGGGCGTCCTCGGCGGCGCCACCGACGCCCACGCAGTCAGCAAGATCAGCCACGCCACCGCCACCTCGAAGTTCAACAGCTCCGGGATCACCTGGTCCTCGTCCGGTGGCTGCTCGAACCGCAACAATCCGACCTGCACGTCCTTCGACCAGCTCAATCTCGCCACCGCCCAAGGCGCCCAGACCCTCAAGAGCGCCAGCGGCTGCGCGCTGAACATCACCGGCGGCACCGAGACCGGACACGCCGGCGGCACCTACTCACACTGGAACGGCTACAAGCTCGACTTCAGCAAGTACACGTGCCTCGGCAACTACATCAAGAACACGTTCACCTACATCGGAGTGCGCGGTGACGGCGCCCCGCAGTGGAAGTCCGGGGCCGGCAACGTCTACGCCGACGAAGGCAACCACTGGGACGTGACCTTCTACAACTGCGGCGGCTGCTGACCCCGCGGCGCCGCGTTGGATGGACCACCGCGGTCCGCCCGGGCACGCGCTCCCTCTCGTCCTGCGGTCGTCGGCGGGCTGGAACCACGGGCATCCGCGGGGGTGTTCCGCACCGCGGGGCGGCGGGACGAGCAGCGGATGAGCGTGGCCCGACCGTCGCAACCGCCGCGGCTCCCGCCTCCCGCCTCCCGCCTCCCGCCTCCCGGTACCGCGAGCTTCCGACTTGCCTACCAGGAAAGCCAAGAGTAGCTTTCCTGGTAGGAAAGTTGTCGGGTACGGGAGGGCGATGGCCGTGAGCATGCCGGTGGATGCCGAACAGGCATGGCAGGATCTCCAGCGGATCCGGGTGCCGCAGGAGCGGGTGTACGACGAGTTCGAGCGCTCCGCGTCCGGCGGGCGCCGCATGGTCCACGGCACGGCCGCGCTCATGTGGGTGTTCCTTGCCGGTGTCGGCATGGATCCGCCCCAGTGGGGCGTCGGACTGTTCGTGGCCGCCTACGTCGGCCTGTTGAGCGTGCTGGTCGTGATGCACAGCCGCAGGAACCGGATGCAGCTGCACCACACCCGCTGCCCCGGACGCATGTGGGCCGCGTTCGGTGCGGTGGCCGTGCTGGTCGGCGGGACGATCGTGCTGCTGGACCACCTGACCGAGCGGCTGGAGCCGATCTGCGCCGGCCCCCTCCAGGCCACGGCGGCGGTGGCCGTGTACCTCCTCTCGCTCGGTCCCGCCAACCGCTGGGCGGCCGAATCGGTACGCAGCGGCGGCGAACCGGCGGCCGAGCGGGAGGCGGGCCGATGAGCACCCCTGCCGGCTTCGACGACCTGATCCACCCCGCCACCCGCCTGTCGGTGGTCGCGCTGCTCGCCGCCACCGAGTGGGCGGACTTCGCGTTCGTCCGCGACAGCCTCTCGCTCAGCGACTCCGCGCTCTCCAAGCAGTTGCACACCCTGGAGGGGGCCGGGTACCTGGAGACCCACAAGGAGGGCGGCGGCCGCAACCGCCGTACGAAGGTACGGCTGACGGACCGCGGTCGCACCGCCTTCGAGGGACACGTGGCGGCACTCCGGGCCATCGTCGACAGCGCCGGACCCGCGACCGGGGCGGCACGACGGCAGCAGCCCCGCGCGGAGGCGGGCCGATGACGGCGCTCGGGCGAACCGATGTCCAGCCCGTGATCCGGGTACGCGATCTGACCATGGCGTACGGCGATGCCGACGTCCTGCGCGGCGTCGATCTGGACATCCACCGCGGCGAGGTCTTCGCGCTGCTCGGGCCCAACGGTGCGGGGAAGACAACGACCGTCGAGATCCTGGAAGGCTTCCGGCAGCGCTCCGGCGGGGAGGTGAGCGTCTTCGGTACGGATCCCGAGCGGGGCGGCGACGCGTGGCGAGCCCGGATCGGCCTGGTCCTGCAGTCCTGGCGTGACCACCGCCGCTGGCGGGTCGCCGAGCTGCTGACCCACTTCGCGACCTACTACCCCGACCCGCGCGACCCGGCCGGACTGCTGTCCCTGGTCGGCCTCACCGACCAGGCCGGCCGGCAGGTGGACCGGCTGTCCGGCGGCCAGCGCCGGCGTCTCGACGTCGCGCTCGGCATCGTCGGCCGCCCCGAACTCCTCTTCCTCGACGAGCCGACCACCGGCTTCGACCCCCAGGCGCGGCACGAGTTCCACGTCCTGGTCGAACGGCTGGCCCGCGACGAGGGCGTCACCGTCCTGCTCACCACCCACGACCTGGCGGAGGCCGAGCGGCTCGCCGACCGGATCGCCATGCTGGTCGGCGGCCGGATCCGGGCCTGTGGCACCCCCGCGGAACTGGCCCGGGGAGCCGCCGCACAGGCCGAGGTCCGCTGGACGGCCGACGACGGGACGCCACGCCGCGAACGCACAGAGGACCCCTCACGGCTGGTCTGGGAACTCCACCGGCACGCGGCCGGCCCGATCACCGACCTGGAGGTCCGCCGCCCGACGCTGGAGGACACCTACCTGCACATGGTGCACCGGGAGGCCGGGGGCACGGACGGGGCCGGGGCCACGGACGGGGCCGAGGGCACGGACCGGGACGCGGACGAGGAGGTACCGGCCGCATGAGGGGGACACACGTGACGAACGGGACGAACAGCTGGCGTGCCGGACTCCAGCGCGGCGGAATCGAGCTGCGGCACCTCCTGCGCAACGGCAAGGAGATGTCCGGCAATCTGACCAACGTCGCGGTCGCGTTGCTCGTCGCCGCCTACGTCAGCGACGACGTGCCCGGGACCCGAACCCCGATGACCCATCTGGTGCTGGCGGGCTTCGCCGCCTACCTGCTGTTCCAGGTCGGGCTGATCAACCTCCCGCAGATCCTCGTGACCGAGCGGGAGGAGGGCGCCCTCCTGCGGCTGCGCGCCACGCCCGGCGGGATACCGGCCTACCTCATCGCCAAGTGCCTGCTGATGGTCGCCCTGGCGGTCGGCACCCTGGCGCTGCTCCTGATCGCCGGGGCGCTGCTGGTGGACGGGCCGCTGCCGCACGGGCCGGGCGACTGGCTGACGCTGCTGTGGGTCACCGCACTCGGGCTGCTCGCCGTCATACCGCTCGGCGCGGCCGTAGGCGCCGTACTGCCCAACCCCCGCGAGGCCCTGGCGTTGATCATGCTGCCGACGATGGGGCTGCTGCTCACCTCGGGGACGGTGTTCCCGATCACCGCACTGCCCGTGCCGGTCCAGCAGGTGGCCGCCGTCTTCCCGCTCAAGTGGATGGCGCAGGGCCTGCGTTCGGCACTGCTCCCGGACTCGGCACGGACCGCCGAGGCGGCCGGCTCCTGGGAACTGCCCATGGTCGCCCTGGTCCTCACGGCCTGGGCGGTCCTCGGGTTCCTCCTTGCGGTACCGCTCCTGCGCCGCGCCGCCCGCCGCGAGTCCGGTTCGCGGCTGGCCACCCGCCAACGCAAGGCGACGCAGAGCGGCGCGCCGGCCGCGTAGACCGCCCCGGGACCACCGGGCTACGTCGTGGCCCGCTTCGTCGGCACGGGCCGGCGCGCCGGCCGATCGACGAGGTACTGCGCGGCTTCCTCGGCCGTGTAGGAGGAGGCGAAGGTGAAGACGCGCGGCGAAGGGCCGTGCGCCCTCAGGTCCGCCAGCCGCTCCATGGCCTCGCTGACGGTCGGGACATGGCCGGCGGGGACCCACCACAGGGCCAGGTGCGCCTCGACGTGCCGCTCGAACCAGTCGCGACGGCGGCGCATGACCTCGAGGTGCCCGCTGCGGTAGGCGAAGTCCCACAGTGACTCCTGGCTTTCCCACACGGACAGGTTGACGATGACGTTCTCGCCGGCCGGACGCAGCCCGGTGGCATCGGCCGCGCCCTCCTCCACCAGCCGCCACACGAAACCGGGGGCGCCGTCGGCCGCGGCGTTGACGGGGTCGAGCATCGCGACGAACGGCGCGATGCGCGGATCGTCGATGGGGTGGAGGAGGGCGGCGACGTTGAGCTGGGCCAGGTGCACGGCGTGCGGGGGTGCGGTCATGGCCTCATCCCAGCACGTCGGTCTTTTCTATGTCAATGATGATTGTTTTTAGAGTTCCACCACCACGCAGCACTCTCCCGGCCGGGGATCCATGCGGGCGCGCACCGGCCCGTCCTCACCGAGCAGCCCTTCCAGCAGCGCGAGATTCATGCCGCACACCAGCGGCGGGAAACGTTCGGCGACCGCATGGAAAGGGCAGTTGCGCATCCGGACGACGTGGGGGGCCACTCCCGCTCCCCCGTCGGCGCCCCCGCCGCCGACCGCTCCGTCGGCAACGGGGGCGCCGTCCGCGGCTTCCCGATACGGCTCGTAGCCGCGGGCGGCCAGCACCTCCGCAACCTCGGTGAGATCGCCGCAGGGAGCGCCCGAACGGCGCAGCGTCTCGCCCCGCCGACGCGCGGCCGCGCAGAGTCCGGCGTCCAGGCCGGCTTCCTCGGCCGCCTCGGCGAGGAGTTCGGCGGCGGTGCGGTAGTCGCGGGCGGGCAGCGACACCGCCCTCTCGGTGCGAGCCCGTGTGTACACCTTGGCGGGACGACCCGCCCCGGGCCCCGAGCGGCCTGTCAGCCGGCGGCTGCCGCGATCCAGCAGCCCGGCGTCGGTGAGCCGGTCGAGATGGTGCGCCGCGAGCGTGCGGGCCACCCCGGCCGCCTCTGCGGCCTCGTTGCGGCCGACCTCACGGCCCTGCGCGGCCACGTACTCGTACAGGCGGCGCCGCACGGGGTCCTGCAGCGCCGCGATCGCATCGATGTCCTCCACCCCGCCAGTCTAAGAACAATCTCGATCGGCGAGAGAAGTGACGGCCTCTCCCCGGGTGGACGACTCAGCTCGTATCCCCAGCTTGCCGCGGTGGTCCTCGGTGCCGCCCCGAGCCGGCCGAGCACTGCCGGCGGGCTGGCCGGCGGGCTGTTCGTTCATGGCCGCGCGGCGGCAACGCTCACGGGGTGAGGCCCGCGTCGCGGGCCAGGAGGGCGGCTTGGACCCGGTTGGTGACGTCGAGGGCGGTCAGGATGCGGCTGACGTGCGCTTTGACGGTGCTTTCCCGCATGCCGAGCCTTTGTGCGATGTCGGCATTGGTGGCGCCCTCGGCGAGCAGTGCCAGGACGTCCTTCTCGCGGGGCGTGAGGGAGGTGATTCTGGTCTGGGCACGGGTGGCCCGGGGACGGTTGGTGTGGTGGTAGCGGTCGATGAGGCGGCGTGCGGCGGTGGGGTGGAGCATGGCGGAGCCGGCGGCGACGAGGTGGACGGCGCGAAGGATTTCGGCGGGGTCGGTGTCCTTGAGGAGGAAGCCGTCGGCACCGGCGGCCAGGGCGTCGTAGACGTATGCGTCCAGGTCGAAGGTGGTCAGAACGATGATCTTCGGCGGGTTGGGGAGGGCGCGCAGCCGCGGGATGGCGGTGATGCCGTCCATGCGGGGCATGCGGACGTCGATGAGGGCCACGTCGATGTGGTGGGCGGCGGCCTGCTCGATGGCGTGGAGGCCGTCGGTGGCCTGGGCGACGACCTCGATGTCCGGGTCGTTGTTGAGGAGGTCGGTCAGTCCGAGGCGTACGAGGGCGTCGTCGTCGACGATCATGGCGCGGATCATGTGAGGGGACCGATCTGCTCAGTGGTGGGGGATGCGGGCGGCCAGTCGCCAGGCTCCGGAACCGCTGGGGCCGGCGTTCAGGTGCCCGCCGAGTGCTTCGACGCGCTCGCGCAGGCCTACCAGGCCGAACCCGGAGGGCACGGTGTGCCCGGTGTGGGTGCTGGAGGTGTTGGTGACCTCGATGAGGGTCGCGGGCGGTCCGTAGTCGATGCGCACGTGGACGGTCGTGTCGGGTGCGTGTTTGCGGGCGTTGGTCAGGGCTTCCTGGACCAGGCGGAAGACGGCGAGCCGGTGGGTCACGGGGGCTTGCTCGGGTGTGCCTTCGGTGGTGGTGTCGATGCGCTGCCCGGCGGCCCTGGCCTGTTCGATCACTTCCTGGACGTCGCGCAGGACGGGCGTCGGCCTGTCGGTGGCGGGACGGGTGCCGGTGGTGCGCAGGGCGCCCAGGACGTCACGCAGGTCGGTCAGGGCGTCGGTGGAGGCGGTGCGCAGCAGCGCGAGGCGGTCGATGACGGGAAGGGGGAGGCCGTCCTGCCTGGCGGCCAGGACGCCGGTGTGCAGGGCGATCAGGCTGAGCCGGTGGGCGAGTACGTCGTGCATTTCCGCGGCGATCGCGGACCGCTCGGCGATGCGGGCGGCCTGCTCGCGCAACTCCCTCTCGATCCTCAGGTGTTCGACCTGTGTGTTCAGCGCCTGCACGAGACGGCGCCGGTTGCCCATCCACAGTCCTCCTACGACGGCCAGGAGCAGGAACAGGCTGGAGCCGTACTGTTGTGGCCGCCACAGGGAGGCTGTCGGGTGGAGGAGCGCGTTGCCGGTCAGTGCGGCGGTGGCGCAGGTCACGGCGGCCGCCGTGTGCCGGTCCGCGGCGAGGTCGAACAGGGCGAGGAGCAGCAGGGGCAGCATGGGCCACCCCCACACTCCCGCCGCCGCCGCGGTCAGGGCGGGGGCGAGCAGCCAGTGTCCCCGGCGGAGCAGCAGGAGCACTCCGCACGCCACGGCCACTGCGCTGCCGAGGGTGAGGTAGCGGCCGCCGGCGGTCGATGCGCCGTTCTGCACGGCTGCCAGAGTCAGCAACACCACCAGGCCGTACCGGCCGCATACGGACCATTTCTGCCTCTGTTCCTGATTCACCCGCGAATCGTAGACGCGCGGGAGGTTCCCACTCCTCCGACGTTCCGCCACGATGGCCCCCTACTTTCGTAGGGGTATGCGGCCACACAAGGGCGGATTCGCAGGACAGCCGGCCTTCGTAGCGTCGAAGGCATGGACGACTGGACCACCCCCCACGACCGTGTCCTCGCGCAGCGCAACGCCGAGGGCTGGATGTTCCTCATCGAAGCGGCCCGCGACCTGCGCACCACCGGCGCCATCGCCCCCAGCGGCAAGACTCTGGCGCGCCTGCTCACCGACCCCGTGGACGAACGGGGTGCGCGGCCTGTGAACGTTCTGGAGGTCGGCGCGGGCACAGGATCGGTCACCCGCGCTCTCATCCCCCGCCTCTCGTCCGGGAGCCGCCTGGACATCGTCGAGGCCAACCCCCGCTTCGCCGCCCGGCTGCGCCACCTCGTCCATGCCCACCCCCATCTGGCCGGCGTCGGCGAACGCGTCCGCGTCCACCACACCTACTTGGAGCAACTCGGCACCGGCCACCGCTACGACGTGATCGTCTCCGGTCTCCCCTTGACCAACTTCACTCCCGCCCGGGTCGAGGCGATCATGGATCGGTACCTGGATCTACTGGAGCCCGGCGGTACGCTCACCTACTTCGTCTACCGGGGCACCCGCTACGCCCGGTCTCTGACCGCCACCCGCGCTGAAACCGTTCGCCACCGCGGCGTCGAGGAGGTCCTCGCGGACTTCCAGCGCCGCCACGCGACCGGCTGCTGGACGGTGTGGCCCAACCTGCCGCCGGCGAGGGTCTGGCGGCTGCGGCGTCCGGCAGATCCGGCCGCCCCCGCGATCACGCCGACCGCCCTCGCCGGGAGGGGCCGGTGAACACGCTGACCGGTCTGATCGGCCAGGTTCCCGCCCCGGCCGCCTACGCGATCCTGGCCGCCGCGGTGCTGGCCGAGTCCGTGCTCCTGATCGGCGCGTTCATCCCGACCCTGACCCTGCTGATGGCCTCCGGCGCGCTGGCCCGCGCGGGCGACCTGAATGTGGCCCTGGTCATCGCCACCGCCTCGTGCGCGGTCGTGGCCGGGGACGCCCTGGGCCACCGCACCGGGCATCTGCTGGGCAGCCGTTTGCGGACCGGACACCTCGGCCGCCGCATACCGGCCGCCGCATGGCAGCGCGCCGAGTCCCTCATGGACCGGCGCGGCGGTCAGGCCGTCCTCCTCTCCCGGTTCGTACCCGTCGTCCGCACCCTCGCGCCGCATGTGGCGGGCGCCACTCGCCTGCCCTACCGCCGCATCGCGCCCTACAGTCTGCTGGCCGCACCCCTGTGGGCCGGAGCCGAGACCACCGCCGGCTACGCCGCTGCCTCCTCCCTCCAGCACGCCGTCACCCTCGGCGGCCCCGCCCTCGCCGCCGGCGCCGTACTCATCGCCGGAGCCGCCCTGACCATCGCGAGGATCCGCCGCCGCACCCGAGCCCGCGCGGACGACCTCCAGAAGCAGCCGATCACCACGACCCGGGTCGCCCTGCACACCCCGGTACGCCCCTGAGGAACGCCCCGGCAGCCACGTCGAAGGACGGGGCGGACCACGCAGTTCGGGCCGGACCGCACGTGCCTCCTCGCCATGAGGCCATCGGGCGAGCGGGGCCCTGCGAAGTCCTGGACCTCTCGCCGTGGCGCGGGCCGCGCGAGGCGACATCTCTCCAAGATCCCGTCAGGAGCTCATCGCGTCACACCGCCGGACAGTCACGGGTGCGGAGGGAAAGCCGCCGGTCGGCCCTCAGCGTGTCGGAGTGGCGGCGCGGCCTGTGCCGGCACCATGCTGCAGCCCTTCCGCGAAGAGCTGCCGTGTCTGCGTGTAGCCCTGGGCGAGTTCGGCCATCGCGCCGGCCCGGCCTGCCGGGCGATCTGGCGCAGCGATGCTTCAGGGTTCTCGGGTCGATCTGGGGCAGCTGTACGTCTTCGACCACGCGGGGCGTCGGGTGTCTCCGGCCGGGGACGGGTTCGCACCGCTGGACAGGTAGTTCCCCCGCGCCCGTCGGCCCACCACGCAGGCTGCGGGGTGGGCCGGGGGGGTCAGTGTGCCGCACGCTCCTGCAGCGTGGTGCGCCAGGCCGGAAGGGGCTCCTCGCGTTCGGGTTGCGTGCGGTGGCCGCCGTGGGCGAAGAAGTCGGCGAGGGGCAGGATTCCCGCGCCGACGGTGACGGCGTCGGGGCCGAAGGTGCCGAGGTCGATGCGGACGTTGGCGGCCGGGTACGACAGGGCGTAGGAGGTGGCGTGGGACCGTACGGAGTCCAGGAAGCGGGTGCCGAGCTGCAAACCGGCCCAGCCGCCGACGAGGATGCGTTCGGGCTGGAAGAGGTTGATCAGGTCGGAGAATCCCGCGCCGAGGTACTCGGCGGTCTCCTCCAGGACGGCCAGGGCCGTCGTGTCGGCCCCGGGGGTGGTGCCGTCGGGGCCCGGTGCCGGGTAGGCGGCGGCGAGCATCGCGGTCAGAGCGGTCTCCTCGTCCGTGTCGGCCGGCGGGCGTCCGCCGGCCTCGGCCCAGCGTTCCAGGAGGGCCTCGGCCCCCGCGTACGCCTCCAGGCAGCCCTGGGCACCGCAGCGGCAGCGGCGGCCCCGGACGCGCACGGTCAGGTGGCCCCACTCGATGGCGCGGCCGGTGCGGGTGTCGTCGCTGACGACGCAGGCGCCGACGCCTGAGCCGAAGAGCACGAGGACGGCGTTACGCGCTCCGCGGCCGGCGCCGAACCACATTTCGGCTTGGCCGAGGGTCTTGGCCCCGTTGTCGATGTAGTACGGGATGGTTTCGGGCAGCAGGTGCGAGTCGCGCAGCATCCGCTCAAGGGGGACCGCGTCCCAGCCGATGGTCTGACCGTGGACGACGGCGCCGTCCGCGGTTCTGGCGACGATGCCGGGAACACCGATGCCGACGCCGAGGAGCCGCTCGGGGGCGATG
Organism: Streptomyces sp. NPDC058701; assembly: GCF_042715295.1. Lineage (NCBI taxonomy): Bacteria > Bacillati > Actinomycetota > Actinomycetes > Kitasatosporales > Streptomycetaceae > Streptomyces > Streptomyces sp. NPDC058701. The sequence continues at coordinate 54,289 of NZ_JBHXSY010000005.1, read as the reverse complement.
CCGGCCCGGTGCAGGACCTCGGCGATGCCCTCGCGGAGGTGCCGCACGACGACGGCGACGTCGTAGCGGTCGATGCGGCGGGGCCCGGCCGCCTCCAGGGGCCGCTCGACGCGTGCGAGCTCGGTCAGGGTCAGGTCGAAGAGCTCGATGCGGATCCGGGTCTCGCCGACATCGACACCGATCATGTAGCCGCTGGTCGGGCTGACCCGGAGCAGGGTCCTGGGTCGCCCGCCGGCCGACTCCACGATCCCGGCTTCCTCCACCAGGCCGTCGCTGACCAGCTCCGCGACCACGTTGCTGATCGATCCGGAGCTCAGCCCCGTGGCGGGGCCCAGCGAGAAGCGACTCAGGGGGCCGTCGAAGTACAACCGCTGCAGAACAGCGGTTCGGTTCTCCCGCCGCAGGTCACGCACTGTCCGGCCACTACGCACGCGCACTCTGTCCCCTGTCTTCGATACCCATGGTTGCAAGATACCTGCGTGAACGCTCTTGACGAGTCCTTCGCTTGAGGTTTAACTCACATCCTAAATTAAGCCATGTGGTTTTTGGGGGCGAACCGCGGGACGTCCGCTCCCACCCCACAGCCGGCATCCCCGTTCCTTCCTGAAAGGCCCATGGAGCCATGCGCAGAATCAGAGTCGCAGCGGTCGGCGCCGTCACCCTCTCCCTCGCCCTCGGGGCGGTCGCCTGCGGCGGCGGCTCCGGCAACGGGGCCGGGTCCAACGAGCAGCCGAAGACGCTGACCTACTGGGCCTCCAACCAGGGATCGAGCCTGGAGGTCGACAAGCAGGTCCTCCAGCCGGAGCTCGACAAGTTCGAGAAGCAGACGGGCATCAAGGTCAAGCTCGAAGTCGTGCCGTGGGGCGACCTGCTCAACCGCATCCTGACCGCGACCACCTCCGGCCAGGGCCCCGACGTCCTGAACATCGGCAACACCTGGAGCGCCTCGCTGCAGGCCAGCGGCGCGCTGCTGCCGTGGGACGCCAAGAACTTCGAGAAGATCGGCGGCAAGGACAAGTTCGTGGAGTCGGCGCTGGGCTCCACCGGCGTCAAGGGCCAGGACCCGGCGGCCGTCCCGCTGTACTCCATGTCCTACGCGCTCTACTACAACAAGAAGGCGTTCGCCGACGCGGGGGTCACCAAGCCGCCGACGACCTGGGACGAGGTCATCGCCACCGGCAAGCAGCTGACCAAGGACGGCAAGGCCGGGCTGGGTGTCGAGGGCTCCAACCTTTCGAACAACATCCACCAGGTCTTCGTCCTGGGCAAGCAGCACGGCGCGGACTTCTTCACCGCCGACGGCAAGGCCGACTTCACCTCGGACGGCGCCGTCAAGGCCGTCAAGCAGTACGTCGACCTGATGGCCGACGCGCAGATCGTCGCCAAGGGCAACGCCGAGTACTCCCAGAACCAGTCGCTGAGCGACTTCGCCAAGGGCAAGACCGCCATGGTGCTGTGGCAGACCGCGTCGGCCACCTTCGCCGCGCAGGGCATGAAGGAGGACGAGTGGGGCGTGGTCCCCGCGCCCGTGCAGTCCGGTGCCCCGGGACAGGGCACCTCCATCAACTCGATGGTCGCCGGCATCAACATGGCCGTCTTCAAGAACACCAAGAACATCGACGGCGCCACGAAGTTCGTGAACTTCATGACCGGTGACGAGGAGCAGAAGATCCTCAACAAGGCCTACGGCTCCATCCCGCCGGTGAAGTCCGCGCAGGCGGACCCCGCGTTCAACACCCCCGGCCTGGCCGTCCTGCGCGACACCCTCGCCAAGAGCGCCGCCGCCCTTCCGCAGGTCCCCGAGGAGTCGCAGTTCGAGACGGTGGTGGGCACCGCGGTCAAGGAGCTCTTCGCCGACGCGGCGGCCGGCCGGCCGGTCACGCCGGAGTCGGTGAAGGCCAAGCTCGACAAGGCCCAGCAGCAGATGCCCAAGAAGTAGGCACGGATACCTCATGACCACCACCGCACCCCCTCCTACGGGCAAGCGGACGGTACGGAAGAACCACCCCGGAGCGGCGCCCCGCACCCGCCGCTCCGGGCGGCTCCGCCGCATCTCCCTGCCGTACCTGCTCCTGCTCCCCGCGCTCGTCCTCGAGCTCCTGGTCCACCTGATCCCGATGCTCATCGGCATCGTCGTCAGCTTCAAGGAGCTCACCCAGTTCTACCTCCGCGACTGGGGCACCGCGCCTTGGGCCGGCCTGGACAACTACTCCCTGACCGTCGACTTCGACGCACCGGTCGGCGAGGCACTGCTGAGCTCCTTCTTCACCACGTGCCTGTTCACCTTCTTCTCCGTGGGCCTGTGCTGGCTGATCGGCACGGCAGCCGCGATCTTCATGCAGGAGACGTTCAAGGGCCGGGGCATCCTGCGCACCATCTTCCTGGTGCCGTACGCGCTGCCCGTCTACGCCGCCGTCATCACCTGGGCCTTCATGTTCCAGCGCGACAACGGCCTGGTGAACCACGTCATCCACGACCAGCTCGGGCTCACCGACAGCCCGCCGTTCTGGCTCATCGGCGACAACGCCTTCATCACCCTGCTGATCGTCTCGGTCTGGAAGGGCTGGCCCTTCGCCTTCCTCATCATGATGGCCGGCCTGCAGAACATCCCCCGCGAGATCTACGAGGCCGCGGCCCTCGACGGGGCAGGCGTGTGGCAGCAGATCCGCCGCATCACACTGCCCTCGCTGCGCCCGGTCAACCAGGTCCTGATCCTGGTGCTGTTCCTGTGGACGTTCAACGACTTCAACACGCCGTTCGTCCTGTTCGGCAAATCGGCGCCGGCCTCGGCCGACCTCATCTCCATCCACATCTACCAGTCCTCGTTCCAGACCTGGAACTTCGGAACCGGTTCCGCGATGTCCGTCCTGCTGCTGCTGTTCCTGCTCGTGGTGACGGGCGTCTACCTCCTGTTCACCTCCCGAGGAAGGAGCGCCACCGATGCCTGAGCACAGTCACACGGTGCAGTCCCGGTCGCCCATGGCACCCCCCAAGTCGTTCCTCGTGAGCCGGCTGGTGTTCCTGACCCTCCTGACCGGGTTCGTCCTGCTGCCGGTGTACGTGATGATCTCCAGTTCGCTGAAGCCGCTGCAGGACGTGTCGGGGAAGTTCCAGTGGATCCCCTCGGGCCTGACCATCCAGCCGTACTTCGACATCTGGAAGACCGTCCCCCTCGGCCACTACTTCATGAACTCGCTGATCGTGGCCGGAGCGGCGACCGTCTTCTCCGTCGTCATCGCGATCTTCGCGGCCTACGCCGTCAGCCGCTACTCCTTCCGCGGCAAGCGCGTCTTCACCGTCACGGTGCTGTCGACGCAGATGTTCCCGGGCATCCTGTTCCTGCTGCCGCTGTTCCTCATCTACGTCAACATCGGCAATGTCACCGGGATCGCGCTCTTCGGCTCGCGCATCGGGCTGATCCTCACCTACCTGACGTTCTCGCTGCCGTTCTCGATCTGGATGCTGATCGGCTACTTCGACTCGGTCCCCAGGGATCTCGACGAGGCCGCCAAGGTCGACGGCTGCGGTCCGCTCGGCGCCCTCTTCCGCGTCATCGTGCCCGCCGCGATCCCCGGCATCGTCGCCGTCGCCGTCTACGCCTTCATGACGGCCTGGGGCGAGGTGCTGTTCGCCTCGGTCATGACCAACGACGCCACCCGCACCCTCGCCGTGGGCCTGCAGGGCTACTCGACCCAGAACGACGTGTACTGGAACCAGGTCATGGCCGCCTCGCTCGTCGTGAGCCTGCCCGTCGTCGGCGGCTTCCTCCTCCTCCAGCGCTACCTCGTCACCGGGCTGACCGCCGGCGCCGTCAAGTAGCCCCTCCTCCCATTGATCTTCGAAAGGTTCGCTGTGTCGGATCCCATTGACCTCGGCGCCTTCCCTCAGGACTTCGCCTGGGGCACGGCCACTTCCGCGTACCAGATAGAGGGAGCCGTCAAGGAGGACGGCCGCGGCCCCTCCATCTGGGACACCTTCTCCCACACCCCCGGCAAGGTCGACAACGGCGACACGGGCGACGAGGCCTGCGACCACTACCACCGCTGGCCGCAGGACATCTCCCTCATGAAGCAGTTGGGCACCAACGCCTACCGCATGTCGATCGCCTGGCCGCGTGTCGTCCCGGACGGTTCCGGGCCGGTCAACGCCCGTGGCCTCGATTTCTACGACCAGGTGATCGACGGGCTCCTGGAAGCCGGCATCACCCCCTCGGTGACGCTCTACCACTGGGACCTTCCCCAGGCCCTGCAGGACCGTGGCGGCTGGACCGTCCGCGAGACCGCCGAACACCTCGCCACCTACACCACCGCCGTCGCGGAGCGCCTGGGCGACCGCGTCACCCAGTGGGCCACCCTCAACGAACCGCTCTGTTCCGGCTGGATCGGCCACCTCGAAGGCCGCATGGCCCCCGGCCTGACCGACCTGACCGCCGCCGTCCGCGCCTCCTACCACCTCCTGCTGGGCCACGGCCTGGCCACCCAGGCCCTCCGTGCCGCAGCACCCGGCGCACGGATCGGCCTGGTCACCAACCACTCCACGGTGGTTCCCGCCACGGACCACCCCGAGGATGTCGCCGCCGCCGTCCGGATGGACGGACACACCAACCGCTGGTGGCTCGACCCCGTCTACGGACGCGGCTTCCCCACCGACATGCAGGCCCTGTACGGCGTGGAGCTGCCCGAGCGCCCGGGCGACCTGGACACCATCGCCGCGCCCCTCGACTGGCACGGTCTCAACTACTACTTCCCCGCCACCGTCGCGAACGACGCCACGGGCCCGGTCCCCTTCGCCCGCGAGGTCCGCCTCCCGGACGTACCGCGCACCGGCCTGGACTGGCAGATCGACGCCAACGGCATCGAGTCCCTGCTGCTGCGCCTCACCCACGACTACGGCGTGCAGAAGCTCTACGTCACCGAGAACGGCTCCGCGTTCCCCGACACCGTGGGCCCCGACGGCTCGGTCGACGACCCCGGGCGCACCGCCTACCTCGAACAGCACCTGGCGGCCTGTGCTCGCGCCGTCCGCCGGGGCGCACCGCTGGCCGGCTACTACGCCTGGTCGCTGCTGGACAACTTCGAGTGGGCCTACGGCTACGACAAGCGCTTCGGCCTCGTCCACGTCGACTACGCGACCCAGAAGCGCATCGTGAAGACCAGCGGCCGCCGCTACGCGGACATCCTCCGTAGCCACCGCGAGCTCCACGCGTAACCGGCGGCTCAGGGGCGCCGCTCCAGTGCCGGGGCCGGCGTGGTCGAGGGCGCCCCGGCGAGCGAGCCAGTTCCGAGCCGGTTCCACATCATCGGGGCCTGCCCGTTGCGCACGCCGGGCGTGCCGCCCGGGCAGGCTCCTTGCTCCGCCGGGCGAAACGGTTCAGGCCGAGTCGCGTACCACCAGTTCGGCGTCGAAGACGATCGAGGCGGGTTCCGTGCGTGTGCCCTGGATGTGTTCGGCCCAGAGGCGTGCCATCTCCGCGGCCATCCTCTCGACGGGCCGGCGAACCGTGGTCAAGGCGGGGCGGCACGTCGCAGCGACACTCGAGGCGTCGAAGCCGATGACGGCAACGTCCCCGGGTACCCGCTTGCCCTGTTCGCGCAGGACCTGGCAAGCGCCCTGAGCCGTCAGGTCGTTCGCGGCGAACACTGCGCCCACGTCCGGATGCTCGATCAGCAACCGGGTCATGGCCGTCGCACCGCCGTCCACCGTGAAGTTCCCCTCGGCCACCGGAATGTCACAGATCCCCACCGAGGCCAGAGCCGCACGGAACCCGTCGAGCCGGTGCTCGGCCGCCGGAATCGACCGGGGAGCGGCGATCCGCCGACGGCCGCGGGCCAGGAGGTGTTCGGCTGCCCGCCGACTTCCGTCGGCGCGGGCGAGATCGACGTAGCCGACTGCCTGCTCGGGGTCCGGACGGGCGAAGAGCACCACGGGGATCCGTGCGGCGACAAGCATCGCGGGCAGAGGATCGCCGGCCTGGATCGACACCACCAGTGCGCCGTCGGCGGCGCCCTGGCCCAGGTAGTCGACCGCCTCTTCCCTGGCGGCCTCGGACTCGGCGACCAGGATGACCGGGTGCATCGTGTGCGCCCGCGGATATCCCACGGCCCCCTGACCACCCGTCCGAAGAGGTCGGCGAAGACGCGCGAGGCGAAGGTGTCCCCGGCGCCGGGGGTGATCAGCGCAACCGTCTCCGTCCGCTGGGTCACCAGGGACCGGGCTCCCCGGTTCGGCCGGTACCCCGTCTGCTCGACCGCGCGACGGACGAGTTCTTGAATACCGGGATCCACGTTGCGGGTGCGGTTGACCCCCCGTGACACCGTTGCCCGGGACACGCCCGCCGTGCGCGCCACGTCCTCCAGCGTCGGGCTTCGTCTGCTCATACCCAGTACCCTGACGCGCCGTCTCATGACGGTGACCCGGCCCTGCAGGACGCCACGGCTGCCCCAGCCGGCCTCGCTATCACGTGCCCGGCTGCCCCCCGTACGGGAGCCCGGCCGTCCCTCCGCAGACATTCCGACCACGGAACTCTCCCGCGACGAGCCCGTGGTGACGGGCCGTGAGATGCGCCGTCGGACGAGTCGCCACGCGCGCCCCACATGTCCACCCCCTTCCACCTCGGAACTTAATGAAAGACTAAAGAAAAGACGGCAAGGACCTTGACCGGTCGATTGCGTTACGGGCAAGGTCTGGAGAGCGCTCTCCCGTTTCAGGTTCGTTAAGGAGCACCCATGCCTACTGGCATACCTGTTGACGCATCGCCACGCAGACGACGTCCCGTCGCAACCCGAAGGGGAATGGCCGGGGCGGTCGCGGCCGCCCTCTTCGGCAGCCTCCTCGCGCTGACGCCGGCGGCTCCCGCCGCCTCGGCCGAGCCGCCGCTGCTCTCCCAGGGCAAGGCGGTCACCGCCTCCAGCCAGGAGCACTACGGCACCCCGGCCACCGACGCCGTCGACGGCGACAACGGCTCCCGGTGGTCCAGCGCCGCCTCCGACGCCCAGTGGCTGCAGGTCGACCTCGGCGCCGCGACCGACCTCGGCAAGGTGGTCATGCGCTGGGAGGCCGCCTACGCCAAGGCCTACCGGATCGAGCTGTCGACCGACGGCACCAACTGGACCACGGCCTATTCCACGACCACCGGCGCCGGCGGCACCGAGACCGTGAACGTGACGGGCAGCGCCCGTTACGTCCGGATGCAGGGTGTGACCCGTGCCACCGGATACGGCTACTCCCTGTGGGAGTTCCAGGTGTTCGGTACCGGCGGCGGCACCGGCCCCGACCTGCCGGGTGGCGGCGACCTCGGCCCGAACGTACACGTCATGGACCCCTCCACCCCCGGCATCCAGGCCAAGCTCGACCGGGTCTTCCAGGAACAGGAGTCGGCGCAGTTCGGCTCCGGCCGGCACGCCTTCCTCTTCAAGCCCGGTACGTACAACAACCTCAATGCGCAGATCGGCTTCTACACCCAGATCGCCGGCCTCGGGCTGCGCCCGGGCGACACCACCATCAACGGTGACGTGACGGTCGACGCGGGCTGGTTCAACGGCAACGCCACTCAGAACTTCTGGCGCGGTGCGGAGGGTCTGACCGTCAATCCGGTCAGCGGCACCAACCGGTGGGCGGTCTCGCAGGCGTCCTCCTTCCGCCGCATGCACGTCAAGGGCGCGCTCAACCTGGCACCGAACGGCTACGGCTGGGCCAGCGGTGGCTACATCGCCGACTCCAAGATCGATGGTCAGGTCGGCAACTACTCTCAGCAGCAGTGGTACACCCGGGACAGCGCCATCGGCGGCTGGTCCAACAGCGTGTGGAACCAGACCTTCTCCGGCGTCGAGGGCGCTCCGGCCAACGGATTCCCCGAGCCCCGTTACACCACGCTCGACACCACCCCCGTCTCCCGTGAGAAGCCCTACCTCTACGTCGACGGCAGCGAGTACAAGGTGTTCGCGCCGGCCAAGCGCACCAACGTGCGCGGAACCAGCTGGGCCAACGGCGCCCCGCAGGGCGAGTCCGTCCCGCTCAGCCAGTTCTACGTGGTCAAGCCCGGCACCACCGCCGCCACGATCAACCAGGCGCTGACTCAGGGCCTGAACCTGTTGTTCACGCCCGGCGTCTACCACGTCGACCAGACCATCAACGTGAACCGCGCGAACACCATCGTGCTCGGCCTCGGCCTCGCCACGATCATCCCGGACAACGGGGTGACCGCGATGAAGGTCGCCGACGTCGACGGCGTCCGTCTCGCCGGCTTCCTGATCGATGCCGGACCGGTCAACTCGCCGACCCTGCTGGAGCTCGGACCGCAGAGCTCCTCCGCCGACCACGCCGCCAACCCCACCACCGTGCAGGACGTCTACATCCGCGTCGGCGGGGCGGGCGCCGGCAAGGCGACCACCAGCATGGTCGTGAACAGCGACGACACCATCGTCGACCACACCTGGGTGTGGCGTGCCGACCACGGCGAGGGCGTGGGCTGGGAGACCAACCGCGCCGACTACGGGGTGCGGGTGAACGGTGACGACGTCCTGGCCACGGGCCTGTTCGTCGAGCACTTCAACAAGTACGACGTGGAGTGGTTCGGCGATCGCGGAAAGACGATCTTCTACCAGAACGAGAAGGCGTACGACGCACCCAACCAGGCCGCCATCCAGAACGGCGGCACCCGCGGATACGCCGCCTACCGGGTCGACGACTCCGTCAACACCCACGAAGCCTGGGGCCTGGGCTCCTACAGCAACTACAACGTCGATCCGACGATCATCCAGGACCACGGGTTCAAGGCCCCCGTCAAGCCGGGGATCAGGTTCCACAGCCTCCTGACGGTCTCGCTCGGCGGCAACGGCCACTACGCGCACGTCATCAACGACACCGGGGCGTCCACGGTCCCGGCCGGCACCTCGACCGTTCCCTCCACGGTGGTCTCCTTCCCCTGAGTCGCCGCCCCTCCCCGCCGGCTCCGGTGACCCACCCGAGCCGGGCCGAACTCTCCGGGCCCGGTTTCCGCCCTGCCGCCACGGCCCGGGGGCACTACCGCTCGACCGGCCTCCGCTGACCCGACGGAGCCGGGCTCTGCTCCCCTGGGCCGGGTGAACCGGCCTCCCCGCCCCGGACCAGGGGGACCGGAGCACATCGACCAGCCCGGCATTCCCGGCCGGAGCGAGGCCCGAGCACCTGGCAGGGCCGTGCCCGCCGACAGAGAGCGCTGTCTCACGGGCGAGGCGCCCCCCACGGGAGAGCTGGTCAGTCCCCACCGCCGTTGACACCAGGAGCCGCAATGTTCACCCATCCCCCCTCCACCGGCACCCCACCCCGCCGCCGCACGCGCGGCGCGGCCGCCCTCGTCACCCTGGGCGCGCTCTTCGCGTCTTCGCTCACCCTGGCCACCGCCCCCACCGCGGTCGCCGCCGAAACCCTGCTCTCCCAGGGCAGGACCGCCACCGCTTCCTCGAGCGAGGGCGAGGCCTATTCCGCGTCCGCCGCGTTCGACGGGAACCTCACCGGTACCCGCTGGGCCAGCCAGTGGCGCGATGCCGAATGGATCCAGGTCGACCTCGGCGCGAGCCGCAACCTCAGCCGCGTCGTCCTCACCTGGGAGGGCGCCTTCGGCAAGAACTACGAGATCCAGGTCTCGGACGACGGAACGAACTGGCGCACCGCCAGATCCGTCACCGGAAGCGACGGCGGCACCGACGAGATCGCCCTCTCCGGCAGCGGCCGCTACGTACGGATGAACGGCCTGGTCCGCTCCGGCGGCTACGGATACTCCCTCTGGGAGTTCCAGGTCTACGGCACCACCTCGGTCGAACCCCCGGCCCAGGGCGCCGTGCGCGTCGCCGGCTCCCAGGGCAACTGGCAGCTGACCGTGGGCGGGCAGCCGTACACGGTCAAGGGCCTCACCTGGGGTCCGTCCGTCGCGGACGCCCCGAAGTACATGCCCGACGTGAAGTCCATGGGCGTCAACACCATCCGCACCTGGGGTACGGACGGCTCGACCAAGCCGCTCCTCGACACCGCCGCGGCGAACGGCATCAAGATCGTCAACGGTTTCTGGCTGCAGCCCGGAGGCGGCCCCGGCTCCGGCGGCTGCGTCAACTACGTCACCGACGCCGCGTACAAGAGCACCATGCTGACCGAGTTCGCGAAGTGGGTGGACACCTACAAGTCGCACCCGGCCACGCTCATGTGGAACGTCGGCAACGAATCCGTCCTCGGCCTGCAGAACTGCTACGGCGGCACCGAGCTGGAGGCGCAGCGCAACGCCTACACCACCTTCGTGAACGACGTCGCCAAGAAGATCCACAGCATCGACCCCGACCACCCGGTCACCTCGACCGACGCCTGGACGGGCGCCTGGCCGTACTACAAGCGCAACGCCCCGGATCTCGACCTGTACTCGATGAACGCCTACGGCGACATCTGCGGGGTGAAGCAGGACTGGGTGGACGGCGGCTACACCAAGCCCTACATCATCACCGAGACCGGACCGGCCGGCGAGTGGGAGGTGCCGAACGACGCGAACGGCATCCCCGACCAGAAGACCGACGTCCAGACCGCCGAGGGATACACCACCGCCTGGAACTGCATCACCGGTCACCAGGGCGTGGCCCTGGGCGCCACGATGTTCCACTACGGACTCGAACACGACTTCGGCGGCATCTGGTTCAACCTGCTGCCCGACGGACTCAAGCGGCTCTCGTACTACGCGGTGAAGAAGGCCTACACCGGGTCGACCGCGGGCGACAACACCCCTCCCGTCATCAGCAACATGGTCGTCGACCGGGCCTCCAGCGCGCCGGCCGGCGGCGAGTTCACCGTCCGCGCCGACATCAGTGACCCGCAGAACGACCCGCTGACGTACAAGGTCTTCCTCAGCGGCAACTACGCGAACGGCGACAAGCGCCTGGTCGAGGCGCAGTGGCGCGCGACGGGCAACGGGACCTTCGCCGTCACCGCTCCCGAGAAGCTCGGCGTCTGGAAGGTCTACATCCAGGCCGAGGACGGCCGCGGCAACGCGGGCATCGAGACCAGGTCCGTCAAGGTCGTCGCCCCGCCGGTCAGCGGCACCAACATCGCCCTGAACAAGCCCGCCACCGCCTCATCCTCGCAAGCCTCCTACGGCGACTGCCCCTGCCCCGCCGGCAACGCCACCGACGGCAACACCGGCACCCGCTGGGCCAGCGACTGGAGCGACCCCCAGTGGATCAGCGTCGACCTCGGAGCCTCCAGGGCGGTCCGCACCCTGCAACTGGTATGGGACCCGGCCTACGCCAGGTCCTACGAGGTGCAGCTCTCCGACGACGGCACCAACTGGCGCACGGTTCACACCACGACGACCGGCAACGGTGACATCGACACGATCAACCTGTCGGCCAACGCCCGCCACGTACGACTGAACCTGACCGCACGCGGCACCGCCTGGGGCTACTCCCTGCACGAGATCGGCGTCTACAGCTGACCTCGTGACGGCGCGACCCTGACGGGTTCCGCCCGCCCTTGAGGGGCTGCCGCCCCATGACTCTCCGGCCACCCGGCGGCGGCCGGAGAGCGGGTGGCGGGAAACGAGCCGCTTCCCGCCACCCGCCCACGAGCGTCAGCCCCACACCACCCCACAAGAACGGCAGGAGACTTCCATGACAGCAAGTCCCAAACGGCTTTCCGCGCTCCTCGTCGGCACCGCCCTCATCGCCGGCCTCCTGGGCGTCGGTGCGATCGCCAACGCAGCGGATCCCGCCGGCTCGGCCCCCTCTTCGTCCGCCGCGTCGCACAGCGGACACATCATGGCCGCCTCCCTCCAGGCGTCGGGCGACGACGCCGACGGGGACGGGTACATCCCGGCGGTCCCGCAGGTCACCGGTGTCACGCCGTCCGACAGGACACCGCCGCCCGCCTACCACCACGAGTTCCAGGCCGCCTGCTCGGTCACGCACACCGCGCCGGACGACCCGATCGTCTACCCGGGCCAGCCCGGAAGGTCCCACGACCACACGTTCATGGGCAATACCTCCACCAACGCGAACAGCACCACCGGTTCGCTGTACGGAGGGGCGACCGCGTGCAAGGCGCCCGCCGACGCCTCCGGGTACTGGATGCCCTCGCTCTACAAGGGCGACCAGAAGATCCTGCCCACCGGACCGCAGGTCATCTACTACAAGGCCGGCGTCACCGATTACACCAGTGTGCGTCCCTTCCCCAAGGGCCTGCGGTTCGTCGTCGGCAACCCGACGCAGAGCGCCCAGCAGTTCCGTGGCCACAAGGGCTTCGTCGAGGGCTGGGAGTGCGGTGAGAGCTTCTTCAACACCGATTTCCCGGCGAGCTGTCCGAACCGGCCCGACGTCCAGCTCAACCTCCGCTTCCAGGCTCCCAGCTGCTGGGACGGCAAGTACCTCGACACCCCCGACCACCAAAGCCACATGTCGTACACGGTCGTCAAGCCCGGCACCAACGACAACATGTGCCCGGCCTCCCATCCCGTCGCCCTGCCGATGATCGAGTTCAAGATGGCCTGGCCGGTCAACGGCGACATGTCCCAGGTCCGCCTCGCCAGCGGCCGCGGCTACAGCTTCCACTACGACTTCTTCAACGCGTGGGAGGAGCGCACCCTCAAGGCCCTCGTCGACCACTGCATCGTCGGCGGCCTGCAGTGCGACCCGCGCGGCTTCGACCTGTACCGCCCCGAACGCGGGGCGGTACTGAACTCGGAGTACCGGCTGCCCTGACCCGGTCGGCCCTCCGTAGCGGCCCGGCCCGGCCCGTCCGACGACGGGGCGGGCGGGGCCTTCGCGCTTTGTCGAGGATTCGCCCTCGAAGGGGGGCTTGACGCCGAGTCAGCACGCACCAAAGCTTGGGAGAGCGCTCTCCCACTGGTGAGGAGCGGAAGACGTGAATGGGGTGGGGATGGGCGAGGACGTGCTCGATCGACTGCTGGAGAAGCTCGATCTCGTGCAGAAGGTGCGGCTGCTGTCCGGGGACACGACGTGGCGGACGGCCGGCGAACAGACCGTCGGACTGCGTGAGATGGTGACCTCCGACGGCCCCGCAGGGGTGCGGGGAGAGGCCTGGGACGAGCGGCTCACTTCCGCACTGCTGCCCTCGGCGTCCGCGATCGGCGCGCTGTGGGACGAGGACCGGGTCGAGGAGCTGGGACGCCTGCTCGCTTCCGAAGCGGTCCGCAAGGGCGTGGACGTCGTCCTGGCCCCCACGCTCAACCTGCATCGCACTCCCCTGGGCGGCCGGCACTTCGAGTGCTTCTCGGAGGACCCCGTGCTGACGGGCCGTACGGGCGCGGCCCTGATCCGGGGCATTCAGGCGGCGGGGGTGGCGGCCACGGCCAAGCACTACGTGGCCAACGACTCCGAGACGGGGCGGATGCACGTGGACGTGCGGGCTTCCGAGCGGGTGCTGCGCGAGGTCTACCTGGCACCGTTCGAGGCCGCCGTCGAGGCGGGCGTGTGGCTGGTGATGGCCGGCTACAACGGTGTGAACGGCGCGACCATGACCGCCAATCCCCTGCTCGCCGACCCGCTCAAAGGTGAATGGGGCTTCGACGGGGTGGTGGTGTCCGACTGGGGCGCCCTGCGTTCGGCCCGGGAACCGGCCCTCGCCGCCATGGACTTGGCGATGCCGGGACCGCAGGGCCCGTGGGAGGAGTCCCTCGTCCAGGCCGTGAAGGACGGTCACGTCCCGCAGGAGGCGGTCGACGAGAAGGTGCGGCGCCTGCTCCGGCTGGCCGGACGCGTGGGGGCGCTCGGGTCGGACCGGGGCCCGCGGACCCCGGCGTTCGGTGCGGACGAGACGCGGACGCTGCTGCGCCGCACCGTGGCCGCGGGATCCGTACTGCTGAGCAACCACGAGGTGCTCCCGCTCGACCCGTCCTCCTTGTCGACGGTCGCCGTCATGGGCGTGCACGCCGGCTCCCCGCGGGTGCAGGGCGGTGGCAGCGCGGGCGTCTTCCCCCCGTACGTGGTCGCTCCCCTCGACGGGATCCGCGCCCGGCTGGAGTGCCTGGCCGAGGTCGTGCACGTACCGGGGCCGGGACTGGGCGTTCCCCCCGCGCCTCTCGGCACCCGCTGGTGCAGCGACCCGCGGTCGGGGGAGCCGGGTGTGCTGCTGCGCCTGCTGGACGAGGCGGGTCGGGAGCTCCACGCGGAGCACCGGTTGTCGGGTACCCAACTCGAGCCGCCCGTGGGTCCCTCCGCACGGACCGTGGAGATCAGCGCACTCATCCGGCCTCCGACGACGGGGGAATGGACCTTCGGCATCGCCGGCTTCGGCCGCATGAGCCTCACTCTCGGCGGCCGGACCCTACTGGACGGCGCGTTCCCGTGCACCACCGACGACCCGGCCGTCGTCCATGTGAACCCGCCCCTCCACACGGTGCGGGCGACCGTGGACACGACGGCGCCCGTCCTTCTGACGGCTCGGCGTGAACTGGTCCCGGGAGCCGGGCGCGCCACGATCGTGGCGGCGGCGCCGCCGGAGCCCGAGGCGGCGGCCGCGCTCGCGGAAGCGGTCCGGGCCGCCCGCGACGCGGACGCCGCGATCGTGGTCGTGGGCACCACCGAGCACACCGAAACCGAGGGCCACGACCGCGGCAACCTCTCCCTGGGCGGCCACCAGGACGCGCTGGTCCGCGCCGTTGCGGCCGTCAACCCGCGCACGATCGTTGTGGTCAACAGCGGCGGCCCGGTCGAGCTGCCCTGGCGCGACGAGGTGGGTGCGGTACTGCTCACCTGGTTCCCCGGTCAGGAAGCCGGAGCCGGGCTCGCCGACGTCCTGTTCGGAGACGCCGAGCCCGGTGGCCGCCTCCCCACCACCTGGGCAGCCGCCTTGGCCGACGCACCCGTCACCCATGCACAGCCCGTCGGCGGCCGGCTCGCCTACGAGGACGGCATCCACATCGGACACCGGGGCTGGCTCCTCACCGGCAAGGAACCCGCCTACTGGTTCGGCCACGGCCTCGGCTACACCAGCTGGGAGTACGAGGTGGTCCACGCCCCGGACGAGGCGGTGGAAGGCTCACCGTTCACCGTCCGCGTACAGGTGCGCAACACGGGCAGCCGGCCCGGCCGTGAGGTCGTGCAGGTGTACCTCGCCCGTCCGGAATCCACCATCGAGCGTCCCGTCCGCTGGTTCGCCGGCTACGCCGCGGTACACGCGGAACCCGGCGCTTCGGTGACCGCCGTCGTGGATGTCCCGGCGCACGCGCTGCGGTACTGGTCCGAAGCTGCGGGGGCCTGGATCACGGAGCCCGGGACCTACCGGATCATGGTGGGCCGCTCGGCCGCCGACCTGGTGTGGAGCGGGGTTCTGCCCCTTCGGGGACCGAGTGACACGAGGGTCGGACGGACGGGTGGCAGCCGACCGATCCTGTCCATCCGGTGAGCGCGTGACGGCTGCTCGCGGCGTCCGTCCGTACCCGCGAACCCGTCGCCGCCGCCCGGCGGCGGGGCCGGCCTCCCGGTCGGCCCCGTCCCCCGTGTGACAGTCAGCTCAACGACGGGATGATGGCGGAGCCGTACGCGTCGATGGTCGCCTCCCGGGCGTCGTGCATGGCGTACACGGCGAACTGGTCGACGCCGAGGGCCCGCAGGGCGCGGAGCTTCTCGATGTGGGCCTCGGCCGGGCCGAGCAGGCAGAAGCGGTCGACGATCTCGTCGGGGACGAAGTCGGCGGACGGGTTCCCGGCCCGGCCGTGGTGGCTGTAGTCGTAGCCCTGGCGGGACTTGACGTACTCCGTCAGCTCCTCCGGCACCATCGAGGAGTGCTCGCCGTACCGGGATACCAGGTCGGCCACGTGGTTGCCGACCATCCCGCCGAACCACCGGCACTGGTCGCGGGCGTGGGCCAAGGCCTGCGCCGAGTCGTCGGCCGTGACGTACGCCGGGGCCGCCACGCAGATGGTGATCGAGGCGGGGTCCCGGCCGGCCTCCACCGCGGCCTGCCGTACTGCCTTGATCATCCACTCGGTCAGGTAGAGATCCGCGAGTTGCAGGATGAACCCGTCGGCCTTCTGTCCGGCGAGCGCGAGGGCCTTGGGCCCGTACGCCGCCATCCACACAGGCAGCTTCCCGTCCCGGATCCACGGGATCCGCAGCGGCTTCCCGTCGACCTGGGCCTCACGCCCCTCCGCAAGGTCACGGATTACGTCGATGGCCTCGCCCAGCCGGGCCAGGGTGTTCGGCGCGCGGCCGGCGACCCGCATTGCCGAGTCACCACGACCGATCCCGCACACCGTCCGGTTGCCGTACATGTCGTTCAAGGTGGCGAACGTGGACGCAGTCACCTCCCACGTGCGAGTGCCCGGGTTCGTCACCATGGGGCCGATGTGCATGCGCTGGGTGTTAGCGAGGATCTGGCTGTAGATGACGAACGGCTCCTGCCACAGCACGGCGGAGTCGAAGGTCCAGCCGTAGCGGAATCCGTTGCGCTCGCCGCGCTTCATGAGGCTGATCACCTGGGAGGCTGGCGGATCGGTTTGCAGGACGAGGCCGAAGTCCATGCATGGCTCCTTGCTGCTGCGTGCGGGCGTGCGTGTGACTTACAGGTACTGACAGGTGGAGCGATGGACGAACGCCCCGTGTCCGGCCCGCCCCGTGTACTCGCGCCGGTCGATGACCACCTCGCCGCGGGAGAGCACGGTGTCGACGCGTCCGGTGATCCGCCTGCCCTCGTACGCCGAGTAGTCCACGTTCATGTGGTGCGTCTCGGCGGAGATGACCTGCTCGGCGTGCGGATCGTAGAGGACGATGTCGGCGTCGCTGCCCGGCGCGATGGTGCCCTTCTGCGGGTAGAGGCCGAACATCCGGGCCGGGCTCGCGCACGCGATCTCGATCCAGCGGCGGCGGCTGATGTGCCCGTCCAGGACGGCCTGGTGGAGGAGGTCCATGCGGTTCTCCACCCCCGGCAGCCCGTTCGGGATCTTCGAGAAGTCGCCCCGGCCCAGCTCCTTCTGGCCCCGGAAGCAGAACGGGCAGTGGTCGGTGGAGACCACCTGGAGGTCGTTGGTCCGAAGCCCCCGCCACAGCGCCGCCTGGTGCTCGCGCGGACGGAGGGGGGTGGAGCAGACGTACTTGGCACCCTGGAAGTCCGGCTCCTCCAGGTTGTCGGTGGACAGGAACAGGTACTGCGGACACGTCTCCCCGAAGACCGGGAGCCCCTTGTCGCGGGCGGCCGCCAGCTCCGCGACCGCTTCCTCCGCCGAGACGTGCACCACGTAGAGGGGGGAGCCGGCGACCCGGGCGAGCTGAATGGCCCGGTGCGTGGCCTCGGCCTCGAGGAGCACCTTGCGGACCTCGCCGTGGTGGCGGGGGTCGGTCTCGCCGCGGGCCAGGGCCTGTTCGACGAGGACGTCGATGGCGATGCCGTTCTCGGCGTGCATCATGATCAGCCCGCCGTTGGAGGCGCCGCGCTGCATGGCCCGCAGGATCTGGCCGTCGTCGCTGTAGAAGACGCCGGGGTAGGCCATGAAGAGCTTGAAGGAGGTGATGCCTTCGCCGACGAGGTGGTCCATCTCCTTCAGGGTGCCCTCGTTGACGTCCGACAGGATCATGTGGAAGGCGTAGTCGATGGCGCAGTTGCCGTCCGCCTTGGCGTACCAGGTGTCGAGGCCCTCGCGCAGGGCGCGCCCCGGGGTCTGCACGGCGAAGTCCACGATGGTGGTGGTGCCGCCCCAGGCGGCGGCCCTGGTGCCGGTCTCGAAGGTGTCCGAGGCGGCGGTGCCGCCGAAGGGGAGCTCCATGTGGGTGTGGGCGTCGACGCCGCCCGGGATGACGTACTTTCCGCTCGCGTCGATCACGCGGTCGGCCGTCCAGGCCTCGGCGGCCGCCGAGGCGTGCGCGGCCAGGGCCGCCACGCGGCCGTCCTCGATGAGGACGTCCGCGTGCAGTTCGTCGGCGGCGGTGACGACCAGGCCGCCGCGGATCAGGGTGCGGATGCTCATGGGAGTCCCCTTACTGGACGCTGCGCAAGGCCTGTTCGAGGATGTCCGCGCCCTCTTCCGCCTCGGCGACGGTGAGGGAGAGCGGCGGCGCGATGCGCAGCACGCTGGTGTTGTACCCGCCGCCCTTGCCGAGCAGCAGGCCGCGTTCACGCGCGGCCTCAAGGACCGCCGCGGCCGCTTCGGGGTCGGCCTGGTCCGTGCCGGGCTTCGTCAGCTCCAGGCCGGCCATGAGGCCCCGGCCGCGGACCTCCCGTACGGCGGGCGAGGCGGCGGCGACGGCGCGCAGCCGTTCCAGGAGCAGGCCGCCGACGCGGCGGGCGTTGCCCTGGAGGTCGTGCTCCTGGAGGTACGCGAGGTTGGCGACGCCCGCCGCCATGGTGACCGGCGAGCCGCCGAAGGTGGAGATGGAGTTGGCGTCGAGGCAGTTCATCACCTCGGCGCGGGCGACGACTCCGCCGATGGACATGCCGTTGCCGATGCCCTTGGCGAAGGTGAGGATGTCCGGCGGGCCGTGCTGGGCGTGTGCCTGCCAGCCCCAGAAGTGGTCGCCCGTACGCCCCCAGCCGGTCTGCACCTCGTCGCTGATCCAGAGGATCCCGTGCCGGTCGAGGACCTCGCGGAAGGCCCCGTACAGGCCGTCGGGCGGCGAGGTGAACCCGCCGACGCCCTGGATCGGCTCGGCGATGAGCGCGGCCACTCCCCCGCGCGCCTGGCCCAGTACGTCTTCCAGGTCGGCGACGGCGGCCGCGGTGAACTCGGCGTCCGGCAGGGCCGCGAAGGGCCCGCGGGTGCGGACTGCGCCGTGGACGTAGTACGTCTGGAGCGGCGAGAGGCTGGTCGGGGACCAGCCGCGGTTGCCGGTGAGGGAGATGGTGGAGAACGACCGGCCGTGGTAGCTGTTGCGCATCGCCAGGATCTGGTTGGAGCGGCGGTACGTGCTGGCGAGCAGCAGGGCGGTGTCGTTGGCCTCGGTGCCCGAGGTGGTGAAGAAGACCCGGGCGTCGGGGATGCCGGAGAGGGCGGTGATGCGTTCCGCCAGCTCGATCATCGGCCGGTTGAGGTAGAGGGTGGAGGAGTGGATGATCCTCCCGGCCTGCTCGGCGACGGCCTTGGTGACCTCGGGCAGGGCGTGGGCGGTCATCGTGGTGAGGATGCCGCCGAAGAAGTCGAGGTAGCGGTTGCCGTCGGCGTCCCAGACGTGGCGGCCCTCGCCGTGGGTGAGCTCGATGGGGCGGTCGTAGTAGAGCGCGAGCCAGTCGGGCATGACGGTGCGGTGGCGACTGTGCAGGGGGATCGGGTTGGTCACGGCTGTACGAGCCCTCCGTAGGCGTCGGGGCGGCGGTCGCGGTAGAACGCCCACTGGGTGCGGACCTCTTCGATGAGGCCGAAGTCGAGGTCGCGGACGAGGAGTTCCTCTTCCTTGTCGCTGGCGGGCTCGCCGACGAACTGGCCGCGCGGGTCGACGAAGTAGCTCGTGCCGTAGAAGTCGTTGTCGCCGTACTCCTCCCGGCCCACGCGGTTGATGGCGGCGACGAAGTACTCGTTGGCGACGGCGGAGGCGGGCTGTTCCAGCTGCCACAGGTACGCGGAGAGGCCGCGCGAGGTCGCGGACGGGTTGAAGACGAGCTGGGCTCCGGCCAGGCCCAGCGCGCGCCAGCCCTCGGGGAAGTGGCGGTCATAGCAGATGTAGACCCCGACCCGGCCGACGGACGTGTCGAAGACGGGCCATCCGAGGTTGCCCGGCCGGAAGTAGTACTTCTCCCAGAACCCTTTGACCTGGGGGATGTGGTGCTTGCGGTACTTGCCGAGGTAGCTGCCGTCGGCGTCGATGACGGCGGCGGTGTTGTAGTAGAAGCCCTCGGATTCCAGCTCGAAGACCGGGACCACGATCACCATGCCGGTTTCGCGGGCGAGGTCCTGCATGCGGCGGACGGTGGGACCGTCGGGGACGGCCTCCGCCCAGCGGTAGTGCTCGGGTTCCTGGACCTGACAGAAGTAGGGGGCGTTGAAGACCTCCTGGAATCCGATGATCTTCGCGCCCTGGGCCGCGGCCCGGCGGGCGTGCGCCTCGTGTTTGGCGATCATCGACTCGGTGTCTCCGGTCCAGGTGGCCTGGACCAGCGCGGCGCGGACGACTTGGGCCATGAGCTGCTCCTCGCGACGGGGAACTGACGTCGACTTCCACGGCTCTACGCACGTAGACGCAGTGCGTAGGGAGTAGAACGTAGGCCGCGGCACAGCGTGGGGCAAGAGCGCCGTGCGCGGTTGGAGTAGTCGATCAAGATACGTCGCACCGCAGTCGTTTCCGGTCACCCGGCGGCCGGTAAGGGCCGCTCGCACCGTGCGCGCCAGCTACACCGGGGCGATGCCGGCGACCCGCAGGGCGTGCGCCAGGTCCCTGCGGCGGGCCCCGGACAGCGACGCGGCGGCCCGGAGGAGACGCGGGGCGAACCACTGCGGTGCGCGCCGTGCGAGGGCGGCGGCCTCCTCGGCGGTGCGCACCCGTACGAAGGCGTCCAGCAGGGCTTCGGCCTCCCGGCCCCGGCCGGCCGCGTCGAGCGCGAGGGCCGCGTCGGCGATGTCGGCGGCGGGCCGGGCCACGCCCTGGCGCAGCAGCCGGTCGCGGTCGGCCTCGCGCCCGGCTCCGCCGAGGGCGGCCGCGAGCTCGGCGAGCCGCTCGGGCGGCAGGGAGGCGGCGGCCTCCCACAGCAGGGTGGCCCAGTCCGCGGCGAGCCCGGCGCGGCCCAGCTCGGCGGCCAGGCCGGGCAGCCGGTCGGCGGGCCAGGCGGCCGCCTCGCAGAGCAGGGCGTGCGCCTCGCCGGTACGCCCCTGGCCGCGCAGCGCGAGCAGGTCCCCGACGAGGGCCCGCGTGGACCGGCCCGGGGCGGGGGCGGCCCGGTCCGGCCCCGGCACCCGGGCGTCGGGGCCGTACGCCGCCGGAGCCGCGGACGGCGTCGGGGCGGCGGACGCGGCCGGACCCGCGGGCGGGGACACGGGGGCGGACGCCGCCGCCCGGTGCGCGGAGGCGGGCCGGCCGAACCGGGCGCCCCGCGGGGCGGGCGGCGGCTCCGGGGCCGGAGCCGCCCCGGGGTCCGAGACGTGGTGCGGGCCGGTACCGGCCTCGGCGGCGGGGGCGCCGTCGGGGTGACCCGGCGGCGGGGTGAAGGCCGAGGCGCCGTCGGGGTGGCCCGGCGGCGGGGTGAAGGCCGGGGGTCCGAAGACCGCCGCACCCGCGTACCGGGCTCCCCCGGACGTGCGCGCCCCCCGCAGCCACCGCCCCTCGGCCCGCCCGACCGGCCGGGCCGCCGCACCCGGCGCCCCGGTGGCGGGCTCGGCGGAGGCGGGCGCGGCAGCGGTCGGCGCCCCGGCCGCCGCCTCCCGCTGCCTCGGCACCCCCGTCAGCGGTTCGGCGTACGGCGCAGGGGCCGTCGGGGGCAGCGCCGCGAGCCGGTCGCGCAGGTCCTCGTACCGGGAGGCCGCGCGGGCCGCGTCGTCCCGGATCCAGGAGAGCTCCCGGCCGAGCGCGTCGGCCTCCGCCCGGTCGGCGGCGCGGCCGAACCGGGCGGTCAGCTCGCCCAACGCCCGCTCGGCGTCGGCGAGCTGACCGGACGCGGCGGCCATCAGGGTGCGCAGCTCCTCGGCCCCGCCGGGCAGCCGGTCCCAGGCCGCGACGGCGGCCGCCCGGAGCCGGCCCGCGTATACCGTCTCGCGCGCCACCGCCTCCTCGCCGCGGACGCCGGCCAGGTCCCGCAGCAGCGACTCCACCACGTCCCACGGCGGGATCGCGGCTCCGTCCACGCAGGCCCGCACACCGTCCGGATCGCGGCGCAGGAACTCCCCGTACCAGCCCGCCCCGGAATCCAGTCGCTGCGTCAGTTCCCTTATGTATTCGGCGAGTTGCCCGATCACACGTGCAGTCGCGGTCTCCATGCCCGCATTGGATCCCACCCGTGTTACGGGCGGGCTACGGGAGTCTCAAAGCTTGACGGCGATCCCGGTGTGCGGCCGCTTCCCGCGGCGCCACACCGTGGCGGGAACGTCCACCGCCCAGAACTGCCAGGTGTACTTGCGCGACATCATCTTCCGCACCCGCCGCATCCCGGCGTCGTCCAGCAGCCGGGCCTCGCCCTCCAGGACGGGGGCGCCCTCGGCGATGCGGCCGCGCACGTCACAGGGGGCGACCTTGACCCGGCCGTTGTTGCGGATCCGCTTGACCTTCCACGTGTCGGTGCGCGTCCACACGCACAGCTCGCCGCCGTCGACCACCGCCCACACGGGCGTGGCGACGGGGGTGCCGTCCTTGCGGAAGGTGGTGAGGCTGATGTAGCGGGCCCGGCCGAGCTCTTCGAGATTCATACCGCGACCTTAGGCGGCCGCCCCCCGCCCGCACCCCGGTGCGCAGAACTCGCCCGGCGGGAATCCGCGGGAATGCGGCGGGAATCAGGTGCGGATCAGGTGCGAATCCAGGGCGAGGCCCGGACCGCCGCTACACCGGCACGGGCAGCAGGGCGCTGCGACGCAGGACCTCGTCGAGGGAGAGCCCGAGGACGCCCGCGAGGGCGGCCACGGTGAAGAAGGCGGGAGTGGGGGCGCGGCCGGTCTCGATCTTGCGGAGGGTCTCGGCCGAGAGGCCGGCGCCCGCCGCGATCTCGACCATGCTGCGCGTGCCGCGGGCCTCGCGCAGCAGTGCGCCCAGGCGCTCGCCGCGCTCGCGTTCTTCGGGGGTGAGAGGGGTTCGGACCATGCCCCCATCCTACCCGCCACCCCAACGATTATCCCGTTACAGTTATACCGGTATAGTTATTGGCATGGTGAAGCTGAAGACAGACGAGTCGATCGACGAGATGCGCGCCGCCGGCCGCGTCGTGGCCCGCGCCCTGACGGCCGTGCGGGAGGCCGCGCGCGTCGGCGTCTCCCTCCTGGACCTTGACCGGGTGGCCCGCGGGGTGCTCGGGGAAGCCGGGGCGCGCTCCCCCTTCCTCGGCTACCGGCCGAGTTTCGCGCCCGTCCCCTTCCCGGCGGTGATCTGCGCCTCGGTCAACGACGCGATCGTGCACGGCATCCCCGGCGACTACCGGCTCCGCGACGGGGACCTGGTCAGCATCGACTGCGGGGCGGAGCTCGGGGGCTGGTGCGGGGACTCGGCGGTCAGCTTCACCGTCGGCCGGGCCCGCCCCGAGGACCTGCGGCTGATCGAGACCGCCGAGGCGGCCCTCGCGGCGGGCATCGCCGCCGCCGTGCCCGGCAACCGCGTCGGGGACATCGCCCATGCCGTCGGCAGCATCTGCCGCGCCGCCGGATACGGCATCCCGGACGGCTTCGGGGGTCACGGCATCGGCCGCACCATGCACGAGGACCCGGGCGTCCCCAACGAGGGCCCGCCGGGGCGCGGCACGAAGCTGCGCCCCGGCATGGTGCTCGCCATCGAGCCGATGCTGACCGCGGGCGGGGTCGACGACTACACGTGCGACGGCGACGGATGGACCCTGCGGACCGTCGACGGCAGCCGCGCCGCGCACGCGGAGCACACGGTGGCGATCACCGCCGACGGCCCGAGGATCCTCACCGCCCTCTGAGGCCGCTCCCCCACCGGGGCGACGGCCGCCCGGCCGGCCCACCGCGGCGGTCCTCCGGCGCTACGGCCTCCCGTGCGGGAGGACCACCATCGCCGAGCCGCCTCCCCGCCGGCTGGTCTCCGCCGCCGCCAGCCAGCGGCCGTCCGGCAGACGCTGGACACCGGTGGCGGCGCCGATCTCCGGGTTCTGCCGGAAGCCGTGGCCGATCGCCTCCAGTTCGGCGCGGAGCGGGCTGTTCCACAGTCCCGGCTCCAGTTCCGTGGTGGTCTGGTTGCGCTGGCTGGCGCGCGGCGCGGCGATCGCGTCCACCAGCGGCAGCCCCCGGTCGAGGTGGCCGGTCAGGGTCTGCAGGACGGTGGTGATGATGGTGGCGCCGCCCGGCGAACCCACCGCGAGCACGGGACGGCCGTCCTCCAGCACGATGGTCGGGGACATGGACGAGCGCGGCCGCTTGCCGGGGCCGGGTAGGTTCGGGTCCGGGACGCCGGGGGCGGCCGGCGCGAAGGAGAAGTCGGTCAGCTCGTTGTTGAGCAGGAAACCGCGGCCCGGGACGGTGATGGCGCTGCCGCCGGTGGACTCGATGGTCAGCGTGTAGGAGACCACGTTGCCCCAGCGGTCGGCGACCGTCAGGTGTGTGGTGTTCTCCCCCTCGTAGGTGGTCGGGGCGGCCTGCCCGCTACCGCCGCAGGCCACCGGCCTGCGCGGGTCGCCGGGGGCCAGCGGGCTGGTCAGCGCGCGGTCCGGCTTGATCAGGCAGCCGCGCGAGTCGGCGAACCGCTGCGAGAGCAGTTCGCGGGTGGGCACGTCCTCGGCGGCCGGGTCGCCGACCCAGCGGCCGCGGTCGGCGAAGGAGATCCGGGAGGCCTCGATGAAGCGGTGCAGGTACTGGCTCTCCGAGAGCTTCGAGAGGTCCGCGCGCTCCAGGATGTTCAGCGCCTCGCCGACGGTGGTCCCGCCGGAGGAGGACGGCGCCATGCTGTACACGTCCAGGCCCCGGTAGCCCACCCGGGTGGGCGCCTGCCGCTTGGTCGCGTGCGTCTTCAGGTCCTTGGCCGTCAGGTCGCCCGCGCGCACGTTCCGGGTGGCGGCCGGGTCCACCGGGGGTCGGCGCACGGCCCGGACGATGTCGTCGGCGATCGGGCCGCGGTAGAGCGCGCCGGTCCCCTTGCGGGCGAGTTCGGCGTACGTGGCGGCCAGGTCGGGGTTCTTGAAGGTGGAGCCGACCACGGGCAGGGCGCCGCCGGGCAGGAACAGCTTCGCGGTGGCCGGGAAGTCCTTGAACCGGTCCTGGTTCGACTCGGTCTGGGAGCGGAACGTGGCGTCCACGGTGAAGCCGTCGCGGGCCAGCTTCTCCGCGGGCCGCAGGAGCTGGCCGAGCGGACGGCTGCCCCAGCTGTCCAGGGCGCTCTTCCACGTGGCGGGGGTGCCGGGCACGCCGACGCCGAGGCCGCTGGTCTGGCCCTCGGCGAAGGGGATGGGGACGCCGTTCTCCTGGAACAGCCCCGCGGTGGCGCTCGCCGGCGCGGTCTCGCGGCCGTCGACGGTCTGCACCCGGCGGGACTTGGCGTCGTAGTAGACGAAGTAGCCGCCGCCCCCGATGCCGGCCGAGTACGGCTCGGTGACGCCGAGGGCGGCCGCGGTGGCGACCGCCGCGTCCACGGCGTTGCCGCCGGAGCGCAGGACGGCGATGCCCACGGCGGAGGCGTCCGCGTCGACGCTGGCGACGGCCCCGCCGTAACCGGCGGCGACCGGGACCTTGGCCGGGGTCCCCCCGGAGGCGGCGGACGGGGGGGCCGCGGCGCCCGTGGACACCAGGGCTCCGGCGAGGACGACGAGGGCTAGCTGACGAGCGGCGGGGCGGCGCATCCGTACCTCCAGTCGACGGCCTGTCAGGACGTGTCCAGGCCTGGGCTGCGCACTCTAACTTCACCGCACCCCACGCGTCAGGAACACCTGCCGCGGGCTACCATCCGCCGCATGGACGACGACGTGCGCAACATCGTGCTCGGGGTGATAGCCACCATGGTGAGCGGGGGATCCGGCTGGTTCGCCCGGACCTACCTGTGGCACCGCGCCCTGCGGCGCAAGCAGGCCTTCTTCGGGCTCCCCACCGGGTCGGACTGCCTGTTCGTGGTCAACCGCCAGATGGGCGGAACCGATTCGTCACTGCACCGCAACGACGCCTTCGCCCTGCTGGAGATCTCCGCACTGATCAAGGACTGCGGGGCGAACGTCCAGATCGTCACGCACGACGCCGCCCGCCAGGGCTTCGGCGAGCGGGCCGAGTTCTGCGTCGGCGGGCCCGTCTCCAACGCCCGTACGACGGCGCACCTCGACTCCATGCTCCCGGGCGTACGGGTCGACACCTCCACGCAAGCCGGACCCGACCGGGGCGCCCTGCACGTCGGCGGAGAGACGTACCGCTGGGAGAAGGGCCGGTCCGAGCACGTGCTGCTGGCCCGGCTGACGACCGGGCGGGGCTCACGGCCGGTGTTCCTGCTGTCGGGGCAGACGGCCAACAGCAACCAGGCGGCGGCCCGGTACCTGGCGAGGCACCACCGGCACCTCGCACGCACCCACGGGGGCGGGTCCTTCTGTCTCGTGCTGAAGGTCGTCAACTCCGACGCCTACGGCCCGGACGTGACCGAGCTCGTGGCGGACGTCACCGGTGCGGCCCGGACACCCGAAGCGGCAGCCGTGTGATCCCGTTGATGAAGTTCGACACCAACCGCCGCGGCTGACCGGTGAGTTCGGGCGCCGGCAGACCGGCGGCGCGCCACTCCTCGTGCAGGATGCGCAGTTGGAGCCGGGCGAAGTGGGCGCCCAGGCAGACGTGTGGGCCGTCGCCGAAGGAGACGTGCGGGTTGGGCGTACGGCCCGGGTCCAGCCGACCGGGGTCCGCGAAGACCCGCTCGTCGTGGTTGGCGGAGGCGTGGAAGACCACCACCTTGTCGCCGGCGGCGATCGGCCGGCCGGCGAGTTCCGTGTCGTGGACGGCGGTGCGGCGGAAGCTCAGCACCGGCGGGTGGACGCGCAGGAGTTCGTCCACGGCCCGGTCCACCGGGACCAGGCCGTCGGCGATCCGCCGGTAGGCGGCTCGGTCGCCGGCCAGCGCGAGCAGTCCGCCGGGGGCCGCGCTGCGCACGGTGTCGTTGCCCGCGACGGTCAGCAGGAAGAAGAACATCTCCAGCTCGGCCGGTTCCAGCCCGGCCAGGGCCAGGGTCGTCATCACGTCGTCGCCGGGGCTGCGGCGCTTGTCCGCGGCCAGCGCGCGGGCGTACGCGAACATCTCGCCGAGCAGGGCCGGGGACCGCGGGTCGAGCGGCCTGCCGTCGGCGCCGAGCAGGGGCGCGGGCGCGTCCTCGGGGTCCTGGTAGCCGATGACCCGCACGGTCCAGTCCAGCAGCAGGCCCCGGTCGGCGGCGGGCACGCCCAGCAGGTCGGTGAGGTTGAGCAGGGCGTACTCGTCGGTGACGGTGCGGACCAGGTCGGCGCTCCCGTCCGCGGCTCCGTCGCGGGCCGCGCGCAGCAGCGTACGGGCCCGGTCGCGGACCCGTACCGCGAAGGCGTCCACCCGGGCGGGGGTGAAGGCCCGGGAGACGAGCCGGCGCAGCCGGCCGTGGTGCCCCGCGTCCTTGCCGGGGTCCTGGTTGAGCATGGTGCGGCGCAGGAACGGCAGGTCGGCGGGGTCGGGGTCGCGGATCTGGGTGGCGCCCAGCCAGGAGGAGTACGTCCGGTGGCCGCGCAGGACCCGGACGGCGTCGGCGTGGCGGGTGACGGCCCAGAAACCGGGGCCGGCCGGCCAGCCCGCGATCTCCGGCTCCGGCTGCCAGGCCACGGGGTGGTGGTCGCGCAGCAGCCGGTAGCGGTCGTGCGGGACGCCCCCGGCGTAGATCCGGGGATCGAAGACGTCGGGGACGTCGGGGGCGTCGCCGGTCTCGGGGACGTGGGGAGCCTCGTGGTCCATGGGGCCACCGTGGCGTCGGCGGCCGCCGCCCGCAAGGGGGCGACCGGTGGGTCCGGTGCCGGGTGGGTCCGGCGGCGGTGTGCTCAGCGCCCGATGCCGCACGTCTCGCCGAAGAGGGTGGTGCCCGGGCCGCGCACGGTCACCCGTACGTCGGGGATCTCGCTCCCCGCGACGGACGCCACCGTGCAGACCAGCTGGCGCATGGCGAGGTCCGGGAGGTCCATGACCGTGAAGGGGACCTTGACCTCGATGGACTGGGGGGACGTGAAGGAGACGCTGACCGCGGCGGGCGCACCGCCGTCCCAGCCCGGCAGCCGGGTGCCGAGCCCCGCGGCCCGCTCCTCCGGACCGGGCCCGGCGAGCAGTCTCAGTACGGTGCCGACGGGGGACGGCAGCGCGGAGTCGACCTGCGGGGAGGGGACGAGCTTGTCGTCGGGCGTGACGAAGTAGACGACGCCCGCGCGGTCGGGCGAGTTCACCACCACGTTGGCGGCCGCGCCGCTCTCGACGACCCCGGTGGGCTTGATGCCGCACCCGGACAGCAGGAGCGGCGGACCGAGCAGGGCGGCGACGGCGGCCGCGGCGTTCCGGAGCCGGGTCACGCGTCGGCCTCCAGGGGCATGTCGAGGGTGAGGACGGCTCCCCCGCCGGGTCCGTTGGCGGCGTACAGGGTGCCGCCGTGCAGCCGGGCGTTCTCCAGGGTGATGGCCAGGCCGAGGCCGCTGCCCGCGGAGCGGGTGCGGGCGGCGTCGGCCTTGAAGAACCGGTCGAAGATGTGCGGCAGCACCTCGGGGGCGATGCCGGGCCCGCTGTCGGCGACCTCGATCAGCAGCCGCGCGCCCTCGCGCCCGGGGAGGGCGGCGACGGTGACGGTGACGGGGGCGCCGCCGTGCTGGAGGGCGTTGCCGACGAGGTTGGCGAGCACCACGTCGAAGCGGCGCGGGTCGAGCCGCGCGCGCACCCCGCTGGGCAATTCGGCGGTGACCCTCCCGTCGTCCCAGTGGCGGCGTTCGAGGGTCTTGGTGACGGCGACGGCGATGTCCACGTCGTCGAGGTTCAGTTCGGCGGCGCGGGCGTCGAAGCGGGAGATCTCCATCAGGTCCTCGACGAGGACGGCGAGCTTGCCGGTCTCCGCGCTGATCAGCCGCAACGCCTTGGCGGTATCGGGGTCGAGGCGCTCGGCGTCCTCGTCGAGGACCTCGGTGACGGCGAGCATTCCGGCGAGCGGGGTGCGCAGCTCGTGCGAGACGTCGGAGGCGAAGCGGCGTGCCCTGGCCTCGGCGTCCTGGAGTTCGCTCACGGACTGCTCCAGGGCACGGGCGGTCTCGTTGAACGTGCGGGCCAGCCCGGCGAGTTCGTCGGCGCCGCGGACCTCGATCCGGGTGTCGAGGCGGCCCCGGCCGAGGCGCTCGGCGGCCCGGCGCATGTGGCGCACCGGGCGCAGCACGCCGCGCGCGGCGAGCAGTGCGGGGACGACGGCGATGGCGAGGCCGGGGACGGCGCCCTGTTTCGCGGCGTCGACCATGGCGTCGACCGTCTCCCGCTCGGTGGTCAGCGGCATCACGGCGTAGACCACGAGGCCGGTGGGCTCGCGCTTCCCCTGGTGCGTGAACACGGCCGGCATGGCCACGGTGAGGTACGGGGCACCGCTGGTGTCCTCCACCCGCTGGAAGGCTCCGTGGGGGTTGGCGGAGACCACCTGCCGGCGGAGCGCGTCGGTCACCAGGGAGGAGGTCGCCGGGTTGATGTGGGAGGAGGCGCGCAGGTCTGCGTACTCGCCGAAGATCGCCCACGGGTGGGGTTTGCCGCGCTTGGCGAACTCGGAGACCAGGGCCTGGAGGGTCTCCTGATCCATGGGGATGCGCAGGTTCTTGGAGTCGAGCTGGTCGCGCAGGGTGCTGACGGCCATGTCCTGGCTCTGCGCGAGGATCGCGTTGCGCGCCTTCTGGTAGGTGAGGGCGGCCGTGCTCACCGCGCTGATCGCGGCGACCATCAGGAACGCGGCGATCAACCGGGTGCGCAGGCCGAACGGGGCGATCCGTCTCACCGTCGCACGCCCGGCACCGGGCCGAAGCGGTAGCCGAAGCCCCGCACGGTCTGGATGTAGCGGGGGGCCGCGTCCGGGTCCTCTATCTTGTGGCGCAGGCGGCGGACGCACGCGTCCACGAGCCGGGCGTCGGCGTGGTAGCTGTGGTCCCACACGTACTCCAGGAGCTGCTGCCGGGAGAAGACCTGCTCGGGCGAGGCCGACAGGTGCAGCAGGAGCTTGAGCTCGCTGGGGGCCAGGGCGACCCGCTCGCCGTTCTTGGCGACGGTCAGGCCGGCGCGGTCGACGGCCAGTTCGCCGTGGTGCTCGACCTCGGGGCGCACTCCCACGGGATCGCTGAGGCGGCGGAGGACGGCCCGGACGCGGGCCTCGATGACCTCGGTGCGGGCGGGCTTGACGATGTAGTCGTCGGCGCCGGCCTCCAGCCCGATGACGATGTCGAAGTCGTCGCCGCGCGCCGTGAGCATGATGATCGGGACCTCGCTGGTCTCGCGGATCCGGCGGCAGACCTGTACGCCGTTCATCCCCGGCAGCATCAGGTCGAGCAGGACGAGCTCGGGGCGGAAGGCCGCCATCAGGGCGAGCCCCTCCTCGCCGGTCTCGGCGGCGCCCACCTCGTGGCCGCGCCGGCGCAGGCCGAGGCCCACGCCCTCCCGTACGGACGGGTCGTCCTCGATCAGCAGTACGCGTGGCATCCGCTCAGTATCCCAAGGTGGTTCATGGCCTTCCTCCCGCTAACGGCCGGTCTTGCGCCGCAGGGAGTCCAGCAGGTCGGTGATCTCCGTCAGGCGCAGCGGCCGGGCGAGAAGGACGACGACGAGCGCCAGCGCGGCGGTTCCCGCCCCCACCGCGGCGAAGTCGC
This sequence comes from Streptomyces sp. NPDC058701, assembly GCF_042715295.1. Taxonomy (NCBI): domain Bacteria; kingdom Bacillati; phylum Actinomycetota; class Actinomycetes; order Kitasatosporales; family Streptomycetaceae; genus Streptomyces; species Streptomyces sp. NPDC058701. The sequence continues at coordinate 23,905 of NZ_JBHXSY010000005.1, read as the reverse complement.
CGAACCGGTCGGCGGCGCGGGCGGCCGCGTGCGCCGCGGCGGCCGCCGGGAGGCAGGCGGTAAGGAGCCGCAGGTGGGTCCGTACGGCGCTCGCGCGGCGCGCGGTACGGGTTCCGGTGCGCGGGCCGAGCCTGCGGGCGAGGGTGCGCGCGGTGACGGCGGCCCCCGCCGCGAAGGCCACGGAGGAGGCGGCGGCCATGCCGGTGACCGCCCAGCGCGGGGGCAGCAGGAGGTACGCGGAGGCCGACAGGGCGGCGTTCAGCCCGGCGACGACCAGGTTCAGGAAGAACGGGGTCCGGGTGTCGGAGAGGGCGTAGAACCCGCGGGACAGGACGTACTGCGCGGAGAACGCGACCAGGCCGGGCGCGAAGGCGACGAGGATCCCCGCCATGACCGCGATGTCGGCGGCGCCGGTGCGACCGTACTCGAAGACGCTGCCCATCACCCAGGGGGCGAGGGCCGCGAAGAGGGCGGCGGCGGGCACGACGAGGGCGGCGCTGGAGCGCAGGGCGTACGACACGTCCCTGCGGACGGCGCCGAGGTCGCCGTCGGCGGCGGCGGTGCTCATCCGCGGCATGAGGGCGGTGACGAGGGAGACGGTGATGATGCCCTGCGGGACGATCCACAGCTGGTAGGCGTTGCTGTAGGCGGTGTAGCCGGCGCCCCCGGCCAGCCCGGCCTCCACGGCCCGCGCCCCGGTGGTGGTGGAGAGGCGGGTGACGACCCAGTAGGCGATCTGGTTGGTGAGGACGAGCATGACCAGCCAGCCGGCGTTGCGCAGCGGCCGGCCGAGGCCGCTGCCGCGCCAGTCGAAGCGGGGGCGCCAGCGGAAGCGGGCGGCGCGCAGCGACGGGACCAGGGCGAGGGCCTGGATCACGATGCCGGCGGTGGTGCCGAGGCCGAGCAGCCGCGTCTCGGCGGCGGTGAGTCCGTTCGCCGAGCCGTGGGAGACGTGCAGGAAGAGTCCGAAGACACCGATGATGACGACGTTGTTGAGGACCGGGGTCCACATCATCGCGCCGAACCGGCCACGCGCGTTCAGTACCTGACCGAGCAGGGTGAAGAGCCCGTAGAAGAGGATCTGCGGCAGGCAGTACCGGGCGAGGGCCACGGTGGTGCTCGCCTGGGCGCCGTCGTAGCCGGTGTACGCGGCGACGATCTGCGGGGCGGCGAGGACGGCGGCCGCGGTGAGCAGGACGAGGGCCGCGGTGCAGGCGGTCAGCAGCCGGTCGGTGTAGGCGGCGCCGCCGTCTCGGTGCTCCTTGGCGGCGCGCACCAGTTCGGGGACGAAGACGGCGTTCAGGGCGCCGCCGACGAGCAGCATGTAGATGATGTTCGGCACCGTGTTGGCGACGGCGTACCCGTCGCCGAGCAGGCCGGTGCCGAGGGCCGCGACGACGACGGCGGAGCGGACGAACCCGGTGGCGCGGGAGACGATCGACCCGGCCGCCATGAGCGCACCGCTGCGCAGCACCGAGGCCTTGGCGGGGTCGGCCACCTCGGGGGCGGGCGCGTCGATGGCGGCCGCGGCTGCCGCGGACGCGGGCCGTACGGCGGCGGGCTCGGGTACGGACGCGGACACCGCCGCGGACGCGGGTTCGGGCCGGGCCGCGGGGGCGGCGGCCGTGGAGCCGTTCCTCACCGGCGGGCCAGGTACGCCTGGAAGGCCTTGTGGAGCGCCGCGTTGGCGTATCCGTCCATCGGGGTCTCCCACTCGCCGAGCGTCTCGACTACCTTTCCGCCGGTGCCGAGCTTCCAGCGCAGCAGCCCGAAGGAACGTTCGTCGGGGTCAAGGGTGGAGGGTACCCCGCGCATGTCGTACTCGTCGGCCCCGAGCTCGTGGGCGTCGCACAGCATGCGCCACTGGAGGGCGTTGCTGGGGCGGACCTCGCGGCGGTGGTCGGCGGAGGCGCCGGTCTGGTACCAGACACGGCCGCCGGCCACGATCATGGTGTGGGCGGCGAGGACCTCGCCCTGGTGGACGCCCAGGTAGAGCCGCATGCGGCCGGGCTCCTCGGCGTTGAGGGCCGCGTACTGCTGCTCGTAGTAGGCGAGGGAGCGGCCGAGCCGGAACCCGTCGCGCTCCTCCGTGATCCGCAGCAGCCGGTAGAACTCGGGCAGGTGGGCCGCGGTGCCGAGGACGGTCTCCACGCCCGCCTTCTGTGCCTTGCGCACGTTGCGCCGCCACTCCTGGTTCAGGCCCGCCCACAGGTCCTCGCGGGTGCGGCCCGCGAGCGGCACCCGGAAGACGTGGCGGGGCTGGGCGTCACCGTCGTCCTCGTCGCCGCAGCGCTTCCAGCCGCGGGTGCGCAGCCGGTCGGCGAGCGCCGCGCCGACCGGGTCGACCTCGGTGGCGAGCACGTCCGATATCCGCCGGCCGGTCCCGGCGCCGGACTTGACGACGGCCGCGTCCCAGCTGCGGTACGCGGGGGTGGGGCCGATGCGGACGGCGAAGGCGCCGGCCGTCCTGAGGTGGCGCAGCAGCGGGGCGAGCCAGCGGTCCACGCGCGGGTCCGACCAGTCGGCGACGGGGCCTTCGGGGAGGTAGGCGAAGTATTTCCGCGTGCCGGGGAATTGGCGGTAGAGAACGAGTCCGGCGCCCTCGATCTCCCCGTTCGGGTAGTGCCATCCGACCCTTTCCGAGCGCCAGAGGTCCTTGACCCGGGCCCAAGAGGGGTACTGGAGGAAACTGGCCTGCCGGTTCCGGGAGAGGAACGCCCGGTATGCGTCGACGGACAGTGTGCACACCACGGGTTCGCCGTCCCGGACCGCCGCCCCCTCCGGGCGCCGCCCCTGTCGCTGGTGCTGCTGGGCCGAGTTCACGAGCAGTGCGCACACGGCAGTCGTCCTTCCTGTACGGCCGGGCGTGGATGCACAGGACTCTCACAGCCGGCCGTGACCGGAGCGCACGGCGATGGTGACCGGATGATGACCGTTCTGCTGCGGTGCACGTCACAACCGAAAAGCGGGGATTTTCCAGGGAATGCGCAACCTGGAGTCCTTGTGTTCGCTCTCTCTTTGCGAACGATGATTACTTCGGAGGGGAATTCGTTGAGCCGCACGAGCCGCATGAGCCGCACCAGCCGCACCGCCGTGTCCCGTCGCCGGGTCCGCAACGCCGCCGCCGCGGGCACCGCGCTCCTGGCCGCCACCCTGACCGCCTGCGGGGGCGGGGGCGACGCGGCCTCCGGGAGCGGCAAGGCCGAGCTGAAGCCCAAGCCGGACATGGCCGTCTCGGTGAACCTCACGGGCGATCAGGTCAAGGCCGGCGAGCCGGTCACGGTGACGCTCGCCGAGGGCAAGCTGGCCCTGGTGAAGGTCACCGACGGCAAGAACGGGGAGCTGCCCGGGAAGATATCGGACGACGGCCGCACCTGGACCTCCGAGCGCAACGCCTCGCCCGGCACCGACTACAGGGTGGAGGCGCAGAACACCGACAGCCGGAGCGCGTCCACCCAGTTCAAGACCTCCCCCGCCGACAAGGTGAACAAGGTCTCGATCAACATCCCCAAGGGCAGCACGGTCGGCGTGGCGATGCCGGTCTCGCTCGTCTTCGACAACCCGGTCGCGAACAGGGCCGAGGTAGAGAGGCAGCTGAAGGTCACCGCGTCGGACAACGCCGAGGGGTCCTGGGGCTGGTTCAAGGACTACTCCGGCAAGGACCGGGTGGACTGGCGGCCGAAGGAGTACTGGAAGCCCGGCACCGGCGTGAAGGTCGACATGAACCTGAACGGGGTGGACTCCGGGAAGGGCGGCGGGCTGTTCGCCCGCGACTACACCACCGAGTTCACGATAGGCAAGGACCGCCGGATGGAGGTCAGCCTCGACACCCGGAAGATGAAGGTGACCGAGGAGGGCCAGGTGGTCGAGACGATCCCGGTCTCGGCCGGCACTCCGGGCGGCCAGAAGGCCTCCTGGTCCGGGAAGATGGTGCTGATGTCGAAGGAGGGCACCATCCGGATGGACTCCCAGACGGTGGGTCTCGGCGACTCCTACGACAAGATGGTCGACTACTCGATGCGGCTGACCTGGTCCGGCATGTACGCGCACGCCGCCCCGTGGAACACCGGCAACTTCGGCCGCGCCAACACCAGTTCCGGCTGCGTGGGCATGAGCGACTCCGACGCCGAGGACTTCTACGCGAGGGTCCAGGTCGGCGACCCCTTCGAGGTGGTCGGCAGCGGCTCCAAGGGCAACGCGGAGATCGGCAACGGCTACGGCGAGTGGAACCTGTCGTGGGACGCCTGGAAGGCGAAGAGCGCGCTGGCCGGCGGCGCCCAGAACGGCTGACCCCCGGGCGGCACTCCCTCACTGACTCTCGTTCAATTGTTACCACCACGTAACTTACCGACGGGTTACCTCCGGTAATCCCTCCCCGTTACCGTCGGGTCACTTTCCCCACCCCCGGCGTACGCGAGGAGCGATTGATGGAACGCACCACCACCGCCGCGGCGGTTGCGGCCCTGCTGGCGGCAGCCGCCCTGGGCCTGGCCCCCCACCAGGCCCAGGCGGCCCCCGCACCCGCCACCGCCGTCACCTCGAACGCCTCGGGCGCCTCGTCGGAACTGCGGTTCCACGACATCCCCGGCTCCGGCGGCATCACCCTCAAGGGCAACGTCTTCACCCCGGCCGGCGCCGAGCAGGGCCGGACGTACCCGCTGATCGTGCTGCCCACCAGCTGGGGCCTGCCGCAGATCGAATACATCGCCCAGGCCAAGAAGCTCGCCGACTCCGGCTACGTCGTGGTCAGTTACACCTCCCGCGGCTTCTGGCTCTCCGGCGGCGAGATCGAGGTGGCCGGTCCGCCGGACGTCGCCGACGTGTCCGCCGTCATCGACTGGGCCCTCGCCCACACCCCCGCCGACGCGGACCGCATCGGCCTCGGCGGGGTCTCGTACGGCGCCGGCATCAGCCTGCTGGCCTCCGCGCACGACCCCCGGATCAAGGCCGTGGTCGCCATGAGCGGCTGGGCCGACCTCGTGGCCTCCATCTACTCCGGCCGCACGCAGCACCTCCAGGCGGCCGGGCTGCTCGGCGTCGCCGGCAACCTCACCGGCCGGCCCGGTCCCGAACTCCAGTCGATCCTGAGCGACTTCCTCGGCTCCCGGCTCGACCGCGAACAGCAGATGATCGACTGGGGCAAGAAGCGCTCGGCGGCCTTCGAGGTCGACCGGATCAACGCCAACGCCCCGGCGATCATGATGGGGAACGCCTGGGGCGACACCATCTTCCCGCCCAACCAGTACGCCGACTTCTTCGAGAAGCTGACCGGCCCCAAGCGCCTGGAGTTCCGCCCCGGGGACCACGCCACCGCCGAACTGACCGGCCTGCTCGGCCTGCCCAACGACACCTGGACCAGCGCCCACCGCTGGTTCGACCGCTACCTCAAGGGCGAGCGCAACGGCGTCGACACCGAGGCCCCGGTCCAGCTCAAGTCCCGCAGCACCGGCGGCTACGAGGGATACCCGGACTGGAAGTCGGTCGGCGCCGCGGGCACCGAGCGCATCGCGCTGTCCGACAGCGAGCACGTCTTCGCGAACGTCGACTCCGGTGCCAACGGCGGCGTCGTCCTGCTCTCCAACCTCCTCGACCAGTTCCTCAAGACCCCGCCGGTCGCCTCCATCCCCCTGCTCCCCCGCTCCTTCGCCGCCGTGTGGCAGTCGCCGCGCCACGACCGGGACCGCCGCATCCGCGGCGACGTCCGCCTCCACACCACCGTCACGCCCACCAAGGGCGACGGCACCTTCGTCGCGTACCTCTACGACGTCGGCCCGCTCGGCGTCGGCAAGCTCGTCAGCAACGCCCCGTACACCTTCCACGGCAAGACCCCGGGCCAGGCCTTCGGCGTGGACCTGGAGCTCTACTCCACCGCCTACGACGTGCCCGCCGGCCACCGGCTCGCGCTGGTCGTCGACACCGTCGACCCCCTGTACATCGAGCACAACCCCACCGGCGCGCAGCTGACCTTCTCCTCGCCGCGCACCGATCCGTCGTACCTCTCGGTGCCGCTGCGCGAGCAGTGATCCACGGCTGCTGCCGGGCGGGGTGTGGCTCTTCGGGGTTACACCGTTCCCGGCAGCATCGCCGCGGGATCGGCCGGGGCCTCGCCGGCCCCCTGGGTCTGCGGGTTGCGGCGCTGGCGGCGCGCCACCCAGGTGGCGAACCAGGACAGCAGCATGCACATGCCGATGTAGATCGGCGAGATGATCATCACGACGGGGATGAAGGGCAGGTCGTAGTCGAGGTTGGAGGCGATCAGCTTGCCCGCGTGGAGGAACTCCTCATAGGTGATCAGGTAGCCGAGGGAGGTGTCCTTCAGGGCCACGACCAGCTGGCTGATGATCGTCGGCAGCATGGCCCGGACCCCCTGGGGGGCGAGGACGTAGGACATCACCTGGGTCTTGCGCATGCCGAGCGCGTACGCCGCCTCGCGCTGCCCCCGCTCCACCGCGTTGATGCCCGTGCGGAACACCTCCGCGAGGACCGAGCCGTTGTAGAGCGTCAGCCCCGCCACCAGGGCGGGCAGCGGCTGGACCTTCAGCGCGACGAAGATGAAGAAGATCATCACCAGGACAGGCATGGCCCGGAAGAACTCCACGCACAGGGTCGCCAGCCAGCGCACCGGCCGGTGGACCGAGAGCCGCCCGGCGGCGAGCACCGCGCCCAGCAGCAGCGAGAGCACCGAGGCGTAGGCGAACGCCTTGAGCGTGTTGCCCAGGCCCCTGAGCAGCAGCTCCTGGATGCCCTCGTACGTGAAGGGGCTCCACTTGGCGGCGGTGAACTGCTCGGTGTCGAAGAGCAGGTAGAGCAGCCACCCGACCAGGAGCAGGATCAGCACCGTGGAGCCGATCCCGTAGTACAGGTGGCGGCGCCGGGCCCGGGGGCCCGGGATGTCGTAGAGGGCGGTGGACTCCAGGTCGCCGTGGAGCGCGTGCGCGGTCATCGGGCCACTCCGTAGCGCTTCTCCAGCACGTGGAAGAGCGCGCTGATGGACAGGGTGATGATCAGGTACCCCACGGCGATCCAGACGAAGGTCCAGATGATGCTGTAGCCCAGCTCGTTGAGGGTCTTGTACGTGCCCAGCAGCTCGGTGACGCTGAAGGCGCCGGCGATCGCGGAGTTCTTGGCCAGCGCGATCAGGGTGGAGCCGATGGGCGGGATGACGGAACGGAAGGCCTGCGGGAGGACGACCGTGCCCAGGGTCTGGCCGAAGGACATGCCGAGGCTGCGGGCCGCCTCACCCTGACCCTTGGGCACGGTGTTGATGCCGGAGCGCAGCACCTCGCAGATGAAGGCGGACGTGTAGCAGCCCAGGGCGAGGACGGCGAACACCTGGAAGGGCAGGACCAGGCCGAAGCGCGGCAGCCCGAGCAGGACGGCGAAGAACAGCAGGGTGAGCGGGGTGTTGCGCAGGATGGTGACCCAGACCGTGCCGAAGACCCGGAAGGAGCCGACGGGCGCGACCCGGAAGGAGGCCATCAGGAAGCCGAGGACCAGGGCGAGCAGGGAGGCGTAGACGGTCAGCTCGACCGTGCCGAGGAACCCCTCGCCGTAGAGCGCGAAGTTGTCGGTGAGTACGTTCATGGCGGTGGCCCTCTCGCTCAGCTCGCCGGGTAGCGCTCGATGGCGGGAGGCCGCGGAGCGGGCTCGCCGGACAGGCCGAGCGTGGCCTCGTAGGCCTTCTTCCAGTTGCCGTTCTTCTCCTGCGCCTCCAGGGCGTCGTCCAGGGCGAAGCGCAGCGCGTTGTCGCTGCGCGGGACGCCGATGCCGTAGGGCTCCTGGGAGAAGGGCTTGCCCACCACCTTGAGCTCGTCGGGAACCTTGGCCGCGTAGCCGAGGAGGATGGAGTCGTCCGTGGAGACCGCGTCGACCTGGTAGGTCAGCAGGTTGTCCACGCAGACGGAGTAGGTGTCGTAGGCGACGAGGACCGCCTCGGGGAACTCCTTCTGGAGCCGCTGGTAGGGGGTGGAGCCGGCGGCCGAGCAGACCTTCTTGCCCGCGAGGTCCTCGGGGCCCTCGATGTCCTTCTCGTCCTTGCGGACCAGCAGGGACTGGCCGGCCATGTAGTAGGGGCCGGCGAAGCCGACCTGCTTCTTGCGGTTGTCGTTGATCGTGTAGGTGCCGACGTAGTAGTCGATCTGGCCGTTCTGCAGGGCCGTCTCGCGGTTGGCGGAGGCGATCGTCTTGAACTCGATCGTCTTGGGGTCGAAGCCGAGGGAGGCCGACATCATCTTGGCGATCTCGATGTCGAAGCCTGAGTAGAGACCGCTCGCGGGGTCCTTCTCCCCCATGTACGGCTGGTCCTCCTTCGCGCCGACGACGAGGTGTCCGCGCTTCCTGGCCCGCTCCCAGGTGCGGGAGTCGGGCAGCCGGAAGCCGGTGTCGACGGTGTAGACGGGCAGGTCCTCGGGCTGCGGTCCCTTGACCGGGGGGCTGCCGGACTTGCCGCAGCCCGTGGAGCAGGCGAGGACGACCAGGGCGACGAGGAGGGCTCGGGTACGGATCATCACGCCGTCCCTCAGTGCTTCAGGATCTTGGAGAGGAAGTCCTTGGCCCGGTCGCTCTCGGGGGCGGTGAAGAACTCCTCCGGGGTCCGGTCCTCGACGATCCTCCCGTCGGCCATGAACACGACGCGGTTGGCGGCGGACCGGGCGAAGCCCATCTCGTGGGTGACCACGACCATGGTCATGCCCTCGCTCGCCAGCTGTTGCATGACCTCCAGCACCTCGTTGATCATCTCCGGGTCGAGCGCGGAGGTGGGTTCGTCGAAGAGCAGGGCCTTGGGGCTCATGGCCAGGGCGCGGGCGATGGCGACGCGCTGCTGCTGGCCGCCGGACAGCTGGGCGGGGTACTTGGGGGCCTGGTCAGCGAGACCGACCCGCTCCAGGAGCTCCCGCGAACGCTTGTCCGCCTCGTCCCGCTTGCGTCCGCGCACCTTCATCTGCGCGAGGGAGACGTTGGCGAGGACGGTCTTGTGCGCGAAGAGGTTGAAGGACTGGAAGACCATCCCGACCTCGGCGCGCAGCTGCGCCAGTTCCCTGCCCTCGGCCGGCAGCGGTTTGCCGTCGAGCGTGATCGTTCCCGACTCGATCGTCTCCAGCCGGTTGATCGCCCGGCACAGGGTCGATTTCCCGGAGCCGGAGGGGCCGATGACCACCACCACCTCCCCGCGGCCGACGGTGAGGTTGATGTCCTGGAGTACGTGCAACTCTCCGAAGTGCTTGTTCACGTTCCGCAGCTCGATCAACGGATCGACGGCCATGCGCTGCCCTGCCCACTTGTCGGTGTCGAGGTCAGCGCAAACTATCCAGCCCGGGAAGGGCACTTCGCCCCGACACGCCTAAAGGGGGCATAAAGCTACATCTGCGTGTGATCAGCCCTCGGAGGCCTCGGCATAGGCCTGGCTCAGCTCCGGGGAACCGGTCATCGCCCAGGACACCCCGGACTCGATCACGTTCAGCTCCCGGCCCGAGGCCAGCCGGATCACCGGCTGGCCGTTCGGCCACACGTGCCAGGCGGCTCCGGGGACCGAGCGGACGATCACCGTGCCGAGGTAGAAGCCCGCGTCGTTGCCGAGCCACGGCACCGCTTCGGGGTCCCGCCGCCAGCGCGGCATCAGCTGGTCGAGGGCCTCCAACGAACCCGTACTCCCGTCGAGTTCGAGTCCCGCAGCCCTTGCCTGGACCCGCAGCATCTCGCACTCCGAGAACAACGCGGCGATGCCCGCGGGGTCGTCCGCGAGGGCGCCGGCGAGCCCCGCACCCCGTTCCGTTTCATGTCGGTTCAGCCAGTTGTCCAGGAAAGGGATGTTCATACCGCCCAGACTCGCACCAGGATCCGCCCCTGGCCACAGGGCGCGCCTGGACCGTTCCGGTCGGGCCTACCGCTCCAGGTCCAGGTCCACGACGACCGGAGCGTGGTCGGACGCGCCCTTGCCCTTGCGCTCCTCGCGGTCCACGTAGGCGTCGGTGACGGCCTTGGTGAAGGCCTCGTTCCCGTAGACCAGGTCGATGCGCATGCCCTTGTTCTTGGGGAAGGCGAGCATCCGGTAGTCCCAGAAGGTGTACGGGCGGTCGTACTTGAGCGCGCGCGGGAAGACGTCGGAGAGCCCGGCGTCGCGCAGCGCCTGGAGGGCGGCGCGCTCGGCGGGCGTGACGTGCGTGGCGCCCTCGAAGACGGCCGGGTCGTAGACGTCCTCGTCGGTCGGGGCCACGTTGAAGTCGCCGAGCACCGCGAAGGGGCGGGGGCCGGCCGCGTCGTCCGCGACGGCCGCGGCCAGGGAGCGGAACCAGCCCAGCTTGTAGCCGTAGTGGTCGTGCTCGACCTCGCGGCCGTTGGGCACGTACACCGACCAGACGCGGACCCCGCCGCAGGTGGCGGAGATGGCGCGGGGTTCCTGGACGCCCTCGTAATCGGGCCCGCCCGGCAGCCCGGGGACCACGTCCTCCAGGCCGACCCGGGAGAGCAGGGCCACCCCGTTCCACCGGCCGGTGGCGTTGACGGCCGACTCGTAGCCCAGCTCGCGCAGCTCGGCGTGCGGGAACTGCTCCGCGGAGCACTTGGTCTCCTGGATGCACAGGACATCGGTGCCCGAGCTCTCCAGCCAGGCGAGCAGTCGCGGCAGCCGGGCGGTGATGGAGTTGACGTTGAACGTGGCGATACGCATGCCTGCCAACCTATCGCCTGGCACCGACCGTCACAGTTCGGTGCTGTCCCCCGCGGTGAGCCGGCCGTGGTCGGCGCCGCCCAGGGCGGCCAGGGCACCGTCGTAGATCGGCCGGGCGATGTCGGCGAGGTACGCGTCGTGGATGTCGACGGCCCGGCGGGGCTTGACCTCGCGGACGTAGTCGATCACCTCGGCGATCTTGTTCCACGGGGCGTGCACCGGCAGCATCAGGGTGTCCACGGGCGTGCCGGGCACGGTCAGGGCGTCACCGGGGTGGAAGAGCGAACCGTCCACGAGGAAGCCGACGTTCGTGATCCGCGGGATGTCCGGGTGGATCACGGCGTGCAGCTCGCCGTGCACCTGCACGTCGAATCCGGCCGCGGTGAAGGCGTCACCGTGGCCCACCGTGTGCACCCGGCCGGGATAGGCCGGCGCCAGCCTCCCGGCGACGCTGCGCAGGGTCCACAGCTCCGCCGCGGGGTTCGCGTCGAGGACGGCCCGCAGCCGGCCCTCCTCGAAGTGGTCGGGGTGCTCGTGCGTGACCAGCAGGGCGTCGGCGCCCCGGCCCGCGTCCGGTTCGCTGAAGGCGCCGGGGTCGATGACGAGCCTGCGCCCGTCCTTCTCCAGCTCGACGCAGGAGTGCAGCCGCTTGGTGAGCTTCATGGGGCAAGGCTAAGGGCTGTCGGCCCGGGGCGTGCGGGGTCAGGGGGTGGTGGCGGAGACCACGTAGACCCTGGCGATGCGCGGGTCGGTGGCGTCGACGGTGATGTCCCGGGTGGGGCGCGGGTCGTCCTGTTCGAGGGTGGTGCCGAGCCAGTCCGAGTGGGTCTTCCAGTTCCATCCCGCGACCTCGGTGTCGTGCGGCGAGATGGCGACGCCGGGGGTCAGCTCCCTGCGGCTGGTGCCGACGGAGGCCAGGAAGGTGTCCAGGTCGGCCGGGGTGACCGCGAACTGCGTGTACAGCCGGCTGGTGCGCCAGTTGTTCGTCTCCAGGAAGCCGACCCGCCATGCCTTGTCCGGGATCGGCACCTCGTAGATGCTGCGCTGCACCTTGGAGGGCCAGCCGGGGCGGACCTTCGACGCGGCGACCTTGGCGGCCTTGTCGCGGCCGCTCTGGCGGCTCTGCTGGGCCGAGACGGCCAGATAGCCCGCGGGGACGCCGACCAGCAGCAGGATGATGATGGCGGTGACCCAGCGGCGCCGTACGACGTGCCTGCGGTCCTCCGCGGGCGGCGGTACGGAGTCCCCGTCGGGTGCGGGAGCCTGGTGGGGCAGGGTGGGCGGCGGTGTCACTGCTGGTCCTGGCCCTCGGGGCCGGCGGCGCCGGCGCGGCGGCCGAGCTGGGCGTAGCGCTCGTACCGCTCGACGCGCCGGCGCGTGGCGCGGCGGAAGCGCCGGGCGACGAGCCGGGACAGGTCGGCGGCGCCGACCATGCCGGCCTCGGGGCCGAGCTGGGCTTTGGCGATGCGGGCCTCGGGCCGGTAGCCGCGGCCGGTCAGGTGGCGGCGGAAGGCGTCCCGGGCCGGGCCGATCAGCAGGTCGTCGGCGGCGCTGACGCCGCCGCCGATGACGAAGCAGGAGGGGTCGAGGGCGGCGGCGAGGTTGGCGATGCCGACGCCGAGCCACTGGCCGATGTCCTGGAACAGTTCGACGCACATGGCGTCGCCCTCCCGGGCCAGCTCGGTGATGAGCGGTCCGGTGATCTCCGAGACGTTGCCGCCGACCCGGGCGATGATGTTGTGCGCCACCGGCGAGTCGGCGGCGGCGAGTTCGCGGGCCTCGCGGACCAGGGCGTTTCCGGAGCTGTACTGTTCCCAGCAGCCACGGTTGCCGCAGGGGCAGCGGTGGCCGCCGGGGACGACCTGCATGTGGCCGAACTCCCCCGCGACCCCGTACCGGCCGCGCTTGACCTGGCCGCCTTCGAGGATGGCCCCGCCGATGCCGGTGCCGAGCGTGATCATGACGAGGTGGTCCTCGCCGCGGCCGGCGCCGAAGCGCCACTCGGCCCAGGCGGCGGTGTTGGCATCGTTGTCCACCATGACGGGGACCGCGAGCCGGGACTGCAACGCGTCGCGCAGCGGCTCGTCGCGCCAGGCCAGGTGGGGTGCGAACAGGACGCGGGAGCGGTCGGCGTCGACCCATCCGGCCGCGCCGATGCCCACCGCGTGCACGTCGTGCCGGTCGGAGAGGTCCAGGACCAGTTCGACGATGGTGTCCTCGACGACCTTGGCGCTCTTGGACTTGTCGGGGGTCTCCGCGCGGATCTTCTCCAGGATGATGCCGTCGGCGTCGACGACGCCCGCCATCACCTTGGTGCCGCCGATGTCGATGCCGACGGTCGGTACGCGCGGGGCCGTCAGGTGCGACCGGCGCTCACGGGTCCCGATGGTCCGCAGGACGGTGCCCCGCGCCGAGCCCCGGTGGGCGAGCGTGAAGTCCCGGTACGTGCTCATCGAGTCGTGCCGTCCCTCATGGTGCGGTGGTGCCGGACGGGGTGCCCGGGCCTGGTGGCGTGCTGCGTGGCGTGCTGTCTGACCCTGATTCTGCCACCCGCTCCAGCTCGTGGCTCAGTTCGTCGAGCTCGGAGCCGCCCGCCATCTGGCGGGTCAGCTCGTCCAGGGTGATCGAGTCCCGGGTGTGGCTGCCCGCCATGGTGCCGCGCTTGAGGAGGACGAAACGGTCCCCGACCAGGTACGCGTGGTGCGGGTTGTGGGTGATCAGGACCACGCCGAGGCCCGCGTCGCGGGCGGCGGCGACGTACTTCAGGACGACGCCGGACTGCTTGACGCCGAGCGCGGCGGTGGGCTCGTCCAGGACGAGCACCTTGGCGCCGAAGTAGACGGCGCGGGCGATGGCCACGCACTGCCGTTCGCCGCCGGACAGGGTGCCGATGGGCTGGTCCACGTCGCGCAGGTCGATGCCCATGCGCAGCAGCTCGGTGCGGGTGGTGCGGCGCATGAAGTCCACGTCGAGGCGGCGCAGCGGGCCCCGACCCCGGGTCGGCTCGGAGCCGAGGAAGAAGTTCCGCCAGACGGGCATCAGCGGGACGACGGCCAGGTCCTGGTAGACGGTGGCGATGCCGTGGTCGAGGGCCGCGCGCGGGTTGGCCAGTACGGCCTCCTCGCCCTCGATCTCGAAGGAGCCGGCGTCGTGCCGGTGCAGCCCCGCGATGATCTTGATGAGGGTGGACTTGCCGGCGCCGTTGTCGCCCAGGACGCAGGTGATCTCGCCGGCGGAGACCTCCAGGGAGACCCCCTGGAGGGCGCGGATGTTGCCGTAGTACTTGCTGACGTCGGTCAGTTTCACCAGCGCGGGTGCGGGGCCGGTCGTCGTCCCGGAATTGGTCACGGTCACTTCGCCTCCGCCCGCTTGCGGACCCATGCGTTGAGCAGCGTCGCGAGCAGCAGCATCGCGCCGAGGAAGAACTTGAACCAGTCCGGGTTCCACTGGGCGTAGACGATGCCGTTGCTGGTCATGCCGAAGATGAAGGCGCCGACGGCCGAACCGATGGCGGAGCCGTAGCCGCCGGTCATCAGACAGCCGCCGATCACCGCCGCGATGATGTACAGGAACTCGTTGCCGACGCCCTCGCCCGACTGGACCACGTCGAACGAGAAGAGGATGTGCTGGCCGGAGATCCAGGCGCAGAGCGCGACCCCCATGTAGAGCCCGATGCGGGTCTTGACCACCGGTACGCCGGTCGCGCGGGCCGCGTCGGCCCCGCCGCCCACGGCGAAGATCCAGTTCCCGGCGCGGGTCCGCAGCAGGATCCAGGTGGCCACCGCGACCAGGGCGAACCACCACAGGACGGTGACCTTGAGGGTGACCGGGCCGACGGTCCACTGCGAGGCGAAGAGTGCGCGGGCGGAGGCGAAGCCCTCCATGTCGGCGATGGACTTCGTGGAGACCGAGCCGCTGATCAGCTTGGTGAAGCCGAGGTTCAGGCCGGTCAGCATCAGGAAGGTGCCGAGCGTGATGATGAAGCTCGGCAGCTTGGTGCGGGTCAGCATGAAACCGTTGAAGAAGCCGATGGCGAGGGTGACCAGCAGCGACACCAGGACGCCGACCCAGACGTTCGCCGTCATCTGGTAGCTGAACATCGAGCTGAACAGCGCCGAGGTGGTGACCATGACGCCGGCCGACAGGTCGAACTCCCCGCCGATCATCAGCATCGCCACCGGGACGGCCATGATCCCGATCGTGGAGGCCGAGTACAGGACCGTGCTGAGGCTGGAGGCCCGCAGGAAGCTGTCGGCGGCGAAGGAGAAGAACACGAAGACCGCGGCGGCACCGACCACCGCGCCCAGCTCCGGGCGGCCGAGCAGCCTGCGCGGCAGGGAGCTCGGCGCGAGCCGTTCGTCCGCGGGGGGTGCGGCGGCGCTCATCGGCTGCCCCGCTTGATGTACTCCTCCAGCGCGGACGCCTCGGCGCCGGTGACGATCTGCGGTCCGGTGAGGACCGGGCGGCCGCCGCCGAGCACGTTCGCGTTGTAGCGGTGGAGCCAGAGCAGGTCGATCGCCTCGTAGCCCTGGAGGTAGGGCTGCTGGTCCACGGCGAAGCCGAGCGCCCCGGACTTCAGGTCGCGGGCGACGGACGCGTTGAGGTCGAAGGTGTCCACCTCGGCCTTGCTGCCCGCCGCGTCCTTCGCCTTGACGGCCGTGGGCGCGAAGGGAGCGCCGAGGGTGACGATCGCGTCCACGGACGGGTCGGCCTGGAGCTTGGCCTGGAGGGCCGCCTGGACGGAGGGCATGTTGGTGCCCTCGACGTACAGGTTCTCCATCGTGCCGCCGAAGGTCTTCTTCGCTCCGGCACAGCGCTGCTCGTGGCCCACGTTGCCCTGCTCGTGCAGGACGCAGACGGCCTTCTTGCGGCCGCGCTTCGTCAGCTCGGCGCCGACCGCCTCGCCGGCGATCTCCTCGTCCTGGCCGATGTGGGTGAGCGCCCCGTACGCGGCGGACTGGGCGGAGCCGGAGTTCACGGTGATCACCGGGATGCCGGCCTTGACGGCCTTGGCGATGACGTCCCTGAGGGCCTCGGGCTTGGCGAGGCTGACGACGATGCCGTCCACCTTCTGGTCGATCGCGTTCTGCACGAACTGTGCCTGCTGCTGGGCCTGGTCGTCGTGGGCGTAGACGAAGTTGATGTTGTCCTTCGCCGCGGCCTCCTTGGCACCCTTCTGGACGATGTCCCAGAACGTGTCGCCGTCGCCGGCGTGGGTGATCATCGCGAAGGTCCAGCGCGGGGTGGAGACGGCGGGACGGCCCGCCTCGGCGGCCCTGGCCCGCTCCTCGGCGCGCTTGCCGCCCGTACTGCTGCATCCCGCGAGGGAGGCTCCCAGTACCGCCGCGAGCACGGCGCCCACGACGCGCACCCCTGTCCGAACCCTAGCCACGTCGCCGTGCCCTTCCCTCGTCCGTGTCGTCCGTCATCATTCGGTCATTCCGGTTCCAGCCGCCCAGTATCCGCCACAGTGGACCATGCGGAATCATCGGGGCAGGCGCGGGCAGATTGACAGGTCCCCCGTACGGGGTCAGGTTGAGTGCATGCGCATCGGGCTCATCGGGACGGGCCGGATCGGCTCGTTCCACGCGGCGGCGCTGGCCCGCCGACCGGACGCGGGCTCGCTCCTGCTCGCCGACGCCGATCCCGCGCGGGCGGCGCGCCTCGCCGACCGGCTCGGGGCCACCGCCGCGCCCTCGGTCGAGCAGGTCTTCACCTGGGGCGTCGACGCGGTGGTGGTGGCCTGCGCCACCGAGGGCCACGCGGAACTGGTCGTACGGGCGGTGCGGGGCGGCCTGCCGGTGTTCTGCGAGAAGCCGGTCGCCCCCGACCTGGCCCGCAGCCTGGCGGTGGTGCGCGAGGTGACCGCGCTCGGCGGGGTCCTCCAGACGGGCTTCATGCGCCGCTTCGACTCGGGCTACCGCACGGCCCGGGAGCTGGTCCGCTCGGGCGCCCTGGGGCGGCTGCACACCGTACGGACGGTGACGGCCGACGCGGAGCCGCCGGACGCCGCGTACCTGGCCACCTCCGGCGGGCTGTACCGGGACTGCCTGGTGCACGACTTCGACATGGTCCGCTGGGTGACCGGCCGGGAGGTGACCGAGGTGTACGCGGCCGGTTCCGACGCCGGTCCGGCCCGGTTCCGCGAGACGGGTGACATCGACTCGGCGGCGGCCGTGCTCACGCTGGACGACGGGACGCTCGTCACGGCGACCGGCACCCGGTGCAACGGCGCCGGATACGACGTGCGGATGGAGCTGGCCGGGGAGCGGGACCAGGTCTCTGTCGGGCTGGACGACCGGACGCCGATCGCGTCGACCGAACCGCACGGGCCGCCCGCGGCGGCCAAGCCGTGGACCGGGTTCCTGGAGCGGTTCGCCCCGGCGTACGAAGAGGAGCTGGCCGCCTTCGTCCGGCTGGTCCGCGGTGAGGGGCCCAATCCGTGCGACGGCCGCGAGGCCCTGGCCGCGCTGCGGGTGGCGGAGGCGTGCGAGGTGTCGCGCCGCGAGCGGCGCCGGGTCCGGCTGGAGGAGCTCCCGGACCTGTGAACGGGTGGCTCCCGGCGGCGGCATGCCCGCCAGCGTACGGGCGCCGCACGCCGGCGGCGGGTCATGATCCGGCCAACGTTCACCCGGCCGCGCGGCGCCCCCAGGCGGTCCCCGCCAGGACGAGGGCGACGCCTGCGAAACCGAGCGGGCCGAGGTGCTCGCCCCCGATGGCGATGCCGGCGGCGGCCGCCCACAGGGGCTCGGTGCCGAGCAGCAGGCTGACGCGGGAGGGGGAGGTACGGCGCACGGCCCACATCTGCACGAAGAACGCGAAGAGGGTGCAAAAGACGGAGAGGAACATCAGGCCCGCCCACTCGGCGGCCCCGAAGTCCGCGGCGGCCGCCCAAGGGGTGGCCCCGGTGCCGGGGAGCGCGGCGAGCAGGGCGAAGACCAGGACCGCGCCGCCCAGCTGGACGGTGGTCAAGGAGAGCGAGTCGGCGTCCTGGACGGCCTTGACGCGGGCCATCAGCAGCACGTGCAGGGTCCGGGCGAGGGCGGCGCCCAGGATGAGCAGGTCGCCGAGGCCCGGCCCGGTGAAGCCGGCGCCCTGGGTCAGCAGCACGACGCCGGTCACGGAGACGGCGGCGGCGCCGAGGAAGGCGGGCGACGGGCGGACGCGGCGCACGGCGGCCTCCGCGAGCGGGGTGAAGATCATGGTCAGGCTGATGATCAGCCCGGCGTTGGTGGCGGAGGTGTGGACGACCCCGTACGTCTCCAGCAGGAAGATCCCGCCGAGTACGAGGCCCAGCAGCCCGGCCCCGCGCAGCTGGGCGGGGGTCAGCGCCCGCAGCCGCCGCCGTCCGGCGAGGACCAGGACGGGCAGCACGAGCGCGAAGCGCAGCACCAGTACGGCGATCACGGTGTGCGCGGTGGTGATGCCCTTGGCGGCCAGGTAGCTGCCGCCCCACACGACGGCCACGGCCAGGACGGGCAGGTCGGCGGTCCAGGCGGGGCGGGGCGCGACGTCCGGTACGGCGGGAGCGGTGGCGGGGGCTGGCGGGGCCACGGTCACGGACTGTCTCCAACGGCGGGTGGCGGGTGGAGACTTCGGCGGCTCGCACGGGTGAGCGGCCACGCTACCGGAGCCGGTGGCGGCGGGCGACCGCTTTCCGGGCCGGTCGGGGGGGCGGGGCCTCGGAGGGCGCGGCCCGGGGGCGGGACGGCCCGGGGCGGGGCGGCGGCTCGCCGTAGCCGCGCGGAACGCGTCGGCGTCGTACGGGACCGGCCGGGCGGTGTCCCCCGGCCGGGCCTCGCGGCGGCCGCCCCGGCCGCCCCGGCCGCCCCGGGTCACTCCCCCATCGTGCCGAAGACCGCGCGTCCCGTGGGGCGGTACGTGTGGATGGCCGTGCCGCTGGAGGTGGTGCGGGACCGGGTGACCTCGCAGGCCGTGGGGAGGCCGCCCGTCGGGAACAGCCGGCGGCCGGTGCCGAGGAACACCGGGTGGACGAGCAGGTTCAGCTCGTCCACGAGGTCGCGGGCCAGCAGCCACTGCGCCAGCGCTCCGCTGCCGTGGACCTGGAGCTCCCCCTCGGTCGCGTCCTTGGCCCGCACGACCTCGCTCTGCAACTGCTCCCCGTCGATGACGGTGGTGCCGGCCCAGGCCGGTTCCTTCAGGGTGGTGGAGGCCACGTACTTCGGCAGTCCGTTGAGGCGGCTCGCGATCGGGTCGGCGGGGTCGGTCCGGCGCGGCCAGTACCCGGCGAAGATCTCGTACGTGCGGCGCCCGAGCAGGAAGGCGCCGGCCCGGCCGAACACCTCGCTCATGAACTCCCCCGTGCCCTCGTCGGCGAACGGGACGAGCCAGCCGCCGTAGTCGAAGCCGCCGCTGCGGTCCTCGTCCGGCCCGCCCGGGGCCTGCATCACCCCGTCGAGGGTCAGGAAGGTGGTGAGGGTCAGCTTGCCCATGGCTCTGCGCTCCCGGCTCGGTGGTACTGATCGGTTCTCGGTGGCCGGTCACTCTCGGTGGCCGGTCACCTCTCGGTGGCCCTGCTCCGTTCAGACTTCCCGCGATCCCGGATCCGGTCGGTGCGGCGCGCGTGAACGCCACGTCCGATTCCCGCCAGCGTCCGCGCCCCGACTGCCATTTCATTGAAGACGCAACCACTTGAGGCAACCGAGGGAGAACACCGTGAACGGCAAAGTGGCACTGGTGACGGGCGGCAGCCGGGGCATAGGCGCCGCGACGGCACTGCGGCTCGCCGAGGACGGCGCGGACGTCGCTTTCACCTACCGGACCGGCGAGTCGGACGCGGCCGCGGTGCTCAAGGGCATCGAGGCCACCGGGCGCCGCGGGCTGGCCCTCCGGGCCGACGCGGGCGAGCCGGAGGCGGGCGCCGCCGCGGTGGAGCGCACCGTACGGGAGCTCGGCCGCCTCGACGTGCTCGTCAACAACGCGGGGGTCGGCGTGCTCGGACCGCTGGAGCAGCTGACGGCGGCCGAGGTGGACCGGGTCCTGGCGGTCAACGTCCGGGGCGTCTTCCTGACCACGCGGGCCGCGGCCCCGAGGCTCGGCGAGGGCGGCCGGATCCTCATCATCGGCAGCTGCCTGACCCAGCGGGTGTCCGAACCGGGCGGCACCCTCTACACGATGAGCAAGTCGGCGCTGACCGGACTGACCAGGGCGCTGGCCCGGGAGCTGGGCGGGCGCGGGATCACCGCGAACATCGTCCACCCGGGTCCGGTGGACACGGACATGAACCCGGCGGACGGACCGTACGCCGGCCCGCAGGCCGCACTGACGGCCCTCGGCCGCTTCGGCACCCCCCGGGAGGTGGCGGCCGTGGTGTCGTTCCTGGCGGGGCCGGACGCCGCGTACGTCACGGGCGCCGAGTTCTCGGTCGACGGCGGCCACGCGGCGTAGCCCGGCCCGCGGGACACCGACGCGCCGAAGGGGCGCACCGCTCGGCGGTGCGCCCCTTCGGGCCGTGTGCGCTCCGGGGGTGTCGGCCCCCGGGGCGGTCGGGGGGCGGGAGGCGTCAGCCGCCCAGCTCCTGGTGGCGCGCGGCGTGCGCGGCGGCGCCGCCCTCCGTCAGCGAGCCGAACAGGCGCAGCCGGGAGAAGCCGCCGTCCGGGAAGATGTCGATCCGGACGTGGGTGCCGACCGCCGGGGCGTCCAGCACGAAACGGTGGTTGGTGTCGGGCTGCAGGCGGGTGCGCGGCAGGAACTCCGTCCACTCGCCGTCCTCGCCGGTCTTGACGGACAGCGAGGCCCAGCCCGCCGAGTTGCCCTTGAGGTACGCGGTGTCGATCTCGACGGCGCGGATCTCGGACTCGGCGACGAGCTGGTAGCGGATCCAGTCGTTGCCGTTGTCGCGGCGGCGGGCGGTCTCCCAGCCGTCGTCCATCTTGCGGGAGCGGCCCGGGTTGATGGTGTTGGCCGGCGGCGAGTAGAAGCGGTTGGACGCGTCCTCGACGGAGCCGCCGTTCTCCAGCGCGACGACGTCGAACGTGCCCAGCGCGGCGAGCCACTTCGGGTCGGTGCGGACCTCGCCGTGGACGCGCAGGCGGGCGATGCCGCCGTCGGGGTGCTGGTTGACGCGCAGGTGCGTGAAGCGCTGCTCGACGTTCACCTCGAAGCCGTTGGCCGCGT
Organism: Streptomyces sp. NPDC058701; assembly: GCF_042715295.1. Taxonomy (NCBI): domain Bacteria; kingdom Bacillati; phylum Actinomycetota; class Actinomycetes; order Kitasatosporales; family Streptomycetaceae; genus Streptomyces; species Streptomyces sp. NPDC058701. The sequence continues at coordinate 3,102 of NZ_JBHXSY010000005.1, read as the reverse complement.
GGCCGCCGACCGGGGTGCGCTCGACGAGGGTCGTCCACTTCACGTCGTCGGAGAGGAGCTCCTGCGCGGTCGGGGAGCCCGCGACCGAGGCGCCCTGGACCGACACGGCCTGCGGCATGTTGCCGCGGAAGTGGGCGGTGTCGACGATGATGCCGCGGATGACGCCGGGGGCGCCCAGGCGGACGAGCGCCCAGTCGTGGTCCTCGGCGGTGGGCCACGGCTGCGTGGCGGAGACGCCGCGGCGACGGCGGGTCTCCCAGCCGTCCATCACCTTGCCCTTGTGGCCGAAGTCCTCGGGGTCGAAGTGCGCGGCCTCGGAGATCAGTAGGTTCTCGCGCTGGGCGAAGAACTCGTCGTTGGCCTCGATGACACCGGCGCCCAGCTCACGGGCGGCGAGGTTCGCGTACCGGGTGAACGGGAAGTCCGCCGTACGGTAGTCCGCGTACGGGTCACCGCCTCCGTACGGGTTCGCGTTGCCGGTGAAGGAAGTCAGTCCAGTCGAACGCTGTGCCACTGTCAGTTCTGCCTTTCGAGGAGGAGGCCCGTGGGCTCGGTCGGGGTTCCGTGGTCCGCGATCCGCGTGCCGCGCAGCCAGGTGGACTTCACGACGCCGTACAGGGTCTTGCCCGCGTACGCCGTGATCCGGTTGCGGTGGTGCAGCTCCGCGGGATCCACGGTGAAGGTCTCTTCGGGTGCCAGGACGGCGAAGTCGGCGTCGCGGCCTGCTTCGATCGCGCCCTTCTGCGCCAGGCCGGCGAGGGCGGCCGGGGCGGCGGACATCCAGCGCACGACGTCCTCCAGGGAGCGGCCACGGCCGCGCGCCTCGGTCCAGATCGCCGGGAGGCCCAGCTGGAGGGAGGAGATGCCGCCCCACGCGGTGGCGAAGTCGCCGGTCTTCAGGTCCGCGGTGGAGGGCGAGTGGTCGGAGACGATGCAGTCGATGGTGCCGTCGGCGAGCGCGTCCCACAGGAGGTCCTGGTTGGCGGCCTCCCGGATGGGCGGGCAGCACTTGAACTCGGTGGCGCCGTCGGGGACTTCCTCGGCCGTCAGGGTGAGGAAGTGCGGGCAGGACTCGACGGTGATCCGGACGCCCTCGGCCTTGGCGGCGGCGATCAGCGGCAGCGCGTCGCTGGACGACAGGTGCAGCACGTGGACGCGGGCGTCCAGCCGCTTGGCCTGGTCGATCAGGTTCTGGATCGCGGTGTTCTCGGCGTCCCGGGGACGGGAGGCGAGGAAGTCCGCGTACTTCGGGCCCGGGTTCTGCGGGGCCGACTCCAGGTGGTGCGGGTCCTCGGCGTGCACGATCAGCAGGCCGCCGAAGCCGGTGATCTCGGCGAGGGAGGTGGCCAGCTGCTCCTGGTCGAGCTCGGGGAACTCCTCGACGCCGGAGGGCGACAGGAAGCACTTGAAGCCGTAGACCCCCACGTCGTGCAGCGGACGCAGGTCCTTGACGTTCGAGGGCAGGGCGCCGCCCCAGAAGCCGACGTCCACGTGCGCCTTGGTGCGGGCGACCTCCTGCTTGACGCGGAGGTTGTCCACCGTGGTGGTGGGCGGCAGGGAGTTGAGCGGCATGTCGAGGATCGTGGTGATGCCGCCGGCCGCGGCGGCGCGGGTGGCCGTCCAGAAGCCCTCCCACTCGGTGCGGCCGGGGTCGTTCACGTGGACGTGGGTGTCGACCAGGCCGGGGAGCAGGACGTCGTCGCCGAAGTCCTCCAGCCGGGCTCCGGCCGGCACCTCGGCGTCGTGTGCCAGCACCGCCGTGATCTTCCCGTCGGCGACGGCCACCGAGGCGGCGCGCGTCCCCTCGGGGGTGATGACGCGCGTCGAGCGCAGTACCAGTTCCACAGCCACGTCGGACACCGGAACCTCCCCATCTACTTCCACAGAGCGAAATTCAACGTTCTGTTGACGGAGTCTTCACGGCGATCCCTGAGCAGTCAAGAGCGCCCGGACGGACCACTGACACACCTGGACGGCGATTGGATGTTTCCACAGGATGGAATTATGATTTCGCGATACAGAATGTAGCTACCACCACCGGGAGCGGGCCGGTAACCTCCCGAGGACGTCCGCCACCAGGACAAACCGCCTCTGACCGGCGGGGAAGGCGGCTCCCCTGGCCTAGGGCCGACGCCGACCGACCGGTAGGCTGCTTGCTTGCCTGCCAGCACCGAAAGGACCGCGCCCGTGCCGACGTCCAGCGCCAGCACCACCGACGCTTCCGCGAAGCCCGCCGCCGCCAGCGGTGGCGTCCAGTCCCTTGAGCGCGCCTTCGATCTGCTCGAACGCATGGCCGACGCCGGGGGCGAAGTCGGCCTCAGCGAGCTCTCCGCCGCCAGCGGTCTGCCGCTGCCCACCATCCACCGCCTGATGCGCACCCTCGTGGCGTGCGGCTACGTGCGCCAGCAGACCAACCGGCGGTACTCCCTCGGCCCCCGCCTGATCCGCCTCGGCGAGTCCGCGTCGCGGCTGCTGGGCACCTGGGCGCGGCCCTACCTCGCCCGTCTGGTCGAGGAGACCGGCGAGACCGCGAACATGGCGCTGCTCGACGGCGACGAGATCGTGTACGTGGCCCAGGTGCCGTCCAAGCACTCCATGCGCATGTTCACCGAGGTGGGCCGCCGCGTGCTGCCGCACTCCACCGGCGTGGGCAAGGCCCTGCTGGCCTACACCCCCGCCGACGAGGTCCGCGCCCTGCTGGCACGCACCGGGATGCCGGCCGCGACCGAGAAGACCATCACCACGCCCGAGGGTTTCCTGGAGGCCCTGGAGCAGGTGCGCAAGGTGGGCTACGCGGTCGACGACAACGAGCAGGAGATAGGAGTCCGCTGCCTCGCGGTCTCGGTGCCGAACTCGCCGACCGCGGCCGCGATCTCCATCTCGGGACCGGCCGGCCGGGTGACCGAGTCGCTGACCGACTCGATCGTGCCGATCCTCCAGGGCATCGCCGCCGAGCTGTCGGTGGCCCTGTCCACGCAGAACCCGCCCGCCTGACCCACGGCGTACGGGAAAGCCCCGGCCCCCGCGACCCGGGGGGCGGGGGAGTGGCGGGGGCCCGGGGTCCGGGGGGGGGGGGTTATTACACAAGAACCCCGACCGCGG